>JBLHRW010000284.1:0-6775 GCA_047626445.1 Neolewinella sp.
CCTGTTGGAAAGCCAGTTGAAAGAAGGGCTGTCCCACCCGCTGGAGTGGATGATGGCACTGTGGTGCATCAACTGGACGGGGTTCAAACCCAGGCAGTCACTGCTGGCACCACTATTTCGGGCTTTTGAAAACGGAGACTTCAGCCAAACCCCCTGGGTCGCAGCCGAGATTAATCACGCGTTGTCCACCATTTTCCCGCACCACCCCGATGTAGAAACGTGGCGAGCAGCCGTTCAGGCTTTTGTGGGCGATCAGGCGGGGGCGCAGGTGCAAGAGACGGTTTTTTTACAAAGCTTGCTACCTACAAAGGCGCCTTGGGAATATGCCCTACGGTTGCTTCGGCAAAGTAGTGAAACCCTAAAAGGTGATGCAGCTGATGGCCCGGCCTTCCGTACGATTTGGATCGTCGATTTCGAAGAAGAAGAGATCTTCTGCAAAGAACAAAAAGCCGGTGCGAGGGGCTGGAGCAAGGGAAGGAAGTTGAAATGGTATGAGCTGATCAACCCCAAGAATACGGAGGCCATGGACCTGGCCGATTCCCGTGCCATTAAGGCAATTACGACGTTCGATGGCCGTCGCCTGTCCGGTTCGTTAGTGTATAATGATGACAGCCTACAGGTCGACTTTGGGCAAATGCTCTACGAAATTGCGGACCACCCAAGAGTTTACCTCGACGACCGGAAGCGTATTCCCATCGAGCTGAGCCGGGCGGAACCAGAACTACTGATAACCGAAACAGCCGAAGGCCTAATGCTACGGTTTGACCCACCGGTGGAACAGCATGGCTACGTATGGCGCAAGGAAACACCGACCCGGTACCGGGTGTACCACCTCAATGAACGGCAAGGCAAGATTGCCTGGGCCATCGGTTCGGGCGTGGAGGTCCCCTCCTCTGAACGAGCCACGGTGGAGCAGATGGTGGAAGACATCCGGCCGACCGTGGTGGTGCAGTCTACCTTCGACCTGATCAACGACGATCTGGAGCAAGTTACGGGCAGCACCCTACCCTGCTTTCACCTCCTGCCCTTCGGCGAAGGCTACCAGGTGGCCATTTATGTCAAGCCCATTCCTGAAGAACCGATCTACTTCAAGCCGGGAGACGGGATGCCCCGCACCGTCGTTGTGCTGGAAGAAGGCCGAAAGCTATTGCTGCGGGACCTCACAGAAGAAGCCGCCGAAGTTGACGCGGCGCTCGCCGCCTGCCCAACCCTGAACCGCATTGAGGGGAGCTTCCACGAGTACGTTATCGAAGACACCCAAACGGCACTGCGGATACTCCTGGAGTTGCGCAGCCTGGTCAACGAACAACTGATCACCATTGAGCACCCCAAGGGAGAAAAGCTAAAGATCGTAGCCACTGCCGGTTCCAACGAGCTGGCCATCAAGGTGGGCAAGAACCGGGATTGGTTTGAGGTAGACGGCAAGCTTACCGTCGATGAAAACCAGGTCCTTGATCTGGAAATGCTGCTGGAGCAACTCCGGGAACGCAAAGACAACCCTTTTGTGGAGTTGAAGGAAGGCGAATTCCTCGCCCTCACTGATGAGCTACGGGATCGTATCCTGGAAATGGAAGGACTACTCCATCAAAAGGGCAAAAAACTCCAGCTCCCGACCTTGGCCGCCAGCGCCTTTGCCGAAATAGCTGACGGGTTGGAAGACCTGGAGTATGACGACGCCTGGCAGGAAGGGCTGGATCGGATTAAATCGGCGGACAAGATCCGTCCGAGGGTACCTAAAGATTTCAAGGCGGAGCTGCGCGACTACCAGAAAGAAGGATTCAAGTGGCTGATGCGGCTCGCCGAATGGGGCGTCGGTGGCTGCCTGGCTGATGATATGGGCCTGGGTAAAACCATACAGGCGCTGGCCATGCTCTGCGCCCGGGCGAATAAGGGGCCGGCACTGGTCATCGCCCCCGCCAGCGTAACGCGGAACTGGAAGGCGGAGACGGAGCGCTTTGCCCCGGGCTTAGTTCCGGTGTTGATTGCCAGCCGGCAAGACGCTGCGCTGTTACCCCAACTCGGCAACGGGGACCTCGCCCTGGTAAGCTACGGCCTGCTGTCTTTTATCGGCGACGAATTACAGGCCATAGATTGGTCCACCATCGTACTGGACGAAGCCCAGGCGATAAAAAACACCGCTACCAAGCGCGCAAAGATCGTCCAGAACCTCAGTGGAGATTTCAAACTGGCGACCACTGGCACACCCATTGAAAATCACCTCGGCGAGCTGTGGAGCTTATTCCGCTTTCTGAACCCCGGGCTGCTGAGCGGAAAAACCGCTTTCAACGAAAAGTTCAACCGCCCCATCGCTCGGGATGGCGACGAGGATCGTCGTCGGCAGCTAAAAAACCTCGTGAAGCCCTTCATCCTGCGGCGCCGCAAAGACGAGGTACTGACGGAACTTCCGCCGAAGACAGAAATCCAGCTCAACGTAGACCTAAGCGAAGAAGAGAAGGCCCTTTACGAGGCGCTCCGCCGCCAGGCGCTAAAAGACATTGCTTCTGCCGATGAACAACAGAAGCGCTTCACCGTACTTGCGCAGTTAACGAAGCTGCGCCAGGCGGCCTGCCACCCGCGGCTCGTGCGGCCAAGCTCTAAAATTGGCAGTGCCAAGCTGGAACTCGTAGCGGAAACGTTGCTCGAAATTCTGGAAAACGGGCACAAAGCCCTAATTTTCTCCCAGTTCGTGAAGCACCTGAAGATCGTGGAAAACTGGGTAAAAGGCCAGGGTATTTCCTACCAATACCTCGATGGCAGCACGCCAGGGAAGAAACGGGAAGAAGCGGTCAATGCCTTTCAGGGTGGCGAGGGGGAGGTTTTCCTCATCAGCCTTAAAGCCGGCGGGACTGGCCTCAACCTAACGGCGGCCGACTACGTCCTCCACCTCGACCCCTGGTGGAACCCTGCGGCCGAGGACCAGGCCAGTGACCGCGCCCACCGCATTGGTCAGCAGCGGCCGGTGACGGTTTACCGCTTCGTCAGCCAAGGGACCATTGAGGAGCAAATCATTGCCCTCCATGCGGAGAAGCGGGATTTGGCGGACCAGATTTTGAGTGGTACTGGTAATGCGGGGAAGCTGGGGGTTGCGGAGATATTGGCGTTGATTCGGGAGGTTTGATATCCTTTAGAGACGCCGTATAAATAACTTACGCCTTTTGACCGCCTTATTTTGCCCTCACCAATTTTAAAAATAATTTCCGTAACTGAGGCTATGCAAAGGATTTGTAAATTCGGTGAGAACAAAAGCGTCAGGTCAAAAACCAGTAAGTTATTTATACGGCGTCCCTAAACCAGGAAGCATACTTCAAATAAGCCGCGGCGATCCTTTCAATCGTATCCGCCCGCTGGGCGGGGTCCAGATCTTTGATTTTTTTGGCGGGGACACCAGCGTAAACGGAGTTGGCTTCGCAGCGCATCCCAGCCGGCACCACCGCTCCTGCCCCAATGATGACGTTGGATTCTACTACGGCATCGTCCATCACGATGGCCCCCATACCGATCAGTACTGAATCATGGATGGTGCAACCGTGTACAATGGCCCGGTGGCCGATGCTGACGTCGTTACCAATGGTGGTCGCCGCTCGCTCGTAGGTACAGTGGATGCAGGCACCGTCCTGGATGTTGACCCGGTCACCGATGGTGATGGCGTTGACGTCGGCCCGAATGACAGCGGTAAACCAGACGGAGCAATCATCTCCCATGGTCAGCTCGCCGATTAGGGTGGCGTTTTCGGCGATAAAGCAGTTGTTGCCGTGGGTGGGGGTGTGGTTACGGACGGGGATTATTAATGGCATTGTTAGTGGGTAGTTTATAGTAAGTAGTGGGTAGTGCTTCCGCAAGCCACAGGCGTGATAGGTAAAAGTAACGTGGAGATAGCGCCTCCAATATGCGGCAGCACTACCCACTAAAAACTAGCCACTAGGCCACTTCATGCCCAACCCCAGCCTCCAAAATCGCAAACCAATCCTGGGTTTCCATTTCCAGTGCAAGGGCGAGGCGGGTATTGTCCAACCGGCTGATTTTGGTGGTACCAACGACGGGGATGGCGCCAACGGGGTGCTTTAGTAACCAGGCCAGGAGGATGACATCTTCGCTGACGTCGCCGTATTTTTTTGCAAGTGTTTTGACCACATCCCGGAGGCGAAGTACGCCGGTGCCTTCGTTTTGAAAGTATTTGGCGCCGCCGAGTGGGCTCCAGATCATGGGGCGGACATCGGCGGTAATCAGTTCGTCGAAAGTGCCGTCAAACAGGCAATCGGTATGCAGCGGATGGCATTCGACCTGGTTGGTGACCAGCCCGGTGGCGTTGGCTAGTAGCTTATACTGGCTGGAGGTGAAATTGCTGACGCCAAAGGCTTTGACCTTACCGTCCTGTTCGAGGCGGCTGAAGGCTTCTGCTACTTCGGAGGGATCCATCAACGGGCTGGGGCGGTGGATCAGGAAAAGGTCGAGGTAGTCGGTCCGCAGGTTTTGCAGGCTGCGTTCAGCACTATGGATGATGTACTCCCGGCTGAGGTCGTAGCTTTTGATCTTGTTCTCCGGGCGACGATGGGTTTCCAGGCGGATACCGCATTTGCTCACCAGTTGCATTTGGGCGCGGACGCTGGTGCCGAGTTCGCTTAACGCTTCGCCGAAAGTGGATTCCGTGGAGTAGTGGCCATAGATGTCCGCATGGTCGAAGGTGGTAATACCAATGTCCAAGCAATGTTGGATCATGTTGGACATCTGATTTGGGGAATAGTCAGCCCCCCACTCTCCCCAGGTCATCACGCCAGCAACAATGCGAGAGAGGATTGGGCCGTTGGGAGCGATGGTCACTTGATCGATGGTCATTTATCTTCAGTTAGGCGTTAAGAGCTCAGTTATACGGTGGGTAAGGTAAGCAGAATGTCTGACGAAGAGAGGGAAATGAGGTAGCGGCTCAGGACAATCGTAAGCTCGGTCAGCAAAGTCTTTGCTCGTCGGCCGAGACGGGAGGAACGGCCTGGCTCGTCCGCCGAAGGAAGACTTTGTGATCATTTGAAAACCGCTCTCTTAGTGGACGAGTCAGCTCCCTACCTTGCTCCCTTACCCTTACCTGCACCTGCGCGCCGTCGCCCAAATCCATAAATACCCGAGCCCCTTCGACCCAGCCACTATATTTGCTGCCAGCTAAACCAGTATCATGAAATACCTCCACCTCGCAGTTGCCGCCCTTTTCGCTCTTTGTGCCTACTGGCAACTCAACGACCCGGACTGGAACCGCTGGGTCGCCACTTACGGCGTTGTCACCTTCATCGCACTTCGGTACTTCTTCGGCAGTCTGCGCCCCATCGTGCCACTACTTCCCGCCTTGGTATTATTTGGTTGGTGGACAACCTACATCCCGGAATTCGCCCAGTGGCTCAGTGACGGAATGCCCACCATCACCGGTTCGATGAAGGCCGAGTCTCCGCACGTGGAATTGACGCGGGAGTTCTTTGGTTTGTTGATTTGTTGGGGGACTTTGGGGGCTTATGCTTGGGCTGCCTGGCGGGCGGGGAAAAGAAAAGCATAGGCGGAGGGATGAGAACTTTACCCGCGTTAATTAATTTCAGGGAAATGAATCAGCCTTATGATAGGTATGCCAAGGGCTGCTAGGCAGCTGATTGTCCTCACAGAATGCAGTACAGAGGGAGGCACAGTGGCAGCACAGAGTCGTACACCTTACTCCATATGAACCGCTGTCTTCCCGCCCTTTTCCTCTTATTTTGCCTTGCCTCCTTACCACTAAAAGTACAGTTCAACGCCAACTGGGTAACCCGCTCCGCCCTGGAAGGAAGCGAGCAGGCCGTGGTCCTCTTTCGTACTACTTTCGACCTTGAAACGCTACCGGACAGTTTCCCGATAGGCATTACCGCCGATGACTCTGCGCCCGTCAGCCTGCACTATGCCCATGCATTGGGCAGCGCTTCTTCGCTTTTTGAGGTCTTGAATGTCAACAGCAGCCAGGTTGAAGATTGAAAAGACAGGCAACAAGGCATGATCGCGATGCTTCGGATGGCCCCCACCTTCGGTCACTTGAAGTACACGGAGGGCTATTGTCCGGTACAGGGCAAGGACGCTGGGGTTGGTTTTGCGCTACGCCTTAAGGCGGAGGAGTTAAACAGAACGATCAGGGCCGAAACTATGCTGATCGATTTTAGCTGGGCCGGGCTACTATTACCCACGAGCGGAGCGAGCATCCCAATGCGGTAGCCCTACTAGACTTACCCACTACTGAATTACAAGACGAATAAGGGCGCGGCCGCCGGTGCAAGGGAAGGGGACTAAAAAGCAGGGAGCGTTAAAACCGCAACAATCGTTCAATACCCATACGCAGTCGTTTTACCGGATTGGGCTCATATTTTTTTAGCACAAGCGCTGGTAATGGGATGGATGTTTTCCACCGTCCGAAGCGGATCAGCCTGCGGCTGGGCGGAGAGGATCGAGAGGATAAATAGGAGGATAGGAATTAGATGTTTCAAGGGAGGTAAGTTTATTTCCTGATGAAATCGCCCCGCTGGATCATGCCGTCCTCTACCTGAAAAATGGCGATGATCTCTAGCCGATCAACCCCCATTCGGCCGGTAACTACTTCGTGGTCAATGATGGTTTTACCCATCGCGACACGGCTAAGGGACAGGAAACAAATAAACCATGCTTCTTGACCGCCTTATTTTGCCCTCACCGCTCTTAAAAATTATTTCCGTAGCTACGGCTATGCAAAGAATTTTTCAAGAACGGCGAGAACAAAAGCGTCAGGTCAAGAAACACG
>JBLHRW010000285.1:0-6761 GCA_047626445.1 Neolewinella sp.
AAATAACTTACTGGTTTTTGACCTGACGCTTTTGTTCTCACCGAATTTACAAATCCTTTGCATAGCCTCAGTTACGGAAATGATTTTTAAATTTGGTGAAGGCAAAATAAGACGGTCAAAAACCGTAAGTTATTTGTACGGCGTTCCTAAGCGTTAAGTCAGTGCTTACTTATCCTTTTTGTATATTTGACTTTCAATTATATATTATTATTTTCTGGCTTCTTTCCTGCACTGAACTATGATTACTGAAATTATCGCCGCTGGTTCCATGGGCATCAGTGTTTTTTTTGTGGTTAAGGCACATAGCTTGTTGAAAGAAGAACAGGCCAAAGAGAATCCTCGCCTAAGCATCTTACGGCAGATTACCATCTTCATGGGCTTTGCCATTCTGATGACGCCCATTGCCCTAGGAATCGAATTCCTGCGGCACCAGATGGACCTGGACAATCAGGATCAGGTCGGGTTTGCTGAAGAATTGGGGGAGCTTGAAAACAAGGCCTACTTTTCCATGGACAAGAATGGTAATCCGGACACGATCAACGTGAAATTTGAGGGGGTTACTTATCAACTTGGTACCCCTTATCCGGAGCGCTTCTTTAAGGACACCCACCTCAAAATTAAGAAAGGGGATGGTCAAAAATTCCTGGCCGTTAAGGAAAATAACAGCACGGACATTACCTACGGGTACTTCGATGCAGCGGACATCAATTCGGCGGCTACCATGCCGGGGGCCGTTGCCCCGGGATCGGTTCAGGTAGTTGATGAGGTACTTGAAAAGGAGAAGTTGTTGGCTACCGGCATTATGTATACTCCTTACTCGGGGGTCCTCCGGGACATCCAGCAAAAACTAAAAAATAAGAAAGCGAACGGGAAAACGGCCAATAAATACCTCTCGGCATTTGTAGGTAACCCTGGCTACAGCGATGAGTTACAGGAGATGGCCGTAAAGCTCCTCGTTCAGCCGGAACAGATGAACGACCTGAAACCGACGGAATACGATCAGCTGATTTCAGCCCTTTCCTCTGACGATATCCGGGGTGCTCCCTGGCGGTATTATGAGCTGGCGCAAGTCTACCTCAGTCTTTCGACCAAGCAGGACAAAGAGGCCAATCTGGCCAAATACAAGGAAAGTCTGCAGGCGTACGTGCGCGACTACGACCTAAAGACCTGGCTCAACGGTAACCCTTCCAAATATCCCCTGGCGTACGATTGGTACCAGGGTGCCAGGAAAGTTCTTGGCCTTTAGGAACGCCAATTCAATAACGGTCCGATTCAATCAGCAACACGATAACTGTGCTTCGATCGGGAAAGTTATTAAATCGGTGTTCCATAGTAGCATGTTGCCAACCGCTGTCGTAATTTTGCCGGATAACTCCTCTAGTACAGCAGTTGGCTGCTTACCTATCCCCCCTCTAATGGCTCAATTTAACCTTTACGAAGACCTCCTTCGCAAAAATCTGGAACTGATTGCCGACGTCGCCGCCGCCGCTGATGTCCGCATTATTCTGGCCCTGAAAGCCTTCGCCTACTGGCCTGCCTTCCCCGTTTTTGCAGAGTACCTGACCGGCGCCACTGCCAGTAGCCTAAATGAGGCAAAACTGATCAATAACCATTTTGGTAAACCACCGCAGGTGTATGCTCCGGTTTATCGGCCCCACGAATTTGCTGAGATCGCTGCGTTGGCGGGCCATCTAACTTTTAACACGTTGACGGAGTTGGAGCGCCACCGGGAAACCTGGGAACGGCTTGGTACCAACATTGGTCTACGCGTCAACCCCGAGTACAGTCCGGTAGAAACAGCGCTCTATAACCCCGCTGATCCGCACGGTCGGCTGGGGGAAACCCTGCCCAACCTCCCGGCCCGGCCACCTAAAGGCCTAAAAGGTATTCACGTTCATACGCTCTGTGAATCCACGGCAGAAAATACCGCTACGCTGATTGAGCGCGTAAAGGCCCAGTTCGGCCACTACCTCGAACAGGTGGAATGGCTTAATCTTGGCGGCGGACACTTGATGACCAAAGCTGGCTATGATACGGACCTGCTGATCAAGACCCTGCGGAAACTCCGGCAACGCTACCCCCACCTCGAAGTCATCCTGGAACCCGGCAGCGCCCACCTTTGGGGCGCGGGCACACTGGATAGTAACGTGCTGGACATCGTCGACAACTACGGCTATCGCACCCTGATGCTCGACGTCAGCTTCACCTGCCATATGCCCGATACGCTGGAGATGCCCTATCGGCCGGACGTACGCGGTGCCAGCAAGGAGGCCAAGCCCGAGTTTTCCTATGCCTACCGGCTTGGAGGTATGAGCTGCCTGGCCGGCGACTACCTGGCGGAATACTATTTTCCGCAGCCCATTCGCGTTGGGGATTCCATTGTCTTCGAAGATATGGCCCACTACACCACCGTGAAAACGACGATGTTTAACGGCGTTCCGCACCCGGATATCGTGCTGATGGATGCGCATGGGGAGGTTACGCTGCGGCGGTCGTTTGGGTATACGGACTATGAGGCTCGGATGGGCTAGTCTGTTGGGCGAGTGTGAAATAAGAGAATAACTGAAGGAGAGAATTATGGAATAGCTACCGCTATCGCCACTCCCTGCGCTACGCTTATTTATACGGCGTCCCTAAGGGTGAGCAAGTGCAGCGCCGCGAACGGTACTTGCGGCAGCCATTCCATTATTTAATCCTTCCATTATTAGCTTAGCCAGCAACCGCCACCTTAGCGGCCGCCAAAGCAGCCTCCAACCCACCAGGGTCTTTACCCCCAGCAGTAGCAAAGAACGGCTGGCCACCGCCGCCACCTTTGATGTGCTTCGCGAAGCCACGGATCATGGTCCCTGCGTTCAGTTCTCCCTTATCGGCCAGGTCCTTAGAAAGGGCCAGGGTTAGCAGGGCTTTGCCGTCGTTCTCGGAACCGAGGAGGACGAAACTGTTTTCCTTCTCTCCCGTCAACTGGAAGGCGAGGGTCTTAATGGCAACAGCGTCGGTCAGCGGTACTTTCGCCGCCAGGAAGTTAACGCCGTTAATTTCTTCGAAAGCCTTTTCGAGGTCGCCCTTGATGTTACCAGCCTGCGCCGCCTGAAGTTTTTCGACTTCCTTTTTGAGTGTACGGTTCTCTTCCTGAAGCTTTACTACGGAACCGATCGGGTCACTTCCTTTTACCAGTTCCCGAATGGCGTCCAGCGCGGCCAAACGGCCACGAACGTACCACTCCGCTCTCAATGCTGTAACAGCCTCAATGCGTCGGATTCCGGCGGCCAGTGAACTCTCACTGGTGATCTTGAACAGTCCCACTTCACCGGTGTGCTTCACGTGGGTGCCCCCACAAAGCTCCGAGCTAAAGTCAGGGTCGAAGGTGATGATGCGCACGGCATCGCCGTACTTCTCTCCGAAGAGCATCATGGCACCGGAATTTTTGGCTTCGTTGATGGGGACATCGCGCTGCTCGAGCAAAGCGATGTTCTCCCGAACCTTGGCGTTGACGAGTAATTCGATCTTTTCCAGCTCATCGTCCGTTGGTCGGTCGAAGTGGCTGAAGTCGAAGCGGAACTTGAGCGGACCAACATCCTGACCTTTCTGGACGGCGTGGTCGCCGAGTACTTCCTGTAGGGCAGCGTGGAGCAGGTGAGCCGCCGTGTGGTTCTGGCTGATGGCCTGTCGCTTATCTTCGTTGACCTGGGCCAGTACGTCGGCATCCGGGTTCTCCGGCAGCTTGTTGACGATGTGGACGGTCAGGTCATTTTCCTTAATAGTGTCGGTCACATAGATGGTCTCGCCGCCTACGTTCATGCTGCCGGTGTCACCAGCCTGGCCACCGCTTTCGCCGTAGAAAGGCGTACGGTCGAGCACTACGTGGTATTGTGGCTTGTCCTTCACCTTCACGGTCCGGAACTTGGTGATCTTGGCGCCAGCGTCAGAGAGATAGTCGTAGCCGATGAAGTGGCTGCCTTCGTTGGAGAGGACGGTCCAGTCGCCGACTACTTTGGCGGCGTCTTTTTTGCTACGGGCCTTTTGCTCGGCTAGGGCAGTGTTGAAACCGTCTTCGTCGATGGTCAGGCCCTGCTCACTAGCCAACAGGCGGGTAAGGTCGATCGGGAAGCCGAAGGTGTCGTAGAGTTCGAAAACATCTTGTCCGCCGATGACGCTGTCTTTGGAGTCGAGGTTGGCAAAGCGTGTCAGTCCATTCTCTAGCGTATTCAAGAACGACTTCTCCTCACTCTCAATAATCCGGGTGATCTGCTGTTCTTGTTGCTTCAGTTCGGGGAAGGCATCGCCCATTTCCTGCACGAGGATCTTCATCAGTTTGTTGATGAACGGCGCTTTCTGGTCCAGGAAGGAGTAGGCGTAGCGGACGGCCCGGCGCAGGATGCGACGGACGACGTAGCCGGCACCGCCGGAACCCGGCAGCTGCCCGTCGGCAATGGTAAAGGCAACGGCGCGGAGGTGATCAACGATCACGCGCATGGCCATGTCCTCTTTGGCATCGTCGGCGTAGGAGCCGCCGTAGGTCTTGCCCGTTAGGCGTTCGATTTCGCGGAGCAGCGGGGTGAAGACATCCGTATCGTAGGTTGCCTCCTTACCCTGCATGATCATGCAGAGGCGTTCGAAACCCATGCCGGTATCGACGTGCTTTTCGGGTAGGTTTTCGAGGCTGCCGTCGGCTTTGCGGTTGAACTGGATGAATACGTTGTTCCAGATCTCTACAACACCAGAGTCGTCGATGTTGACCAGGTCGCGGCCGGAGACCTTCGCGCGTTCCTCGCGGCTGCGGGTATCGTAGTGAATCTCGGTACACGGACCACAGGGCCCGGTTTCGCCCATCTCCCAGAAGTTATCCTTTTTGTTCCCCTCCAGAATACGGTCGACGGGGAGGACTTTACGCCACTCCTCGTCAGCTTCGTCGTCGCGGGGAATTCCGTCACCTTCGTCGCCTTCAAAGACGGTGGCGTAGAGGCATTCGGGGTCGAGGCCCATGGCTTTGGTCAGGAATTCCCAGCTCCAGGCAATAGTTTCTTCTTTGAAGTAGTCGCCGATGGACCAGTTGCCCAGCATTTCGAACATGGTATGGTGGGTACCATCGCGGCCCACGTCTTCAAGGTCGTTGTGCTTACCGCTTACGCGCATACACTTTTGACTATCCGTGATCCGGCGGTTATCCGGTGTCTTGTTACCAAGGAAGTAGTCCTTGAACTGGTTCATCCCCGCGTTGGTAAACATAAGGCTGGGGTCGTCCTTGTTCACGATCGGTGCGGAGGGCACAATCTTGTGATCCTTGGAACGGAAGAAATCTAGGTAGGCCTGGCGGATGTCTGCGGAGGTCATGAGCGTATTGAATTAGCGCGCAAAGGTAATAATTTGGGCGCGTACGCAGGATGCAATAAACGGGATGATGGCAGGGCGGGCATCGCCTGATGGCAATGATCATAATGGGGGGGATTATTATTCGTGCATGCGTAGAGACAGGGCATGCCCTGTCTGTACGTGCATGCCCTGTCTGTACGTGCATGCCCTAGCTATGAAATTTATCATCCCGCCATTTGGCCACGTTGTTGGCGATGTAATTGGTGATGCGGGAGAATTCGCCAGCATCCCGGATGATGTGGTCATGAAAGCGGGGGTGCCAGCCAAAGTCAAATCCCATTCGGCGCACGTGCCTGGTTATAGCAGATTTGAAGGAGCCAAGTACGGTAGAGAGGGTGTTTTTGCCGGGGTTGCGCAGGCGGGGGTGTGGGCCGTCGGGGCGGATGTAATCGCCGGGGGTTGATGGGGCCACGGGAGATGCCGGCAAATTTGGTGGCGATGGTAGAGACAGGGCATGCCCTGTCTGTACATCCCCGCCCGCCACATCATCCCCGCCCGCCACATCATCCCCGCCCGCCACATCATCCCCGCCATTCATATCATCTACCGCAGCCAATTGATCAGCCGTAGTATCATTCGGCGCGCCAGAATTTTTAATCAATACGCCGTGAATATGATTAGGCATAATCACAAATTCATCCAGTTCCCAGTCGGGAAAATGGTGAGGGATCTGGTGCCAAATTACATTCGCCACTGCACCGATGGGGGAGAGGTGCATTTTTCCGTTCCTGATTTTGCCGAAAAAATGAGCACGCCCCCTTGTGCAGATCGTAATGAAGTAGGCGGCGTCTTTGCCGTAATCCCACCATTCGGCGCGGGCAGAAGCTATTCGATAGCGGTTTTTAAATTTAGGCGCGTCCATAATGTTAAGTTTCAAGTGTTTTAGGGCGGGGTTCGCAGCGTTTAAATTCCCGAATTATTGTACGTAAAAGCTTACCTTCTTTTTGTAAAATACAAAAAAAATAAAACAATACAAATAACACAGGTTTGGTGTTTTTTTTTAATTTCTAAACCCAATCCACCTATCTTGTCTCCAACCCCTGCGGCAGCCTAACGACGACCCACTACAAAACAACCCACTACAAATGACGCCCCCAAAAACCGCCCAAGCCTAAGTCCTCGCCTACAACACCCGTAACATAGATGACTTCGCCGATCTCCACGCCCTCAACGTTCAACTCTTCACCTTCGGAGAAACGGAGCCCTTCGCCTCCGGCCGCGACCAAGTAAAAGCCATCTACGGAGAGGTGTTTGCCAACTCGCCTGAACTGCATGCCGAAATTATTAGGGACGCGAATTAAATAAAACGTGTTTCTTGACCTGACGCTTTTGTTCTCGCCGTTCTTGAAAAATTCTTTGCATAGCCGTAGCTACGGAAATAATTTTTAAGA
>JBLHRW010000286.1:0-6668 GCA_047626445.1 Neolewinella sp.
AAACAATTCAACACAATAAGTGTTTAATTTACCAGTCCCGAAGGGACGTCTATCGTAGTGAGGGGGGACCGCTGGGCCGTAGGCCCGAGGGAACCCCTCACTTGTTGGCGTAGCCAACTTAGTCACCCCTCGTGACTAGACGTCCCTTCAGGACGTCGTGGTAAAAGAACCGCCCGCCGCGCTACCTTTGCCCCCGTCAAAATCCCACGCCATCTTGCGCCGCAGACTCAGCATCCCCCTCTTACTTTGCTCCCTTATTCTCTTACTTTGCACCTGCGACCGCGCCCCAAAACCGCTCTTTCAGGAACGCACCAACACAGGAATAACCAGCGCCAACCAACTCCAAGAAACCGAAGGCTGGAACATCGTCGAGTACCTCTACTACTACAACGGCGGTGGGGTGGCGGCCACGGACATCAACGGCGATGACCTGCCCGACCTGTACTTTACCAACAACCAGGGGCCGAACAAATACTACATCAACGAGGGGGATTTTAAGTTTCGCGATGCAACGGACGAGGGCGGGGTCGCAGGTGCAGGGGATTGGTCTACGGGGATCAGTGTGGTGGATGTGGACCAAAATGGGCTGATGGACATCTACGTCTGCAACGTCTCCGGCTACAAAGGCCTCACCGGCCACAACGAACTCTTCCTGCAAAACGAAGACGGCACCTTCACCGAATCCGCCGCCGATTACGGCCTCGACTTCCCCGGCTTCAACACCCAGGCCTACTGGTTTGACTACGACCGCGATGGCGACCTGGACGTGTACCTGCTTCGACACTCCGTCCACAACGACGCAACTTATGGCACCGCCAGGTCCCGAACCATCCCCGACAGCCTGGCCGGCGATATCCTCCTCCGCAATGACCTGAATGCTGCCGTCGGACCGCTCGGAGCAGCGGCGCAGTCGCCTCGTAGGCGGTCGGGCGGCTTGGCTGAAGGAAAAAGATTCATCAACGTTACCTCCGAAGCCAACTTATACTCCTCCAAAATAGCCTACGGCCTCTCCGCCGCCATCGCCGATTTCAACCAGGACAGCTTCCCCGACATCTACGTCTGTAACGACTTCAGCGAAAACGATTACTACTACCTGAACCAGGGCGACGGCACCTTCAAAGAATCCGTCCGGGAGCTCGCCGGCCATACCTCTAACTTCAGCATGGGCTCCGACGTAGCCGATTTCAATAATGACCGCTGGCCAGACTTGCTTACCCTTGACATGCGCCCCGACAAAGAAGAAATTCTGAAATCGACGATGAGCTCAGATCCGGTCAATGTCTACAACATCAAACGGAAGCTCGGCTATCACCACCAGCTCCCCCGCAACAATCTGCAGTGGAACAGGGGCGACGGCAACTTCTCCGAGGTCGCCGAAATGGCCGGCCTGGCCGCTACCGACTGGTCATGGTCCTGTCTGATCGAAGACTTCGACCTCGACGGCCGGCAGGATGTCTTCATCGCCAACGGCATCGAACGCCGCCCTAACTCGCTGGATTACCTCAAGTTTATTTCTTCCGACTTCGCCCGCTCCGCCTCTAATCTGGAAGTGATCGCCAGTATGCCGTCCGGACATGTTGCCAACCAGGCCTTCCGCATGACGGGGGAATGGGCCTTCGAGGAAGTCGGCCAAGCCTGGGGCCTCGATTTTGTTGGCAGCTCCAATGGCGCTGCCATCGCCGACTTTGACCGCGATGGCGACGCAGACCTGGTCGTCAATAACCTAAATGCGCCGGCGAAGATCTACGAGAATACCTATGTCGCCAAACCCCGCTCGCCGGGAGCCGCCTTCAACCCGATATCGCCTTCCACACGACGCTATGATCCCAACACAAGGCCCTGCCCCCAACGCGGTATGATGTCGCAATCAGAGGGGAGCTACGGCCCGGATCGGGAGACTGCCGCTAAGTCCGGCCCCTGGTTTACGGTTACGGCTACCGGCGTTACACGCAAGGCAGGGCTGGATGGGTATTTTGATCAAATTCCGCTTGCGCCCTTCAAACCGAAGCCCAGCAACAAACCTGCCTTTCTGTTGAAAAACGGGGACTTTGCCGTATCAACGGATGAGTCGGGCCAGAACTATGAGATTCTTCGCTGGGAAGCAGAAAAACTTCTTCCGATAGCGCGGGCCTCCTGGTTGGAGGTAAAGCCACGCATGGCCGCTGACCTGCCAGAAAAAACCCTGGAGGCCGCTCTTGGTGCTGAGGGGGCCACGCTGTACGCCAGGCCCTTTACCGGAATTGGGGTTCGGCAGGCCGACGGTAAGGCGTCTTCCCTCCTACTGGCTGGCACGGGGCTTTGGCAATCCCTCCATCAGGTGGATAAACCCAACGGTAGTAATGACGCTTTCCTTGCCGGAAATTGGGGGCTGAACTCCGGGCTGGGTGCCGCAACGCCGGAAACCCCTGTTCGTTTTTACATCGAAGACGTAGATGGTAATGGGGAGGATGAATTATTGCTTACCTACGTGCGGGACGGCAAAGAGGTTGCGGTAGCGGACAAGGACGAACTTGCCGCCCGTATCCCTTCTCTTAAGCGAAATAACCTAAACTACGTCGACTACGCTAAGCAAGGCTTTCAGGAATTATTCCCGGCGGTGCAAAAAGAACCGCAGGTAGTTAACACGTTGGCGCACCTCCGGCTTATTCGTCAAAACGGCGATAACTGGAAAGTGGATACCTTGCCCCGGTCTGCCCAAATAACGACGCTGAATTGCGCCCTGGAAATTCCTCAGGGGCTGTTATTAGGCGGTAATAAACACCACGTTCAGCCCCGGATCGGCCGGCAGGATGCAGCTGCGTTGCAGCTGCTCTCCGAAGATGGCCGCGTCCACTTTATCGACTTGGGCGGCGCAAGGAATCACCTGGAGGTACGGCAGCTGGTTCGGTTGGATGAACAACATGTCCTGATTATTGTAGGGGGTGGGGAGCATTTGGTGCTTGATTGGTAGCGCCGGACGAAGGGCGCTCCGCGCCCGAGCTGTCGCGCTTGCCTCCGGCAATGCATGTAACGCGGCCGGAGGCCGACAAGAGCGCTCGCTCCCGGAGGTAGCGTCGTCCGGGGAAGAGTCGAGGAACATTTGGTACTAAGTCAGTAATCTGTAAACTATGAAACCTCCCCGCAAAGCCGCCGTCAATTTCATCCTGATCACCGTCTTGATGGACGTGTTGGGCTTTGGCATCATCATCCCCGTTCTGCCCAAGTTATTGGCGGAGATGCAGGGCGTTGCCACGAACGAAGCAAGCCTTTACGGCGGCTATTTACTGGCAGCTTTTGCCATTGCTCAATTTGTCTTTTCTCCCATCATGGGGAGCCTGAGTGATCAATACGGCCGCAGGCCGGTACTGCTGATTTCGCTGTTTGGCTTTGCGGTGGATTATGTGATCCTGGCACTAGCGCCTAATTTTATCTGGCTGCTGTGTGGCCGCATTTTCGCTGGTATCTGCGGGGCCAGCTTTACGACGGCTTCGGCTTACATCGCAGACGTAAGTACGGAGGAGAATCGCTCGAAGAACTTTGGGATGATCGGCGCGGCCTTCGGTTTAGGCTTCATCATTGGTCCGCTTATGGGCGGGGTCTTGGGAGAAATAGGTACTCGGGTACCTTTCTACGCTGCTGCCGGCTTATCCTTCCTAAATTTTCTCTACGGTTATTTCATTTTGCCCGAATCTTTGGCTCAGGAGAACAGACGTGCCTTCAACTGGCGTCGGGCCAATCCCATCGGCGTATTTCGTCAACTGTTCAGTTATAAATCCATCGGCTATTTATTGGTTGCCTTCTTCCTGTTGTACCTGGCCTCTCATGCGGTAAACAGCAACTGGGCCTATTTCACGATGTACCGCCTGGAGTGGTCGGAATTGATGGTGGGCCTTTCCCTGGCTTTTGCCGGGGTGTTGGTGGCCATCGTTCAGGGTGGATTTGCCCAAAAGGCGTACAACTACTTTGGGCCAGGTAAAAGCATTTACTACGGGATGGCGATGTACTTCCTGGGGATGATCCTGTTCGCCTTTGCTTCCACTACCTGGATGATGTTCCTGTTCACCGTCCCCTATTGTTTGGGCGGCATCTGTACGCCGAATTTACAGTCCTACCTGGTCAGTAAGGTCGCCGCCAATGAGCAGGGGGAACTCCAGGGAGGGCTGACGTCGCTGCAGAGCCTGACGACCATCCTTGGTCCTTTGATGATGACTGGCATCTTCTTCTTCACCACCAAGGAGGGCACACCTTTCTATTTTCCCGGCTCTGCCTTTATGCTGGCGGCCGTATTGATTGCCGGTAGCTTTTTGATTGCTTATCGGTTACTGCGGGATAAACCAGGGGAAATAGCTGGTAGTCAGACATAGCTTTTCGTGAAGCGGATCAAAATTTAGCCCGCTTGTACATTTCTGTCTTTAGAATTCAAGCAGTTCCATGGATAGATAATTTATCGGTTAGCCTTTTGTAGGTGAGAAACCTCTTACTAACGCGCAATCGCCTTAAGTCGTTGCACCAGGGCTTCTTCCCGCTTTAATCTTTGTCCGCTGCCAAGCGGGACGGTCAGGCCGGCCGCCATCATTCCGTCTGGTTGCACAACCGGACCCAGGTGAATACTCAGGTCTTCCGAAATATCGAATTCCTGCAAATGCGCATCAGTATAAGCTTCTACGGTTTGCAGCAGGTAGACGATAATAATACCGATGTAGGCGGTTTGCCTTGCTTGGTCGACGTTGGCCCGGGCTTGCAGCAAAGCGTTATCGCTAATCTGGGTGGAGGGGAATTCATCTTCAGTGGGCACGCATTCCGAGGCCGGTACAATGATGACGTTACCGTCGCCGAGGCAACGGTTCTCCAGGGCAGTCGTGAAGCGGTTGTAGCTGGTCTGGTTAAAGTCGGCGTAGGCCACCATACCCAATAGACCGCCGTACACGAGTGGCACCTTCCACCAACGTTTGTTGTAGACCTGACCGCCACCTGGGATGGCACTCCAAAGGAGGGCATTGCGTGGCTTCCGCTTTAGTTCTTTTAGCGCTACTGCCGTATCGGAAATAATGGATTGCAGGGCGGGTGGTGGTAGGGTGTCGGTGATTTGAGCAGGCGCGGACGCAGGTGCAAGGAACAGGACAAAGAGGGCAATGATCGCCACTACGCCGCCTCCGGCAGCGCTACAAAATCCGGTGTTTCTGTTTGATGTTTCCATACCTGCTAATGACATCTCTTCTTCGTGGAACGCTGGATCACAACGTTGCTTTTAACTTTCCGCTAACGATTCTGCAGCGGCCTGAAGTGACGACTTAAGGTTCCACCATCTTGTAAAAGTGCTCCAGCTCTTCCTTGCTTGTGAACTGAATATTGATGGTGCCCGACTCCTTGGTATTTCCGTCTAATTTAACGATTACCCGCTTCGTCTCGAAAAAGACTTCGAAGGCTTTTTTGACGGTTTTCAGGTCATCAGTACTGCCCTTTACGGAGCTTTTCTTTGCCGTTACCTTCTTGGCTTTGTAATCGGCCGCTTTCTTCTCGATCGCCCGTACACTCCAATCTTGATGCTGCAGGATTTCGGTAAGGAACATTTCTTGCAGGGAGATGTCCTTGATGCCGGCTACTGCTTTGGCGGCGCCAATGCTGATGTCCTTGTCCCGGATGGCCTGTTGGACTTTAGGCGAGGTCCTTAAAACACTCAGATAATTAGTAACAGTGGTCCGTTTTTTACCTACCCGGTCAGCCACTTCGTTCTGGGTGAGGGCGAAGTCCTGGGAGAGGCGGAAGTAACTGTAAGCTACTTCCATCGGGTTGAGGTCCTGGCGTTGAATGTTCTCAATCAGGGCCATTTCCAGTAGCGTCTGGTCGTTAGCCGTCCGGATGAAGGCGGGGACCTCCGTGAGGCCAGCTAGCTGGCTGGCGCGGAAGCGCCGCTCACCACTGATGATTTGGTAGGTGCCGTCGCCCATGTGCCGTACCGTCATCGGCTGGATGATGCCGTGAATCTTAATGGATTCCGCCAGCTCGTTTAGCGGGCCTTCTTCGAATTCTTTACGCGGCTGGTCTGGGTTTGCATGAATCTTACTGATTGATAACCGGAGGAAATCCTTGCTCAGCGCAGAGACGGTCTCCGTGGGAGACTCTTTCATCGCCTTATCCAAACGCTTTCCTTGAAAAAGAGCGTCTAGGCCTGATCCAAGTTTAGCCTTGGATGCCTTACGGGGTGCGGGTCTTGCTTTAGCCATAGTATTTTTTGCAAAATTTTATCTCGGTCGGCAAAGATAATCAACCCAACGCAAGGAAAAACGCGAACGGCCGTAACGTTTTGATAACAAGCGGCATTAAGGACTGAGAGCAATACCTTAGGGGTATTCGTAGGGCCGCTTCTGGAAGGAGTAATTTTCCGGAGGCGGTCTTTGTTGAAAACGGTTAGCGCTTTTAGACGAAAACTCGCTGCGCTCATTTTCTTTTAGACGGCCTTCGGCCTTTTAAACGTGGCTACGCCACTTTTAGACGCTGCGCTTTCAGCGCTCCGCATATGGCTACTCGTTCCGCTCGTCAGCTGGTATAAGTCCGCTTCTTAATATAACCCTTAATCCCTTAGTTACCTTAAGTAACTCCAACGCGTGCTCTCTTAACCCCTCCTGCACCTGCGGCCGCGCCTTGTTTAGGAACTAGGAACTAAGAAATAGCTTCTATTTCCCAAACTT
>JBLHRW010000287.1:0-6659 GCA_047626445.1 Neolewinella sp.
GTTTGCTAAGCGAACGCGGCCACCAACCCCTGACGGTGGCAAGGGCGGGGCTTGCCCCCGCCCGACCAGTGTGAAACCAAAAACCTTAGTTGCCTTCCATTAAAACTACCCCCCACCCGCACCAAACGGCAGATCATCAAACAAACTCCCCTCTTCTTCCAGCTCCTCGATGTCCTCGCTTTCCACCAGAAACAGGGTGTCCTTAGCCCGCGTGATGGCGACGTATTTCAAATTAGTCTCCTGTACTTTCTCCCAGTCTTTTTGCTGTTGCCTGGCCCAGGGCAGTTTGTCGTAGTCAATGATGAACACCCGGTCCTCTTCCAGGCCTTTGGCCCGGTGAATGGTCGACAGCCTGATGGCATTCTTTTTAGCGGAGACCTGCTTTTTGATTCGTTCCAGGACCTTAGTGACAGAAGTGCACCGCTTCTGCCAAAGCTCGTAGCGCTTATGCAGGAACTCCAGCCTTTTTTCGAGGTACTCTGTCTCCGCCTGCAGGAACAACTCCCGCTCGGTGACCTTAGGGATCTTTCCCGCGTTTTGCCGGATGACCCACCTGTTGCGCTGGAGAACCGTTTGCTTCAACGCCTCGAAGGTCTTGTACCGCCGTTTGACGGAAGCCTGCAGCTCATCCTGTTTGAAGAGTGTTTTTAGCTCACCGATGAACTCCCGCGCTTCGTCCTCCGATACCTGGATTTTCACCTCCTTTTCGATAAAATCGAAGACCAGGACCAACAACGGCGCTCGTAGCCGACTAATGATGAGGTCGCCAGGGCGGGCAAGCTCGGTGACCTGCTCAATGAGGATGGGCGCAACGGTACCGGCGTTAGTTTTGGCCCCACTGATGTCTTCCCGAATCTCCTGGGCAAGGTCAATCACGGTGGTGGGGCATCGAAAACAGGTCGTTAGGGGCAGTTCCGTGGCGCGGGTCATCCGCGCTACCCGGCTGAAAGACTCCACGTCGGCACCGGTGAAACCGTAGATCGATTGCCGCGGATCACCCACCGCCAGCACCCGGCTGCCCTGTTTGCCGTACTTGGCCGCCACGGCAAATTGGGCCTTGGAGAGGTCCTGGCACTCATCGATGAAAATCCAATCGTACTTCGTTGCCGCGTTGAGTTTCCATACGAAGGGCAGGTAGATCATGTCCGTAAAATCAATGACGTAACTGCGGGCCGCCAGGTCATTACCAGCGGTGAGCAGCAGCCGGTGGGCAGCAAAGTAGACCTCCAGCTCTTCGTGGAAGGTCTTGCTCTTTTCTTCGGCCGGAGTAAATACGCCGAAGTGCTCGACGAGGGAGGTGAAGTTCTTAAATGATGGTCCGTTTAGCGTAGCCCGGTGCTTCTGGTTGATGTTCAGCAGCCGGTTACGGATGCGGTAGGTAAGGTTCTTGATGGCGAATTTCTGGCGGCTGTCGCCGCTTTCTGCCGCTGCAGGGTTGAGGTTGTTCAACTCGCAGAGCGCCTTGAAGTGTGGCGTCAGCTTGGTCTGCATATCTTCCCCCTGAAACAGCGTCGTGTATTTGTACTCCCTGAGTTGCAGCCGTGATCCATAATCGCTGTTCTCCCGCAGGATCCGTAAGCCCAGCGAATGGATGGTCTGTACCGTAACCTCTGGCATCTTCCGTTCCCCAAACCTCTGCCGGATCTCCTTGGCGATGCTGTTGTTGAAGGCACAGAACAACACCCGGGCGGGGTCTTTGGCGTAGCGCGTACATTCCATGATGGTCGTCGTCTTACCTGCGCCGGCCACCGCGTCGATGATGCCGTGGCCCTCGCCGGTGCGGACGAAGTCGAAGATGCGTTCTTGCTCGGGGGTGAAGGTCACTTGTTTGGAGGCTGCTGGGGGGCAAGATATGAATTAACTTACAAATTGTGGTTTAAATCTTAATATTTTACTTAGTGTTGGCAATTAAAGGCGATTAATAGCCATCCTTACTGGCTGGCCCACTAGGGTTTTTAGCTGTGCTACGTCTTCACCATTAAGGACGAAATCTCTTGTTCTCAGGTTACCACTTAGATGTTGCTGATAAGCCGCCTCTAACATCTCTATCCCTTTTTGCCTGAACTGATCCTTTGAAGAGATTACACCAGCTGGCTTGTTGCCAATGTTAATATATTTAGGTCGGCCAATAGCTGCCGTTCCCAGGCCTAGTGGTCGAGTTCATAAATATTCATCCATATTAATTTTCGACTAATGCAATTGTTCCCAAACCACCATCGGCACAAGTACTTATCAGCGCTTTCTTTCCAGGGCCTAATCGATGGAGCTCTTTGACCGTTTGACTTAAGATCCTCGCACCAGTTGCTCCGAAAGGATGACCAATCGAGATACTGCTGCCATTCATATTCAATTTTTGAAGAGGGAACTTTCCCAATGGCATGGTTACCCCCGTCTTTTTTAAATGCGCAGGATCTTCTAGGTTTTTGATCGTTGCAAGAACCTGGGAGGCAAATGCTTCATGTATTTCCCAAACGTCGATATCATCATACGTTAGCCCGTGCCGTTCTAGCAATTTAGGAATCGCGAAGGTAGGAGACATTAGAATGCCTTCCTTTTCAATATTCACTCCGGCCATCTCCCAGTCAACTAAGCGGGCCTTATATGGCGTATTAATGTCTCCTATCTTGTTCTTCCCGGCAATCCATACGCCAGCAGCACCATCAGTGAATAAGGAGGAGTTGCCTGCAGTTAATGTGCCTTTACCAGACTTTTTGTCGAATACCGGTTTAAGCGTGGCCAATTTTTCAAGGTTGGTTTTTCGCCGTGGGATAGCATCCTTTTCCAGGCCGAAGGCTGGAGTGATCAGGTCTTCGTAGAACCCGCCGTCGGCAGCGCTGAAATAGTTTTCATGACTACTTAGTGCAAGCCTGTCTTGTTCTTCACGAGTGACACCGAGTCGTTGAGCGGTGATTTCAGCATGTTGGCCCATGCTTTTGCCCGTTTTTCTATTTACCCCTTTCGGTATATAAAGCCTGAAATTGATCAGGCCGGAGAAGAAATGAATGATCTTATTGAAAATACCTTTTTGGGAAGGCAAGGTGCGCAGCCATCTGGATGTGCTTGCAGAAAGACCTAATTGAACATTAGACATGCTTTCGACACCGCCGGCAATCGCCACCTCATCATCTGAAATCATTAACGCTGCCTGAATGGCTGCAGTAAGGCTGGTACTGCATGCTAATGTGGTGGACAAGCCTATCGTTTCCTCCGGCAATTCAGACTCCAGGATTGCCTCCCTCCCTATATTACTGTAGTCAAGGTTTGGTAAAACGGTTCCCCATACCACGTAATCAGGGTTCAGCCCTTCAGACTGATTCATCTTATTCAGAACGGTCACAGACATCTTAATAGCATCAATGTCTTTCAGCTCTTTATCTGCTTTCGCAAAGGGAGTCCGCAAGCCTGCCGCAACCCATACTTCCTTACTTATTCTTGTCATAGTATTTATGGAATTGAACCTTTAATCATTGTGTATGATCAGTCAATATACAGGAGATTAAATATACTGGTGTGTATGATCTCATACTAAGTGACCTCCTAGTGCGTCAAGATTGAAGTTGGTGCTAGTTAGAACGCCGGCAGCGCGGTGCTGGACGACCAGCTGAAAGCCGATCATAGCCATAGCTACGTGAGGTTTTTAGCTGGGAAGTACAGTGCCGCGATGGTAAGTTATAACTGTACCGAACTTTGATCTTGATGCACTAGGACATGATGCTTCTTACTCACCACCCACGCAAAGCATCTCCCGCAAACCCATACTCCGCCGTCCGAATCCAGTCTCCAAAATCCTCCGTAACCGAATACCAAGGGTTTCCATCCCGCCGTGCCGGATTAACCAGCACATGAATATCCTGCGCCGGCATATAGCTCTGGGCCAAGAGGACGAGGACCTCGCCGGTGGTGTCATTAACGGACTTATCGACGATAATGACGGCGTGGCCAGGGCTGCCGCCCTTGATCAGCACGTCGCCGACGCCGATGTCGGCTTTGTCCTTCGGTTTCAGTTCGTGGACGAGCGAGGCCGTACCAGCATAGCTGAAGACCATGGTGAGGTATTTCCGGAAGGATTTATAGCCGGGAGTGGCTCCGCTCCCAGCTGTCCAGTCAACGTGGTTGCCCTTTACCCGGATCCGTTCGCCTTTGCGCCAACGGCGATATTCGGCGTTGAAGCCGCTGACGAAGTTGAAGTGGATGTCGGCAAAACGTTCCTGTTCGTACAGGTACTCGGCCCGCAGGCGCATAACGGCGTCGGCGCATTGCTGGAGGTTCCGGTTTTCTACGTCTACGTCGAGGACGGCGGCGTGGGCAGTTTGGTTCCCTTTCTCTACGCCGCTAAATAGGAGGATCTTGGTGCCTTGCGGCTTCAACGGCTGGTGCCGCAGGTAGTGGCCAAAAGCAGCATCGTTATAAGTCGTCCGGGTATAGCCTGCTGGGGTAGGGAAGCGGGCGGCGATGGTGGTGCCGGCGGGGTCGATAAAAATGACATCTTGGGAAGCGGGAGGTACCGTGTCTGCGACGGTGGGGGCAAGCGGTGGCGCCTCGGTATTGCCGCAGGCAAACAGGCTGAAGGAAAGGAATAGGACTAATAAGCGCATGTAGGGGTATAGATGGTTTCAGGAAAGTAACGTTGTGATGGCCTTGCTTCTTGTCTTGCTCATTGCACCGGCGTCCGCGCCAAAATCCGCTTATTCTTCTCCCAAATCCACGCCATTATAAAGTGTTGCCATCGGAACGTTCATCCCCAAGGTAATTATCTCGACCTCCTGACTTAATTTGGAGTAGTTGCCAATCCGCCAAAGGCCATTCGCCTCTTTGTAGAAAGTGTAAACGAAGTACTCAAGGCTGTCAATGGTGATGTGTTCCCGAAAACTGGGCAGCGTTTTATAAGCGTTGAATTTCTCGGATTTGTCGTAACGCGAGGTGTTTTTTGACAGCACTTCGATCAACAGGGAAGGGTTTAGCAACCTTTCAATTCCATCTTGTTCCCGCTGTACTTCCTTTTCACAAACCGCCGTCAGATCGGGAAAAAAGATGCTGTTGTGGCTAGCAGCCTGTCGGAGAGAACGCTCATCGTCCCAAAGCGGCCCTTTTTGCGGTAGATTTCCCAGCGAATTCAGTCACTTAACCCGTTAAACTCCCGAATTCACCAGTCATCTACCACAAAAATGGCTCACGTTGGCTCAGATTCGGTTCTCCCCGACAGGCTGCTAGGGATGGAAACAGCAGTATCTCCCAAAAAGACCTCGCAATCATTCGGATTTGAGTTCAGGGCCAGCAGGCAGTTTTTGGTAATTCTGTTGTGCTCTTTGGTCGCGCCAGCCATTATCCTTATTTCCCCGTCGAGAAACTCGAGTTTGACTTCGCTGTCGGCAGCAAGTTGGAAGTATTCTTCTCTCGAATAACGCTGGTTTTTTAATTGAGCTGCGTCCATACTCTAATAACGTACATCGTTCAATTAGGTTAAATTTACACCCAATACCACAAAATATGCCTCCTCCTTACGTCCGTTCTGCCGACCTTGATGCCGCCGAAGTTTCCTGGTTCGCCCCCATCTGCAACGGCGACGATCGCTACCTGGGCGTGCGCGATCCGCTCTACAAAAGCAGTTACCAGAATGCCGCGCAAATCGCCCGTAAGGCAGATGAACTCGGCTACCGGAACATGCTGTTGCCGAGCAGCTACCAGGTGGGGCAGGATCCCCTGGCCTTCGCTGCCGCGCTGGCACCACAACTCCGGCAGATGAACCTGCTTACGGCCATCCGCTGCGGGGAGGTACACCCGCCCATGCTGGCCCGGGCGCTGGCCACGTTGGATCATATGTTACTGGGTAAACTGACCGTCAACATCATCAGCAGCGACCTGCCGGGGACTAAGGTGGACAGTCCGACCAGGTACCGAAAAAGTAGGGAGGTGATCGAAATATTGAAGCAATGCTGGACGCAGGATCACCTGTCGTTTAAGGGCGAATTCTATGACCTTGACTTGCCGACGGCACCAGTCAAACCCTACCAGCAAAACGGTGGTCCGCTGCTCTATTTTGGTGGCTATAGCCCCGACGGCGTGGAACTTTGTGCGGAGCATTGCGACGTGTACCTGATGTGGCCGGAAACGGAGGCGAAGATTCAGGCGTTGATGGACAATGTGGGCGCGGCCGCAGGTGCAAAGTACGGACGGACGATTGACTTCGGTCTCCGGGTGCACGTCATCGTCCGCGAAACCGAGGCGGAGGCCATCGCTGCCAGCCAGTCGCTGATGCAAAACATCGATGCGGAAGCGGCAGCGGAACTGAAAAACCGGGCCCTGGACGCCAAATCCTACGGCGTGAGCCGGCAGGCGGAGCTCCGCCAGGGCGCCGACAAAGACGGCTTCGCCGAAGACCACCTGTGGACGGGCATCGGCCGGGCCCGCTCGGGCTGCGGAGCAGCCATCGTCGGTAACCCCGATCAGGTCTACGAAAAGCTGATGCGCTACCACGCGATGGGCATTCGTTCGTTCATCCTTTCCGGGTATCCGCACCTGGAGGAGTGTGAACTGTTTGCGCGCTACGTGCTGCCGCGGCTCCAGACTTGTTCTTTGCCAGAGGTGTTGGGGCGGCAGCTGGGGGGGGGTGATTCGCCTTTGGGGGGAGGTTTGCGGGTGTAGGTTTGGACGGAACCACT
>JBLHRW010000288.1:0-6629 GCA_047626445.1 Neolewinella sp.
TGGTTACTTCTTCTACCTTTTTCCTTAGTGTAGCTTCTTAGTGCCTCAATGCCTTAGTGGTTACTTCTTCTACCTTTTTCCTTAGTGTAGCTTCTTAGTGCCTCAATGCCTTAGTGGTTACTTCTTCTACCTTTTTCCTTAGTGTAGCTTCTTAGTGCCTCAATGCCTTAGTGGTTACTTCTTCCCCAAAATATTCCGAACAATCACCTCCCCATGGTCCCGGGTATTCTCGATGAAGAGCTTACTGGTTTCCAAACCCGCACAAGCGACTCCGGCCATGTAAACGTTTGGTAGGGTAGTTTCGAGCGTATTTTCATCGAAGACGGGTTTGCAGGCTGCGTCGTCGTTGATGGGAAGCCCCAGGGCTTTGAAGAGCTTATAGTTGGGCTGGTAACCGGTCATGGCCAGCACAAAATCGTTGGCGATGGTCAGCGGGCCGTCCGGTGTTTCCAGGTCTACCTCATTTGGGCGGATGGCGGATACGGTCGTGTTGAAGTGAGCGGGGATGCTGCCTTCTTTAATTCGGTTTTCGATGTCCGGCTTGATCCAGTACTTCACCCGGTCATAGATTTCCGAACTACGGATGGCCATGGTTACTTCGGCGCCCTTGCGCCAGCATTCCAACGCGGCATCGCAGGCGCTATTTGCTGCCCCGATGACCAGCACTTTTTGCCCGATGTAGGCATGCGGATCATCATAATAATGCTTGACTTTTGGCAGGCCTTCACCGGGCACCCCGAGCATACGTGGCGTATCGTAAAAACCGGTAGCTACGCAAATCGCCTTGGCGTGGTAATTGCCCTTGGTGGTGTACACGGTATAGGTTCCGTCTCCCTCTGGGGTCATCTTTTCCACCTCTTCGTATAACCTGATGTTGAGCTGGTTCGACTGCACCAACCGGCGGTAATATTCCAGCGACTCGCTGCGCGTCGGCTTATCGCCGTGGCTGATGAAGGGGATGTCATGAATCTCCAGTCTCAGCGAAGTGCTGAAAAATGTCATGTTGACCGGGAAGTTGAATAAGCTGTTGGCCACCATCCCTTTTTCCAGGATCAGGAAAGACAGCCCTGCTTTGTGGGCACTGATGCCGGCGTTGATGCCGGAAGGGCCGCCGCCGATAATGATTAGGTCGTAGGTCATTTGATGGGTAATTCTTGATGGATAAATCTTTATTCTGGAAACTTGCATCACTCTTCCTCAAAAGGAAGCAGCAATTGTACCCCTCCGCTCCCTTCCCGCTCCAGGTTAGAAACGCTGAGTCCTAACAGACGAACCACCGGAACTTCCTCAATGTTTTCGTCGAGGAGCTGATAGGCCGTTTCCCGGAAATTGGATAAGGAACGGACCTCGCCGGCAAAGGACTTTGACCGGGTGTGGGTAACGAAGTCGGGCGACTTCATCTTCAAGGTGATGGTACGGCCAAAATTGTTCTTTTCCTTAAGGTAACTGAATACCTTCCCTGCCAGCCAGTCGAGCTTTTCGCGCATTTCGTGGCGGGTGACCACATCGTCGGAATACGTCCGTTCTGCGCCAACGCTTTTCCTGATGCGGTTGGGGTTGACCGGTCGGCCATCGAGTGCATGGACAATGCTGTAGAGGTGTCGTCCCATTTTTCCGAAGCGTTGGGCGATCTCCAGCTCGGATAGAACGACTAAATCGGCACCGGTATGGAAGCCCATTCTCTCCAATCGGGCAGCGGTTTTTTTGCCGACGCCGTGAAATTCCTTTACGGGTAGGGCAGCGAGAAAGGCCGGCGCTTCTTCCCGGGTGATCACTTTCATGCCGTTGGGCTTATTGATGTCGGAAGCCACTTTGGCCAGGAATTTATTGAAGCTCACCCCTGCGGAGGCGGTCAGCTGCGTCGTTTCCTGAATCTCCTTGCGGATGGCCTGAGCAATGAGGGTAGCGCTGGCCGGACCCCGCTTGGGCTCGGTTACATCCAGAAAGGCTTCGTCGAGGCTGAGGGGTTCTACCAGATCAGTATAGCTGAGGAATATCTGCCTGATCTGCTCGGAGACTTCTTTGTATCGATCGAAGTTGTGCTGGACGAAGATGAGGTGGGGGCATAGGCGCTTGGCCGTAATGCTCGGCATTGCCGAGCGGACGCCGAAAACCCGGGCTTCGTAGCTGGCGGCAGCAACGACGCCGCGCATTTTGGAACCGCCTACCGCAATAGGTTTCCCCCGCAGTTCGGGGTTGTCCCGCTGCTCAACACTGGCAAAAAAGGCATCCATGTCGACATGGATGATCTTCCTTTCCGTAGGGTTTTTTTTCATAAGTCCTAGTGGGGGGCTGCCGGGTTGCTTTTTTCTTCCATTTCATTCATCAGCACCTCGGTCTCGGCGGTGAGATCATTTAATTTGCGCTTAGCGTCCGTAGAGAGTTCACTCCCTTTCTCGTTAACAAGTCCTTCCAGCTCTTTACGGCGTTGATCCAGGTCGTCGAGTCGGTCGAGGATGCCGGAATCTTTCAAGTCCTGGGCTTTGCCTTTTAAGCTGGAGTACAGACCGTCCAGTTTTTCGAGGGCGTCGTCGTACTTGCCGTCTTTCATTTTCTGCCGCTCGCTTTTTAGCAGGTTCCAGGCATCCTTTCCTATATCACCCACCTTGCCGACAATCTCCCGGCTCTGCTCCTTCTCTTCCACATCTCCGAGGAAATAATTATAGCCGAGTAAGCCGACGACCAGGACGAGGCCTAGTTTTAGAATTGTTTTGATCATAATGGTTTGGGTTATTGATAAATGCTAAGGAACGCCGTATAAATAACTTACGGGTTTTTGACCTGACGCTTTTGTTCTCACCGCGCTTAAAAATTCTTTGCATAGCCTCAGTTACGGAAATTATTTTTAGGTGCAGTGAGGGCAAAATAAGACGGTCAAAAGGCGTAAGTTATTTGTACGGCGTCCCTAAGATACGGCCTTTGGAAGTCAAGTAGTCAGGTAGTCAAGTAACGCGAATCAAGGGCTAAATTCTAGATCGGACGCTAGCAGGTCAATTTGCAGCTTAGCTGCTTCGCACCAAAGCTGCAAATCGACGCTACGAGGTCCTTGCCTCTCAAGGTAAAGCAAAAGGTAGGACCCCGTAGCGTCCCTGTCGGTATAATTGCTTCGCGATTATACCGACAGGGACCTGCGGGCGTCCGTTTCAGAGAAGGTTTAGCCCTTGACTCTCTGACTATGCCGCACGAGCGAAGCGAGCATCGGACAAGGCGCTACAAGACCACAAGGCTACAAGACTACTTCATAAATTCCCAAGCAGTCTGATACAGCCCATGCTTCTCCACATACTCCAGGAACCCAGCAAAGAATTTATCATTACCAATAGTGGCGCTATCGCCGATGACGATGAGGTATTTCTTGGCCCGGGTAATCGCAACGTTCATCCGCCGGTAATCGGCGAGGAAGCCGATCTCTTGCTTTTCGTTGGAGCGGACGAGCGACAGGTAAACAACGTCCCGTTCTCTTCCTTGGAATCCGTCCACTGTATTGATGGTAAGGTCAAAGTCGTGGAGACGGGGCTCCGCATCGAGTAGGTCTTCGGCCTTGATCACCTGTTGGCGGTAAGGCGAGATGATCGCGACCGTTGGTAAGGGATCTTCGGGCGGGGTAGCTCCACGTAAATCAAGTAAGTGCTCCAGGAGGATGTTGAGCTCCCCGTCATTATAACGGCTCTTGAAGCGGGGGTGGAGTTTCTCCTCGAAGCCCGTACCCGCCGTATCGATGAAAACGACCGATTCCGCCAGGGGAACACCGGGTAAACTTCGTTTGGCAACAAGGTCGGCAGCCTGCAGCCGGCCCCCGTAGAAATGGGCATTGCTGTATCCCATGATGGGCTCGTTCATCCGGTACTGGACTTCCAGTAGCGCGTTCCTGCCGTGGATGGCCAGGGATTTCTCCAGTAAAGTCTTCGTAAATCCTTTTTTCTCCGCTTCCCGGTTTTTGACGGTTGGAGGTAGCTGGTAAGGATCGCCGGCCAGTACCACTCGGTTAGATTTTAGGATGGGGATCCAGGTCGCCGGTTCCAGCGCTTGCGCGGCTTCGTCGATGACGCAGGTCTTGAACTCGTGGTTGCTCAGGATGCTGGCTGCGGCACCGATGAGGGTGCAGACCACTACTTGGGTGGTGTCCAGCACGTGGTCCAGGGTACGGTCTTCCAGCTGGCGGGCCCATTTGTTGAGGCGCCCGGCGTCCCGAAAAGCGATGCCTTTTTCCCGGCCCTTTTTCTTGTTGGCCTTTTTGCGAAGTTCGGCGGCTTCCTTGCGCAGTTTTTTTACCTGTTCGGTGTCCGGATGTCCGGCTATCTGAATGTCCAGCGTATGGCGTAGAACGTCTTCTTCCACCCGGCTGATGTTGCCGGTACGGACGACGTCGAGGCCCATTTCTGCCAGCCGTAGCGTGACCAGATCCGCGGCAGAGTTGCTGGGCGTACAGAAAAGTACGCGGCCTTCGGTCTTGACCAATTCACCGACGGCGGCCACCAGCGTAGTCGTTTTACCCGTGCCCGGAGGGCCGTGGATGAGGCTGATGTGGTCGGACCCAAGGATTTCGCGGACGGCAGATCGTTGGCTGTCGTTCAGGTGGCCCAAGTGGGCTACTGCGGATTCATCGACTGGTCGGTATTCCGCAGTCCTTGCGCCCATGATCACGTCTCGCAGCTCGGCGATTCGGCTGCCTTCGGCAGTTTCCAGGATTTGCAGGGCGCGGTCCATTTCCACGTAGGTCCGCTCATCGAACATCAGGTCAACGCCCACGCCTCCGCTATTGAGCCAGTCGGGAAGGTCCTCGCCACCCAGCACGATTCTCATCATGTTTTTCTTGACGTAGTGGATCACCCCGGAACGTTGCGGGCCGTTGGCCATCGGCTGGGTCGTGAACAGATTAATCGAGGTGCCAGAACGGAATTTGTGGCTCTCTTCCCCTTCCCGTATTACCGTGACCACTGGCCGACCACCGATGCCGAAGCCAGTTTCGGTGACCTGTAGCGGGTACCAGCTGTACCCTTTGGCTACGCGTTTGACCAGCGGCATCGCCTGGATTACATCGAGGTGGAGCTTTCGCTCTTCTTCGCGTTCCAGTTGGACTAGGAGGCGTTGGTGGGTGAGGTATGTCTTTTGTGCGTCGGTCAAAGTAGTACGTTGGTTCGGCGAGTTAACTCCTTGCTGGGGCGAAGGGTTGCAATAGTACGGCTATTTGCTGTTTTGCCGGACGACGCTTTCTCCGACAGCGAGCGGGTACGTCGCGCTCCGAGCGTGAGAAGGGCTCTTTTATCCTTCCCCTGCATCCTGCGTGCGCGCCGGAAAAATTTGCGCTTCTTTTGGGCGCGGCCGCAGGTGCAGTAGCGGTTTTGAAAGCAAGGGGGGCTAGACCATCAACAATTACGATGAAACCTAAATCGCCGATAAAGCCGGACGTTCCACATAGGTTACCCGATGCATCACCTTCCAGGTTTTATTGGGTGCTGTACGATCAATTTCCCGTAAGGTTCGTGCCTCTTCATCATTACTCATCAACCATTCAGGATCGACAACCTCATCAAAGAAATGACTGAAGTGATCGGTCTTAGGTGCCAGGTAAAAGCTCATAAAACGATAACGATCTACCTTTTGGCCAGGGTTTAATGGCTTATCCTTTTGATCGGTAATACCAACGTTTTTACAATCCACCTTTACATTGAGACTGAAACCTTTGCTCTTGGTTTCCGACTTCTTCATACTTTGTGTCAAATGGAAAGTAGCCAAGAAGGACATCTCATAGCCAGTGCCTCCACCTTGTCAGCATCCCCTTCATTAACAATGGTATTGCCTGCCTGATCATTGAGGTGCTTTTTATCTGCCAAATTACTGTTGTAATTCATGTACAAGGATTCCCGGTCGGCATCTTCCTGCTGAATCATTTCCTTGAGGTCATAAGCTTCTTTCAAACGGTAATAACTAGCTGGATAAAGCGAACCGTATTGGGCACGCATTTCAGGTAGATGTCCATAAAAGGTTTCATCGGCTGCTTGCATACCTACCTGGCCATCAAGACTGCCATTCATGGTATAAGCCGGGTTCATCATAAAAGTAATGGTATTGATATCTGGTGGAATACCTGCTACCGGGCTCACCTCATAGCCCACCATCACACCGCTGCGTTTTAGGCGAAATACGAATACGTCGGCCAAGGAAGAAACAACGGCTGCATAGCCCACATTTTTAGGTATAAAGCGCGGGCCAACTTCATTGATGTCAGCCGCTTCTTCTAATTGCCCTTTCAGCTCCAGGCGGTCATTGTGCTGTAGGCTTACACCGCTCGATATCTCTTTCTCTTTTAGCCCATAGTTCAATGCTAAGGGACGCGAATTAAATAAAACGTGTTTCTTGACCTGACGCTTTTGTTCTCACCGAATTTACAAATCCTTTGCATAGCCTCAGTTACGGAAATGATTTTTAAATTTGGTGAGGGCAAAATAAGGCGGTCAAAAGCCGTAAGTTATTTATACGGCGTTTCTAAAGGAATCAATGCTCAAATCAACCTCCGCAGAACTCTCCAAATGAGCTGCTTCTCCATCAAGATCTAATACCGTTTGAGTCAATTGCCCTTTAGGCATAGGGTGTTCAGTCTGATAGGGATTCTCCCCGACGGTTTTTAG
>JBLHRW010000289.1:0-6609 GCA_047626445.1 Neolewinella sp.
GGACGTCCTAAAAAGAAAATTAGACGACAGTTTCCAACGTGCGGCAGCTCAATCGCCAATCGAGAAGCCACTCCAAGGTGCGGCAGCCAAATCCGGTGTCGCTTATCCCTTATCGCTTATCTCTTATCCTTTAGTCTGCTTCAGCGTCCCTTTCCCCGGCAACCTATACTCCGCCTTCCGCTGCGCCCAATGGCTAAAGGCCAATTACCCAGGCATACAAACAGCCATGGGCGGCGGCTTCGCCAACACCGAGCTCCGCTCCGTTAGCGATACCCGTGTCTTTGATTTCTTTGACTACATCACCCTCGACGACGGAGAGCTTCCGATCGAGCTCTTGTACCAACACTGCCTTAAACCTTCCCCTGCACCCGCGGCCGCGCCACAAAAATCGCTCCTGAAAAGAACCTTTCACCTGGAGAACGGCGAAGTGTTCTACAACGATTTTTCCCTACTAAAAGACTACCGCCAAAGTGCCGTTGGTACGCCCGATTACTCCGACCTGCCGCTGGACCGCTACATCTCCGTCATCGAAGTCGCCAACCCCATGCACAGCCTGTGGAGCGACGGCCGCTGGAATAAGCTGACCATGGCCCACGGCTGCTACTGGGGGAAGTGTACTTTCTGCGACGTTAGCCTCGATTATATCGGGAATTACGAACCAGTACAGGCCGTAATGCTGGTGGACCGGATGGAAGAACTCATCGCCCAAACCGGCGAAAATGGCTTTCATTTTGTCGACGAAGCAGCCCCGCCAGCGCTAATGCGCGACCTCGCGCTGGAGATCATCCGCCGCAACCTGCGCTTGACCTGGTGGACCAATATCCGCTTCGAAAAGAGCTTCACGCCCGATCTTTGTCGGCTGCTGCAAGCCAGCGGCTGCATCGCCGTTTCCGGCGGACTGGAAGTCGCCAGTGACCGGCTGCTGGAACTGATTCAAAAAGGGGTAACCGTAGAGCAGGTCGCCCGGGTAACCGGTGCCTTTACCGACGCAGGCATCATGGTACACAGCTACCTGATGTACGGCTATCCGACCCAAACGATACAGGAAACGGTGGACAGCCTGGAGATGGTCCGGCAGCTGTTTCAGGCTGGCGTGATCCAATCTGGTTTTTGGCACCAGTTCGCACTCACGGCCCACAGTCCGATTGGACTTGACCCCGATGCCTACGGCATTACGCCGCACTATCAGCCCATCACTTTCGCCAATAACGACGTTCAATTCACGGATTCAACCGGTATTGACCATGATCAATTTAGCTTCGGCCTGAAGAAGTCTTTGTACAATTTCATGCACGGCATGTGCTTTGATTTTACCTTGCAGGAATGGTTCGACTTTAAGGTCCCGGCAACGAATATTTCGCCCGATTACATCGCTAGCTGCCTGGAATACGAAGACGATAGCCTGAGCCGGACCTCCGCCCGGATAGTCTGGGTAGGCGGCGAGCCAGAATACCGTGAATCGACCGACGGAAACCTGGAAATATCCTTATTCGATCGCAGAGATACCGATACCATTCTTATGAGCGAGGCCCAGGGCAAGTGGCTATTGACGCTGCTGAACCGGACTGGCGACCGAACAGCAAAACTGCTTACCCTAGGAGAATTGCGCGCCGACTACGAAGCTTTTTTGGCAGAATTCGAGGAGTTTTGGTATTCCGAAGCCATGGATATGGTTAGGAGTTATGGGTTGTTGGTGGTTTAATTAGGGCATGCGGTGGTAGTAGGCCCGGAGGGCCGCCCCTCGTTTTCGTTAAGTAGGATCAAACGCCGCCCGTCGTTTTAGTTGAGTAGGCATAGCCCATGCGTGGTGTTTAATAGTCTGTTTTATCTTTGCGCTATGATTTATCGATCACTCCAGGTATTGGCCCTGGCCTGCATGTTTTTTGCGTGCACGAATACAGGAAAATCCGACGCTTTCACTCCTGTAACCATCTCCCGTGGAGAAATAAGCCTGACGGTTGAACCTGCCATCGGCGGAAGGATCAGCAGCCTGACCTTTGGTGGGGTGGAGCTCCTGAAAACTACGCGGGACAGCAACAACCTGCAGTGGGGAAGTACTGCCTGGAGCAGCCCGCAGGCCGACTGGAACTGGCCGCCACCTGCCGCTTTTGACGCCGAGCCGTTTGAAGTGATGCGGGTGGATCATAAGTCGATCTTGCTGGAGGGCCCAAGGGATTCGGTCACCTACCTCCGCATGCGAAAACGATTCGTTTTGGGCCCGGATAATGACATTGGGCTTACCTACTGGCTGACCAACGAAGGGGTGTCCTCCGTTAACGTCGCCTTGTGGGAAAACACCCGCCTTCCCTATGCCGGACGGTTTGAATTTAGGGCTGATTCGATTCGTGGTAGCCTGGATACACTTCCTGTAGCTGTCCAAGATTCGGTGTACACCATCTACGCCGATGAGCGTCACGTGCAGCAGCAAAAAGTGTTTGCCGATATGCCGACGACTTCTGCCAGTTATTACCACAAAGGGCTGGTACTAACGAAGCATAATTTAGCCAATGATTTTTACCGGGTAGCTCCGGGTCAAGGGCCGCTGGAGATTTACCTCGATCCTCCTGCTGGGTTCGTGGAATTTGAACTGCAGGGGGACTATCGGCTCATCAGCCCGGGGCAATCCAATAATCTTCGGGCAAAGTGGTCAATTAAACGAGAGTAGGTACGTTAACAAACTTATGATGATCAAGAATTTGAGGCGCGGCCGCAGGTGCAAAGGACGAAGTAACTACCTTCGTCGGATGCGCCTTTTGTATTGTCTGCCGCTCTTTTTTTGGATGGCTGTCCTGCCTGCTCAGGATACCTACTTTACCCGCCTGGCGGGTGAGGTCTGTAGTTGTATGGAACGGGTCAGCGTCGAACCTGTAGATCTACAGGCAACCAACTGCATGCGGGAAGTAGCGTTGGCCAACGAAGAGACACTACGTAAACGCTACGGTCTCATCGCTGCCGAAGCCGCTCAAAGGGATTTACTTGCAGACAGATTGACCGGAGACCTGCTAAGCGACTGTCCTTTGCTGGCCACGTTGAATTTTGAAAGGGAGGAAGAGGATCGTTGGGCTGACCGCGATCGCCCAACGGCCGAGGAGCTGCGGCTGTTTAAGAGCGCCAAGGGCCCACCGGCAGACCCCGCCGGAACGATCACCGGAGAACCGCCTGCTGAGTGGGTGGCGGAAGGCGCTGTGCAACGGTTGGCAGGCGGGAATATGTTGCTTCTGCTCACTACAGGTGAAACGATGGAACTGGAACTCCCGACTGGAGTTTCCCGGTTGCGTCGGATTAGAGTGGGAGATGAGCTTAGGCTGTCTTTTCGTCGAGAGTGGCGCAAAGGAGAGAACCGAATTGTTAATGTCATTCTCGGAGTAGGGGAATGAGCTGCTGCGTGCCAGTAGCGGAGGGCTCCAAAAGTTCTCGGTTTTATACTTGCCACCGGCCCACGGGGGAGAAAGTTTACAAGAAATACACTTTCATAAAAAACTGAAAGTTCGTCTAGTTGTTGTATCACCACATTTGTTCACAATACTTACCCTGATGAAAGGACCTTCTATCCACACTGTACTGCGTGACGACACGCTACCCGCCAGTTTACGGGCGATTGCCGAAAAGGTTTTTGCCGGAGACCGGATTACACCAGCGGAAGGACAGCTACTGTACGATGAGGCACCACTCGGTTACCTTGGTGGCCTGGCTAATTTCATCCGGGAGGAACGACATGGCGACAAGACCTACTTCAACCGGAACTTTCACGTAGAGCCAACCAACGTTTGTTTGTACACTTGCACCTTCTGCAGCTACAGCCGCCGCATCAAAAAGCGGGAAGATGGTTGGGAATACAGCCAGGAGGACATTATGGACATCGTGAAGAAGTACGATGATAAGCCAGTTACGGAGGTGCACATTGTCGGCGGCGTTCTACCGCAGTATGACGTTGCGTTCTACTCCAAGCTGTTCACAGCTATCCGGGAGCACCGACCTGACCTGCACGTGAAGGCACTTACGCCAGTCGAATACCATTACATCTTCAAGAAGGCTAAGATCAGCTATGAGGAAGGGATGGCGCTGATGAAAGAGGCTGGCCTCCAGTCGATGCCTGGCGGCGGTGCAGAAATCTTTCATCCGGAAATCCGGGACCAGATCGCCGGCGGGAAATGCTCGGGCGAGGAATGGCTGCGGATTCACGAAGTCTGGCACAACCTGGGGATGCGCTCCAATGCTACTATGTTGTACGGGCAAATCGAGGAATTCCGTCACCGGGTAGACCACCTGGAAAAATTACGCCAGTTGCAGGATAAAACTGGAGGCTTCCAGACCTTCATTCCGCTCAAGTTCCGGAACCAGAACAACGAACTCAGTCACCTCAGCGAGAGTTCGGTGATCGAGGACCTCCGCAATTACGCCATCAGCAGGATCTACCTCGACAACTTCGACCACATAAAAGCCTATTGGCCGATGATTGGCCGGACGACCGCCCAACTCAGCCTCGCCTTCGGCGTGGATGACATTGATGGTACCATTGATGATACCACCCAAATCTACTCCATGGCCGGAGGGGAACAGAACCCAGCCCTTAGCACCGAGCAGCTCGTGAAAATGATCCGCTCGGTAGGCCGGCATCCCATCGAACGTGGCACGCTCTATGACGTGGTTGAAGACTTTAAGGATGTGGAGTTTGCTGACGATAAGCAATACCGTGGCTACACCTCCCTGCCGGTCGTGTAGGTGTAGGGCAGTTGCAAGAAACCCCCTCCCGCCGTGCTTCGGGGCTGGCTACGCCGGTCCCACAGGGTAGGGCTATTGAACGCGCTGAGCGTTTTTCTAGCCACGGTCGGAGCTTTTCCTTTCTTACGATTGCCCAGAGGTTAGGTGTTTTACCCTGCTCCTCTTATCCTTTTTTTGCACCTGCGTCCGCGCCCTTTTTCCTTTCTCCTTTTCCTTTTTATCTCCTTTACTCCCCTGACTAATGAAAACCGTTTACATCGTCCGACATGGCCAAACCGACTTTAACCTGAAAGGCATTGTTCAGGGAAGTGGAGTAGACTCCAGCCTGAATGATTTTGGCCGGGAGCAAGGGGCTTATCTCTTTCAGAAGTACCAAAAGGTTCCCTTTGAGGTGGTCTTGACTTCTGGCCTGCGGCGGACCTGGGAAACCATTTCCGCCTTCATCGACCTGGGCCATCCCTGGGAAAAGCACCTCGAGATCAACGAAATGGGCTGGGGGGCTCATGAAGGAAAAAAAGGGACCCCCGAGAGTATCGAAGAGTACCAACGGATCAAGGACGGCTGGACCCTCGGAGAAATTGACGGTCGGATCGGCGGCGGAGAATCCGCTCGGGAAATGGGACAACGTCTACAGGTCTTTATTGATCATTTGCCTACCCGCGAAGAAAAACTGATGCTCATCTGTAGCCACGGTCGTGCAATGTGCGGGCTGGTAACCCTGATGATGGGTAAGCCGATCGACGAAATGAATGCCCTCGGTCATAGCAATACGGGCCTTTGGCGGGCGACTTTAAAAGAGGACGGGTTCTGGGATTTTGATCTGATGAATGATCGTACTCATCTTCCAGAGGCACTAATATCAGGCTCATGGTAAGTGAGGTAAAGGAAGAAAGGGCGAAAAGGGTGAAAGGAAGGGTACTGCACCGTGTGGTGGCCGTTTCTTACCTCAATACCAAGCCGCTGCTCTACGGCCTGTTGCGGTCGGATATTCAGGCGGAGCTGGAGCTTGACCTGGCCATTCCGAGCGAATGTGCCCGTAGGCTGGTGGCCGGAGAAGCTGATATCGCCTTGGTTCCGGTAGCGGTGATTCCGGAGTTGCCGGAGGCTTACATCATCAGTGATTACTGCATCGGGGCCGACGGTGCGGTAGCCACCGTCTGTATTTATGGAGACGTTCCACTACACGAAATGACCACGATCTACCTCGATCACCACAGCCGTACTTCCGTCATGCTCACCCGGCTGCTCATGGAACAATACTGGAAGCACGAGGTAACGTTCCTCGACGCCGACCCTGGCTACATTGACGAGATTAAAGGAACGACGGGAGGACTGGTAATTGGAGACCGGACCATCGGTCTTGACCAGCGTTTTGCCTACGTTTATGACCTGGGGGAAGCCTGGAAGGCACACACCGGATTACCCTTCGTGTTTGCGGCCTGGGTATCGGTCAAGCCACTAGAACGGGCGTTTGTACGGCGATTCAATGCCGCGCTGGAGGCCGGCATGGCCCACCTTCCGGAACTGCAATTGCTGCTGTCTTCCCCGCACCCTGATTTTGACCTGGTGGAGTACTTTACCAATAACATCGACTACCATTTGGATGATGGGAAGCGGCGGGCGTTGGATCGGTTTTTGGCTTATGTTAGGGGTGTGGCGGAGGAGATTTAGGGATTGACCAAGGTTTTTTGTTGCTAGGGTATAGCTACGGAAAGAATTTTTAAGTGCGGTGAGGGCAAAATAAGGCGGTCAAAAATCGTGGTTTATTTCTTTCCCGTCCCTTAGGGACGGGAAAAGAATAAAACGTGTTTCTTGACCTGACGCTTTTGTTCTCGCCGTTCTTGAAAAATTCTTTGCATAGCCGTAGCTACGGAAATAATTTTTAAG
>JBLHRW010000290.1:0-6584 GCA_047626445.1 Neolewinella sp.
AACCAGATTACCTGGAACAGCGGTGTTGTCACACCGCCAAGCCACCACTTTGTGATGGACTACGCGGTAGGTGATTTTGAGCAAGGGTCTTCCGGGAGCGCCTATTTTGATGAAGACCACCGCATCCGCGGCCAACTGAATGGCGGCAACGCCGGTTGCCCCGGCGTCGCTGAGGCATTTGTCGGTCGCTTTCACTTCAGCTGGGACGAAGGGCTGGTCGATAGCAGCCGCCTCCAATCCTGGCTCGATCCCCTCGGCACCAACCCAATGACAATGGATGGACAGAACCTCCTGACCAAAACCTTCCTGCAGGGAACCGTGCGGGATATTGACGGCCTTCCCCTGGCAGATGTGCGTATCGCCCTGCAATGGGCCGATGGCATTGCTGAATTTACGACGGATGCTTCCGGAAATTACCGGGGCGAACGGCCGGCCGGCGTGCAGGCCTTTGCCGTCAGCGGGCAGTACCGGCCCGATGGGCCGCTCGATGAGGGCGTTGACGTAGGAGACATCATTACCATCCGCCGAGATATCCTCGGCTTTGCTGATATGACACCAGCGCAACAACTGGCCGGAGACGCCAATAACTCCGGTACCATCCGTGTGTCAGACATCACCAGAATTACCCGGGTGATCCTCGCCATTGGCGACTGGGGAGCCCGACCGAACTGGCTGGTTATTCCCGTTGGCTTTCCGCTGGACCCAACCCCCGTAGATCCCCAGGCCCCAATCGGCATCAACCTCAATAGCCCCAACGTGCGGGAGGTCGGCATTGATTTCTTTGTGGTCAAGACGGGGGATGCTAACCTTAGTGTGGGAGAATAGGGGAGTCAGAGCGTCAAAGAGTCAGGTAGTCAGAGTACTTAGGGACGCCGTATAAATAACTTACTGGTTGTTGACCTGACGCTTTTGTTCTCACTGTACTTACAAATCCTTTGCATAGCCTCAGTTACGGAAATGATTTTTAAGTGCGGTGAGGGCAAAATAAGGCGGTCAAAAGCCGTAAGTTATTTATACGGCGTCCCTTAATGTGCAGGAACATACCAACCTGCGGAATCGGCGTTCCTTAGGTGATGGTCGGCCTGACTATGTCAGCTGGTTTTCCTGCCGTTGCTGAGGCGAACGGAAATATCGCCGAGGCGTATGCAATCGGTACCAACCAAGCATCCACCAAACCAAAACACCTCCCGATGCAACGTATCCTTCCCCTGCTCTTTATCCTGCTAGTTTGCACCAGCGTCCGCGCCCAAAAAGAAATACCGATTACTTCCGCCATTACCAATGCCACTGTTTTCCTGGAGGCGGCACAGGTGAACCGTTTGGGGAAATCTGCCATTCCTGCCGGGCGCTCCACCCTGGTTTTTACCGGTCTGACGGCAGATATGGACCCCAAGAGTATCCAGGTGAAAGCAGGGAATGAAACGTTGATCGTATTATCTGTAAGCCAGCGGTTGAATTTTAATGAACGGCCGGCAAAAGACCCCGCAGCCGACAAACTCTACGACCAGATCGAAGCATTGGATGATCGGAAAGCCCTCCTCTCCACTCGCTTCCAGATTGCCCGCGAAGAAGAGGACATCTTGAAAATCAACCGCTCGGTCGCCGGCCAGCAAAACGGCCTCTCAGCGGACGAATTACGGCAAACCGTAGCCTTTCACCGCGAACGAATCACCGCCATCCGCATGCTGTACCTGGCCATTGCCGATAGCCTGGAAATGGTGCTGGAGGCGCGAGAAGACATCCAGGAACAACTCTCCGAATTAGGGAAACAGCATGCGTCGAAAGCCACGGCGGAGGTGGTGGTCGTTGCCCAATCCGATAACGCATTGAGCAGTGATTTTGTCCTCACCTACTTGGTGCCAAACGCACGTTGGGTGCCACACTACGATGTTCGGGTGACGGACCTAACCAAGCCCGTTGATCTCCGCTACCTCGCTAAAGTCAGCCAGAGCAGCGGAGAGGACTGGACTAACGTCCGCTTGAAGCTCAGTACCGGAGACCCTTCCGCCAACGGCGTTGCCCCAAAATTACCGATGTGGCGGATTAGTAACAACAGTCGGCCCCCCACTTATCGCCCTCAGGCACCTAAGGCAAACACTTTCGGCTACAGTCGGGTCGAGGGCCGCCTGATCGATGAGACCGGCCAACCACTGATCGGGGCAACTATCCTGATCCAGGGAACGGAGATCGGTACCGTAACTGATTTCGACGGCATCTACCGCCTAGAAGTACCGGCGAATGCAAAAAACCTCGTTATTTCCTACGGGGGCTATGACGCCAAGGTGATCCCTGTGGCACAGGCCAACGGAGATGTTGCGTTGAATGAAAGTGCAGCATTGCTGGAAGAGATGGTCGTAACCGGCTCCGCCAAGCTGAAGGATGCGCTGCAAGGCCGGGCTGCCGGAGTTAGAATTCAAAGGACCAGAAAGAAAAACCTGAGAGGTGTTGTCACGTTCGATGATGCTCCGGTTCCCGTAACCGTCCAGCGCCGTGCCACTACCGTAAACTTTGACATCGAACTGCCCTACAGCATCCCGTCCGACGGCAAACCCCGCGACGTAGAGATCAGGCAGCATGACCTGCCAGCGACTTACCAACACCTGGCCGTGCCCAAATTTACGCCGGATGCTTACCTCACCGCCGAGGTGTCGGATTGGGAACAATACAACCTCCTCTCCGGAGACGTCCAGCTCTTCTTCGAGGGTACCTATCTCGGCGTCTCCAAACTAGACGTAGCCAATACCAGCGACGTCCTGGAAATCTCCCTGGGCAAAGACCCTGGCATCATCATCGAGCGCCAGGAAACGGACGACTCCCGAAAGAAGAACCTGTTTGGTAGCAGAGCGACCCAGACCAGGGAGTACAAGATCAAGGTGCGGAATACCAAAAATGTGCCGGTTAACCTGACCATTCTTGATCAGGTCCCGATCAGCGGCGATGAGAATATTGACGTCAAGACAGCCATCGGTTCCTATTTTCAACAGGATACCGCTACCGGTATCCTTACCTGGAAACAAGCCTTAGGTCCGAAAAAGGAAGTGACGGCGCTGTTTGGGTATTCGGTTCGATTTCCGGTTAATTATCGGGTGATTCTGGAATAACGTATACTGTGTGGGAATTCCAGCATAAATGCTGGAGAACAATGCCACAATGATCGATAAAGCCCTCCTAGCCGAAAAACTAACCGAACAGATCGAGCTCACCGAAAAAAAGATTGAAGGCTTCGAAGAAATGTCCGCGCCAGTAACGCCCGACGACGCCATCGGTCGCATCTCCCGCATGGACGCGATCAACAATAAGGCGGTGCAGGAAGCAGCCCTGGCCAAGGCGCGGGAAAAGCTGACCAAGCTGAAGGTGATGCAGTCCAGCCTCGATGATCCGAAGATCGGGCTTTGCAAGCGGTGTGGCCGGCCGATCCCGATGGCGCGGTTGGTGCTGATGCCGCATAGTCCGTTTTGTGTCCGTTGCAGTAGATAGAACGCCGGAGGCGTTTTTTATAGACGAAAAATCGCTGCGCTTGTTTTCTTTTAGACGGTCGCTCCGCGACCCCGTAGACGCGCTACGCGCTTGGTAGATTGATAGGCTACCGCAAGCAAGAGCTCGCTTCGCTCGGCTGCTACGCAGCTATTGGTTCCACGGAGGTTGGCACGGAGGGACGCACAGAGGTTTCACAGAGTAGCGTCTGATAAAGATAGAATGAAATGGTGAAACGAGCGTTACGAGCTTTTACTTGCGGTAGCGCAATCAAGAATCGAGCCTCCTGAATCGAGCATCGAGAATTCTACGAGCGAAGCGAGCAGCTACGTGCGGCAGCCTACCTTCTATCAACCAACCAAGGCCGAAGGCCGTCTACCAAGAAAACTAGCACAGCGAGTTTTCGTCTATAAGACGAAGTCTTCCTCATCGCCTAATTCAAGCCTGGCCCCCGCCAGCTCACTCATAGCATGTTTCTCTCCCAGCCGCTTAGTCACGGCAATGCCCTCCGTGTAAATCCGCCAGGCCTCCGCTTGCTCCTCTAACCGCTCCAGGATTTTACCGAGGTGGTAGTAGGTACCGACGTATTCGGGCTGGTCGGCCAATAACGCTTCGTAAGCTTTCCTTGCACCGGCGTGCGCGCCCTCCTTCTCATACTCTTTGGCGAGGGCGAAACGCAGGAAGGCATCCTGAGGAGATTCGGTGAGCATGGCTTCAATCTGGGCTTTTCGAGACATTAAATGGTCTTTTTGTTCGTTGGTACACTGGGGCAAACAACATTAAAGCACCTATGACCGAACGACTGTTGATATTTCTACTTTTTCTTACGGCTTGTGCTGGCGGGCCCGACGTGTTATTGGAAAACGAGGTCGCTTCCGTGGTGGAGCAGCCGCTGCACAAAGGTTTCGACCCCGGCGCCTATCAGCAGTATAAGCAGACCATTGGCAATGGGAAGGTCCGAACGGTACTCAACGGCGGGGTGCCGGCCATTGTGGGGAATTTGGCGGGGACGCAGGTGCAATGGTTGGAGGGGGAAGAAGCAAAGTTCGGACAGCAAAGCATTGTTGTCGCCCTCAAACCCGACGTCAAAATCGATGATCCACGTCTCTTGGCCACCATCCTCGATGCGCTGGATGCCCGACTGAAGCCCACTGGCAACGTCAATCACTACGTCTACCTCCGCGCCCAGCAAATTACCGAAGACATCATTCTGGCCACCAGTCTCCACCCCGGAAACCTGACCGAGGGCAACGCCATCAATCAATTTGATACTGCTGGCGTGCACTTTATGAACACGACCGGCATCCCCCTTCGCATCGAACAATCCACCATCGACTTTTACCTGCCTTCCATGCGGGAATTCTTTGGGGACAGTATCGGGAAGGTGAAATTCTGGCTGGAGTCGGAGGCGCATGAAGGGGTGCGGTTGGGGGCGAGGTAGCTCCCGGACGAAGCACGCTCCGCTGCCCGGACGAAGCACGCTCCGCTGCCCGGACGAAGCACGCTCCGAGTGCGAGCGGATAAAGAGTGCTCCGCGCTCGGAGGTGTTTCTTGCACTCGGAGCGTGCGCGCTCCGCTCCGGCTCGATGTTTCCCGATTATGCGCTAATTTTACCCAACAATAGCACCCCGATTCTTCGACTGACCATGACCTACCAACAAGCCATAACCCACCTCTTCACCCAGCTCCCCATGTACCAACGTACGGGCGCTGCCGCTATGAAAAAGGACCTGACCAACATCCGCGTCCTGCTGGACGCGTTGGGCAATCCGCACGAAAAACTGCGGTGTATCCACGTAGCTGGGACCAATGGAAAAGGCACCACCTGCCACCTGCTGGCCGCCGCCCTACAGGCCCATGGCTACCAGGTCGGCATGTACACCAGCCCACATTACCAGGATTTTCGGGAACGGATCAAGATTAACGCCGAGTTTATCCCGGAGGAGGACGTGGTGCGTTTTGTGGGGTGGCTGCAGGCGGCGGACTTGGACATCGAACCGAGCTTCTTCGAAATTACGGTGGCCATGGCCTTCGACTACTTCGCCCGCCAGCAACCAGATTGGTGTATCATCGAAGTAGGCCTCGGCGGCCGGTTAGATAGTACTAACGTGATTACACCGGTTCTATCGGTCATCACCAACATCGGGTACGACCACATGCAGTTCCTTGGCGATACCCTGCCGAAGATCGCCTTTGAAAAAGGCGGCATCATCAAGCCCGGTATCCCCGTCATTATCGGGGAGTCGCAGGAGGAAACCCTACCTGTCTTCCGTGACCTGGCTCGCTCCGGCCGCAGCCAGCTCATCATCGCCGACCAAGCCTACGAGATCAACCTCGTGGGGATGCAGGGGATGGACAACCTGAAGTACTTTTCCATCGGCCTGCCCGGCTCCGAGGCCGGTCTAATCATCGGCACTGACCTCGACGGGCCACACCTAAGCAAAAACTTGCTAACGGCTTATGCAGCCCTATTGATTTTACACAACGACGATTTTCGGCCCAACGGGAAGTCCATCCAACACGGTTGGAAGCAGGTGGCCAAAGAAACCTACTACGTCGGCCGCTGGCAGGTGTTGCAGGCCCGCAAACCTTTATGTATCGCTGACTCTGCCCACAATGCGGAAGGCTTGGTTCCCGTCATCGAACGCCTAGTAGACTATGGGCGCCCACTGCACATCGTCATCGGCGTAGTGAACGATAAGGACCTGAGTAAGGCCTTGCCGCTCTTTCCGAAAGAGGCAGTCTATTACTTCGTGAAGGCAGACATCCCCCGTGGCCTGCCGGCTGCCGAATTGCAAGCGGCAGCAGCGGAATTTGGCCTAAAGGGGGAGGTGTACGCATCGGTATCCGCCGGCTACGCCGCCGCCAAGGCCGCTGCCCGGACGCATGAGGCGATCGACGGCGTGGTGTTTGTGGGGGGGAGTATTTTTACGGTGGCGGAGGTTTTGTAGCCTTGTAACGCAAATCAAGGGCTAAAAGACCAAGTGCGGACGCTCCGAGGTCCTCAGTCCGCCGAGAAGGACAATGCAAGGACCTCGGAGCGTTGCGATCGTCGGAATTGCGAAGCAATTTTGTCGATCGTAACCTCCGAGCGTCCGAACGCCTGGTTT
>JBLHRW010000291.1:0-6554 GCA_047626445.1 Neolewinella sp.
CAACTCGGCCTTGTCCAGGGTATGGATGTCTTTACAGAACCCATCTGCGCCGGAGATGCCAACGGCAGTATCCAGATTCAGCTGGCCAACGGCCAGCCCAACTTTCAATACGATTTCGGCCTGGGCGACGGCTTACAGCCGAGCAATACTCAAACCGGACTTGCTGCCGGAATGTACAATGTGCGGGCCGTCGATGCCGACGGCTGTACGGGGGCGTTTGCGGTAGAACTAACCGAACCAACGGCCATCAACCTCTCCGCAGACAATACAGGAAGTACCTGTTTCGGGACCGACGATGGCCAACTCATCATCCTGGCCGACGGCGGCCGCCCCGGCTACACCTATCGTTTTAACGGCAGCCCCATCACAGATACCGTCCGAATGAACCTCGTGCCGGGTAATTACACGGTGCAACTAACCGACAACGTCGGTTGCGTGAGAACCATCACCGAAACGGTGACGGAGCCCAATGAGATCTTCCCGGTCTTACTGGAAACCAATGACCTCCTGTGCTTCGGTGATCCGACCGGTTCGTTCAGGCTTACGGCAACCGGCGGCACCCCCAGCTACACTTACGCTACCGACGATCGCATGTTTCAGGTCGACCCCCTGCTCGGCAACCTGCTGGCCGGAGATTATACCCTTTACGTGATGGATGCTAACGGATGCCTTGATTCCCTGCCGGGAACCCTCTCGCAGCCCCGTGAATTCATCATTGACCCAGGCGGCGATACCCGCGTATTCTTGGGCTTCGATACGCTGATCCGGGCGGTCAGTAATTATTCACCGATCACCTACGAATGGGGCCCGGATGCCTTCGAGTGCATCAACCCGGTCTGTTCCATCATTAGGGTTGCGCCGGTCAATACCACTACTTACACGGTGGTCGGCACCAACAATGTTGGTTGTACGGATACCGCAATGGTGGAAGTTCAGGTCATCGAAGACTTGCCCCTTTACGTACCCAACGCCTTTACGCCAAACGGCGACGGCGTAAACGACGGTTTCACCATCTTCGCCGGCCCCGCAGTCGAACGCGTAGAAGGCCTGCGGGTATTCCACCGCTGGGGTGGGTTAGTCTTCGAAAATACCGATTTCCAACCCAATGAACCTGGCCTTGGCTGGGACGGCACCCTGAACGGAAAACCCGTCAACCCCGCCGTATTTGTCTACCAAGCAACTGTCCGCTTTGTGAATGGAGCGGTACAAGAAATTTCAGGTGACGTGACGCTGATAAGGTAAGCTCTCTATCCACGATTACCCAACGAAAACGAGGGGCTGCGTTTGCTCCTACGGAGCCGCACTGACCCCTCACTAAGCAGGACGGCCCTCCGGGTCTCAACAAGTCATTGCTGAGAATAGGCACGTCTGCAATACCTTCGCGACATGGATTACTTCATCGCCCTGGTGGGCGCTCTTCTGGCCGGTGGCATCAACACCCTCTCTGGCAATGGATCGGCTATTACGCTGACCATCCTGATGGAATTGCTTGGCTTACCGCCCGACGTGGCCAACGGCACCAACCGGGTAGGGATCCTGGCCAACGGCATCGGTGGCGCCTTCGCTTTCCACAAAGCCAGACGTTTTACCGACCAGCCAGAAGCTGAAAAGCGAGAAATGTGGCGTATCGTCGTCATCACTTGTCTGGGGGCTTGTCTGGGTATTTACCTCAGCCTGATCATCTCTAATGCGGCCTATAAATCTGTTTTTCGTTACCTGCTGGTGGCAATGCTGATTGTCGTTCTTATAAAGCCAAAACGCTGGTTGGTCGTGCAGGAAAACAAACCACCGTTGCCCCTTTGGCTAACGGTTATCCTTTTTTTTATCCTGGGTATATATGGAGGTTTCATCCAAATGGGGATGGGCGTTTTCTTCTTAGCAATAATGGTCTTAGCGGCACATTATGAGATCATCCAAGCCAATGTGGTCAAGGTCCTTGTCGTCACCGTTTACACAATGCTGGCGGTCGCTATTTTTGCCTGGCAAGACCTCATCGACTGGCGCATTGGAGCTTTGATGGCCGTTGGACAATTAGTGGGAGGTTACCTCACCGCGCGATTTGCGACTACGCATCCGAAGGCGGGACTTTACGCCTACCGGCTGCTGATCGTGGTCATTATCGGTGCCATTGCTAAGGCGTTCTGGCCTTTTTAGGAGCTAGGAGCTAGTAAAATCGCTGTAATCGGTCATAAATCAAAGTTTCGGACCCGCTAGTTTCTAGCTCCTAGTGGTGTATCAAGTTCCCTTACTTAGAAAGGATAACCCAGCCCCAACTGGACCGTCAAGTCCCGTAGCCTTAGCTTACTAAAACTTCGCCAATAAGTGCTTTCTCCAAACTGGGTCCCGTCACGGTCCAGCGGCTCACCGAAGCCATCTTGGGGGTAATTGTAACGAAGAGGCAGGGAGACGTCGAGGCGGAAAAGGAAGTAACTGAGGTCTGTCCTGAGTCCGGTACCTGCCGACACGGCCAATTGCCGATAAAAAGCCTGGTTAACAAAGGTCCCCGCTTCATTAGCGCGCTTACTGAGTAGGAACTGGGACCCCGGCCGTTCCGGATCTTCGCCAAACGTCCAGATGTTGCCAATGTCGGCAAACAATGCCCCCCGGAAGAAGGAGGCAATGTTAAAGCGATACTCCAGGTTGAGTTCGAGCCGGAAGTCACCGGTCTGAAAAAGCAGGAGGTTATTATTGGTACTTAGGCTGAGGGTATCGACGAACCCTCCCGGGCCAAGCCCTCGTGGTGCCCATGCCCGCATCGAGTTGGCCCCACCGGCAAAGAACTGCTTCACGTAAGGCACTGCCTCCGAGCCGCCGTAAGGCCGGCCTGCAGCCACCAGAAAGCGCGCCGCAAAAGCCTTGAGCGGGTTATACTGCTTTTGGTAGCGAATGTCAGCCAGCGCCAGCACATATTTGGCAAAGGTGGCGCCTTCTTTGGGGGTAATGACCCGATTGTTTTCTGAAAAGAGGTTAAGTGCATCGTTGAACAGGCTCACCTCCGCCCCCGCCAACTCTAACTGTCCGTTGAAGGAGAGCGAGCGGCCGCGCCGGTCAGCACGGCCATTACGAGTGTATTCCAGGTCACGGAAAAACACGGAAAAAAAGTACTGCTCCCCGATGCTGCGGCGGAGGAATTCGTTTTGCTGCAGGATGATTTCGAAATCCGGCTCAATGGAAGGCGCCAATACGTCGATGGCCAGGTGGTTAATCCGGTAATTCGTGGTGGCCGATCGTTTAAAATCGTATCCCAACCGGGCATTAAGCAAGGTGTAGGCGTAGAAATTCTGGATAGAAAGGTATTCGTATCCAATGCTGTACCTTGTACTGGCGCGTTCGCGCAACTGGCTTAAAAAGCCATCAGAGACAATCCGCTTTCCGAAAGGAGAAGGCGTTTTATTTAAAAACCGGTATAGGCCGAAATCACGAAAACGCGGGAGGTAGAGACTTACCTCGTCGGACAAGTTGATGGTGTTGAAAAATGCGGTATTACGCCGGCCGACTCGCGGGTTTATTTCTACCCCAGCCCGCAGGCTGGTGACCAGGAGTTCCGCACCGCCGAATACATTACGGTTCTGGAAACTGGGGGTTAGGCTCACCCCGATCAAGTTGCCAGCACCGACGTTGCCGTTCCGGTTGGTATAGTTGAGGTCAAGGTCGGCACCGATCGACATTCGGTCGCTAGGCGTAAGCTGTACTTGGTAATTGAGCACCCCAGGGTCCAGGGTGTCTATCTGTTGGTTAATGCGAACGAAGCGGTAGATCCCCAGGCCATTGAGCGAAAGGTTGGTCTTTTCCAGGTCCGAACGTTGGTGGAATTTCCCGGTAGTCAGGAAGATGTTTTTGCGGAGCAGTTCCGGTCGCATCCTGAAATAAGGCTCGTTGGTAAGAAACCGCACACCGTTGATGGTCGTATCCAGCCGATAGCCACCACCGGGGGAAACAGGGGAAAAATCTGTCAGGACGGTAATGCTGCCCACCCGATAACGGTCATAAGCCGCTTCGCGCTCGGCGGGTAAAATACTGAGGTAAACATCGGCCAGACCACTTTGCCGGTTGGTGTCTACTTCGAGTTTATCGAAGTAGGCGCCCGAAAAGAAGGCAAACCCGTGGTTACGGAAGTAGGTGCTGATCCGGGCTTTCTCTTTATCGAACAGGTTGAGGTCCAACGGGGCCCCAGGCTGCAGCTCACTTTCTGCTTGATTGAGTTGCAGCAGACTGTCCAGCCGGGGGTCCGGGCTGGTAAATTCTACGGAGTCGATAACGAAGCGCTTCCCTGCTTCAACGTGGTAGATCAGGTCAACCTTGCGTCGCTTCCCCCGGTCTGCTTCGTGGTATACCGTTGCTCTCAGGTAACCTAGCTTAAGGAGATAATCCTTCATATCTGTAGTCGAGAGCCGACTCAGGCTGTCACTATAAATGGTCGGTGGCTGGCCAAGCGTGTTGCGCAGGAACCGGTCGATGCGCGTAGTATCCTTAGGTTTGTTATTGTCGAGGTAAAATTGTTCCCTTGGCCAGACCCCGAGAAAGTTGGCGTTGGGTTGCTGTCGGGCAAGGGTGGAGAGCTCGTAGCTTACATCTGCGCGTTTGTTTACGTTTTTTGGGTCGACCAGTTTGATCCGGTAGCTCGTAAGCAATTCCTGGTCCTCCGCTAGAAATTTGGTAGTATTGCACGACGACGTCAGCACTGTTAGCAACAGAACGACGTACCATACGCTCGCGCCCGCTGGGCGCCAACCCCGTTTCAGTATGCCCATCAGCTCCGGTACCATTAAATTCATAAGCAGCCTCAAGCAGAGGAAGTTTCGCCAAAATTACCACAAATTCACCGCCGAGGGCGGGCGGATTGTCGCAGAGCTCCTGAAGCAGTCGCGTTACCGCGTCGATCACCTCTATGCCCTGGAGGAATGGCTTGTAGCGCTGCCCGCGCCTCCCACGGTTCCTTTAACGGTGGTAAGCCCCAAAGAATTGGGTAGAATTTCCCAATTGAGCACACCAAATCAGGTGCTTGCCGTTGTCGACTTGCCGGATGTGACAGAAGACTTGCCCAGAGAGATGGCCTCCGGCTGGTCGCTCTACCTCGATGGCGTACAATCACCCAGCAACCTCGGCGCGCTGTTGCGGATAGCCGACTGGTTCGGCTTCCATCACATTATTGCCGGTGCAGGAACCGCAGACCTCTACGCAAGCAAGAGCATCCAAGCCACCATGGGATCATTTCTGCGCATTAACTTCCGGCAGGGAGACCTGGCAGAAGTGACCGCGGCATTCCCAGATCTGCCGATCTTCGGGGCCGATCTTTCCGGAGAGAACATTTATGGATTACAGGCTCCAAAAGCCGGCGTACTGGTCATCGGCGCTGAAGGTCCCGGGGTAAGTGAGGTGGCGCGGACGCAGGTGCAAAGGTGGTTACACATCCCCAAGGCGCCAGGCCGGGAGGCGGAAAGCTTGAATGCGGCGGTGGCGGCGGGGATTTTGTGTGGGGGGATCGTTAATAGTCTTGTAGACTCGTAGTCTTGTAGTGCTACCGCACGAGGCAACTCACTTCGTTCGTAGAAGACCACCAAGCCAAAAGACTAGAAGACTAACAAACCTTGCTCTTTAAAAAACCGTTCTTTGTACTTGCGGCCGCGCCAAAATGTTACCCTATCCCTTGTGGATCCTTGCCCCCCCAACGTGCGGCAGCTTCTACCAGACCACCAGACTACATAACTACAAGACTAATAACTATGCTTTACGATCAAATCCAGGAAACAGTAGCCTTCATCCGCCAGCGCGCGACGACTCAACCCAAACTCGGCATCATCCTCGGTACCGGCCTGAGTTCAATGACGGAAGACATCGTAGTAGAGCGAGAATTCGTCTTTGGCCTGTTACCTTATTTCTGTGCCGCCACCGTCGACTCTCACCGGGGTAAACTCATCCTGGGTACCCTGCACGGTGTACCGGTTGTTGCCATGGCCGGCCGACTGCATTATTACGAGGGGCACAGCATGCAGGAACTAACCTTCCCAGTACGCGTATTGGCCGCCCTCGGCATCGAGCACCTCATCATCTCCAATGCCAGCGGATCCGTCAATGCCGACATCAATACCGGTGACCTCATCTTCCTCCGCGATCACATCAACATGCAACCGGATAACCCGCTGCGGGGTGATAACGATCCCCGTCTCGGACCCCGTTTTCCCGATATGCTGAACGCCTACGACCGTAAGCTCAATGCCTGGGCCATCGAACGCGCTGCCGACCACGGCATCACTGCTCACGAAGGTGTTTACCTGGCCCTCCCTGGCCCCAACCTCGAAACACCGGCAGAATACCGGATGGCCAATATCATCGGCGCCGACTGCATCGGTATGTCCACCGTACCCGAAGTACTCGTGGCCCGCCATGCAGGTCTGCCCGTTTTCGTCATTTCCGTCGTTTCCAATAAATGCTTCCCCATTGCCGAAATCCAACCTACTACGGTAGATGACGTGATTGCTACGGTGCAGGCGGTGGAGCCTAAACTTAGAGGGTTGATGAAGGAGGTGGTGCAGAAGCTTGGGTAAGATTGTCCT
>JBLHRW010000292.1:0-6549 GCA_047626445.1 Neolewinella sp.
ACAACGCGATTCAAGGTCTAAAAGGCCGGGCTGAGGACCTCGGCGCGTTGCGATGGACGGAATTGTGAAGCAATTTTGTCTAACGTAACCTCCGAGCGTCCGTTCTCCTGGTCTTAACCCTATTATTCACATTAACAGCCTTTCGTCAAACCACCCAAAATTTTTAAGCAATAACAGCCATGTACAGTTCCATTACCGCCGGTGTTGCCGGCACCGGATTTATCGGCCCCGTTCACGTTGAAGGCCTTCGGCGGCTGGGTGTCCGTGTCAAGGGAATCTCCAGCGCAACCCTCGCGCTGGCAGAGCAAGCCCGGCAGCAGCTTAACCTTGAGCACGCTTACGCCAACTTCGAGGAGATGCTGGAAGATGACGAGCTCAACGTCATTCACCTTGCGGTGCCTAACGTACTGCACTACCCCATGGTAAAGCAGGTCCTCGCTGCCGGTAAGCACGTAATGTGTGAAAAGCCCCTGGCCATGACTTCGGAGCAAGGCGAAGAGCTGGTTAAATTGGCTGCAGCAACCAATCTAAAGGCCGGTGTCAATTACAACCTCCGCTTTTACCCCATGAACCTGGAAGTAAAGGAACGGCTGGCAAAAGACGATACCAGGATTTTCTCCGTCGTCGGCGCTTACCAACAGGACTGGTTACTCTACGATACCGACTATAATTGGCGCGTCCTCGCCGACCAGGGCGGTGCCCTGCGTGCCGTTTCTGACATTGGTACGCACTGGCTCGACCTGGTACACTTCACCACCGGCTTGGAAGTCGAAGCCGTGCTTGCGGACCTGACAACCGTTCATACCACCCGCCGTCGGCCCAAGGGGGAGGTTAGTTCTTTCAACAATGAAGTACTTCGTGACGAAGACCTAGAGTCTATCCCGATCACAACCGATGACTGCGCCAGTGTCCTCCTCAAGTTCAAGGGAGGAGCTAAGGGCCAGCTTTTTGTCACCCAGGTTAGTGCCGGCCACAAAAACCGACTGACCTACGACATTGCCACCAAAGACGCCGCCTACGAGTTCAACAGTGAGCGCCCCAACGAACTCCTCATCGGTCGCCGGGATGCACCTTCTGAATTTCTCCTGAAAGATCCGGGACTACTGACTGGCCTCGCCGCTCCGTACGTCAACTATCCCGGCGGACACAACGAAGGCTTCCCCGATACCTTCAAGCAGTGTTTCCGCTCTTTCTATAACGCGATCCTCGCTGGTGACGCGGCTACCGACACGCTCTACGCCAGCTTCGAAGACGGGCTCCGGGAGTTGGTCATTTGTGACGCTATCATTAAAAGTGATGCGGAACAGCGGTGGGTATATCTTTAGTTAATTAGCTCATAGTGTAGTAGTCGCTGCTTGCTATGAACTACTCGACTATGAACGCGAATCAGGGGCTAAAAGACCAAGTCCGGACGCTTGGTTTTAGCCCTTGATTCGCGTTATGAACCTAAAATCCCCTCCAGCATCCGCAACGTAATCAGGTACGTAGGCTTCACCCCATCAGCTCCGAGGGAGCCGGAGGCGAGGGTGTGGCCCGTCAGTAATGGATTATCACTGGCGTAGTAGGCGTAGCGGACTTTAAGGTCGGGGTTGACTGATTTACGAATGTGCGTAGCTGCCTGAATGGCTTTTTGGTAGTGCGCACCTTCCATTTCCAATCCGGCCGCTTTCCAGCTACTGGTCAGGAAGTAGTCTAGGATCGGGATATTCTGCAGGCTTGTTCCGAGTACCGTAACCATTGGGCCTTCATAGACACCGAGGCCTTCGTCGGTAAATTGCTCGGGTTTAAAATCGTTCTTGAAGGGGTAGTTGTCTGCCGTTCCTTCAAAAATGTGGGCGTCGGGCACCATGATGTCCCCTTTCTGCCCTTCCAGGATGCCGGCTTTGCCCATGATGTTGATGCTCTCCACCGCCATATCATATACCCGGCCGGTTTCGAGATCGTGGTAGGGCCGCAGCAGTTCATCCATGCTTTCGTAAGCCTGCTCACCGAAAGCGTAGTCCATCACCAGGATAACGGGCGCCTGGTCCGGGTTCTTGGCTGGCTGGAAGTTAATTTCCGGTGCCACCAGTTTCGGGTCGAATTTAGCCGTATCGAATAATTGTACCCCGAGGTTCGTCCCACTGGTATCAGCCACTTCGATCAACCCGTTTTTATAGGCTAGTTTGAATACTTCGGGCCGTAGGTGCTTGTGCTCTTCCTGGCTGAGCGCCCGGGCAAACTCGAACAACCCTTTGTTTTTCTTAAGCTTCACCGATAGTGCACTAGCCCCAAACAGGCTGTTGGCCACACTATGAAGGTTAGCACTGATAATGTGCAGTGGCCGTTCAATCAGCTTGCGTTCCAGCAATACCGTTTTGATGTTCTCTGCCCACATCTCCCCGTAATAATGATGGCCGGTGGATTCCCGCAGCGTGCTGCTGAAGGTGATCTCCCGGTCTTCATCCGCCTCCGCTTCCAATTTGGCCAGGTGACCAAGCCAGTAAGTTACGTGAAAGAGGGAATTGATGCTGTCGGCGTTGACAAAACGTTTGCTGGCCACGACAACTTCGTCGTAGGTTCGCCCCAGCAACGTACTAAGGTAAGTGTAGGCCGTTTCCAGTTTAAAGTCAGTTCCCCTGTCCTCTCCCAGTACGATCTCCTCCAGCAATTCCCACTCTCGAATCGGGCGTTCCTTGCTGTCCAGGCTGTTCCGATAAATTTTATTGGCTTCGGAATACAGGAAAGTCAGGTGAGTAAGGATATCATAAATATCTGACCGGCCCCGGGTCATTTCGATGTACATCTCGTTACCATCGATCCTGTAAGCACTTCGGCGTCGCGCCGGGGCGATGATCGGTTCAAACGTACTGTTCTCGTATCCTTCGCGGGAGATCAGCTTCAGGAACCGGCATTCCTCAATCCCCTGTGGTAAGCGATTGAAGACGTAGTGCAGGCCGTTGAGTTCCACGCGCTCACTATCGGCAATGGAGCCATAGATTTCCGGCCGCAGCACCATCAGGTTATCCATGAGTGTTTTCCCACTCATACCTCCGGGTTTATAACTGCCGCGTATCAGCAGGTGCCGCATAGCAATGTAAAGGCGTTGTACGGCGGTGCGGCTTTCTTGGGCACGGGAGCGGGGGGGCATGGTCATTTCAGTAAAGTCGTTCAGATAAGTACAATGTAAAGAGGTACTTAGTTGACGCAGACGTAAATCAGGTGGGCGCGGTCGCAGGTGCAAAGTGGAGGACAAGAGCGCAAGGAGCAAGGGAATGTATTTACTTTTCAGCGCTAAGGCCATTTAGCCTTCAAGACTCCGCAGGAGTCGGATCTTAATTATCCAAGGTCAGGTGGTACGCTTCCCTTGGGATCCTCCTTTAAGCCCAAGATAAAATCCTGCTTTGCGGTCTTTCGCCCGGAGGCGAAAGACCGGCTAGTTCTCTACGAAGCACTATTATATTGAAATAATCCTGGAAACATCTACCAAGCATTCAAAACACCCCAAACCCGCCACACGTTTCTCCGACGGCAGGACAAAACACTACGTCAAGTGTTGGCCAACCATACTTATTAGTTTGGTTAATCGTGGGCCGCGAAAAAAGGTTCTCCCCCCCCAAATCACTCCCAAAAAGCTTACGTATGTACGCCTCCAATAGCCTACTCTAAAGAATATTCAATCTCATTTTTTTAATCATTCCCCCTACTTCTCCCAGCCTTGCACGGCCGGAAAATCTTTATAAACCAATTTTTATTAATCCCACGAATTTAATTAACTATGACAGTATCAAACTTACTGGCATGTTATCCCGTGCTCATCTTCTTTATTTTTCTTGCCACCGGTTGCGACGACGACACAGCGGTAACCACCAGTGAAGGTCGTTTTTTCGTAGAAATTACCGATGCCCCAGTTGACGATCCCAATGTTTCTGCCGTTTTCATCACGGTCGCTGACGTGAAGGTCGATGGGCAATCAGTGGAAGGATTTTCGAAGACAACCATTGAGCTTTCCTCGCTTCAGAACGGCGTTACCGAGATGCTTGTGGCTGCTGCCCTAGAAGCGAAAGCGTACAATAACGTCGAGATCGTTCTCGACGATGCCACAGACGCTGCTGGCAACAGCCCCGGCTGCTATGCCATGACGAACGACAACGAAAAAGTAGCCCTCGACGTAGCTGGAGACGGCGCACTGAGTGTCAACAATTCCGGATTCAACCTGACCCAGGGGGCCACCATTGCTGCCGTCATTGACTTTGACTGCGTAAGGCCCTCAAACGGACCGACGATACCGCACAGCCTTATGCTTTTGCCACCGAAAGCCGTCTCGAAAGCAGTCTTCGCTTTGTTGAAAAGGAGCAAACCGGTACCCTCTCTGGCTCCACAACCAATACCTCTGGGGAAAACGATGAAGTGATCGTCTACGCCTCTGGTTCCTTCTCCGACAGTGAAGCCGAAGGTGACGACGAACTCTTCCTCAATGCCATAGCCAGCGCCCGGCTTTCTTCCACCGGAGATTACCAATTCAACTTCCTCGAAGCCGGCAGCTACGAACTCGTTGCGGCCTCCTATGAAGATGAAGACAATGACGGCGAGGTAGAAATGAAAGGCCGCTTCAGCGTCACTGCCCTTCTGGGCATCAACCTGGGCAACCTAAGTATCGAAGCGTCTTCTACCACTACCGCCAACTTTACCCTTACAGGACTGCTCCCATAGAATCTATCCCCTTAATTCAGATCCCTTATTGCACCCACGCCGATTCTCGGCGTGGGTGTTTTTGTTTGCCCCTACCCGGCCAAATATACTTAAGCAGAAGTACGGGTTGGCTCGTCTACCACCCTGCCTTTATTCAGCTCTTTGCACCTGCGACCGCGCCTGACAAGCACCAGTAAAAACAGCACCTTAATCCCACAAAAAATGGTTTACCCTTCCCCGTCAGCGCAAATTGACCAACAAAAAAATATAAAAGTCGACGCAGTTCCGAACATTAGCCCCCCCCTGGGTAGTTGTATGGATAGACGCGGTTAAAACCGCCATCAAGATTTTTGCATCAGTAAACCACCAATATTATGACTAAGTATTTTTCAACCCTACTACTTTTTTTAGCCCTAAGCCTTCCTTCTTTTGCTCAGGAAATAACCAAGCAAGCTTCTGACCGTGGTAACGACGTTCAGGAAGTCACCGCCGAAGATCACGAGCGGATAATGGATAAGAAAGTTTTCATTGCTACTCGTGCCCGGGCTATTAACAGCTTGGATCTCACCGAAAAGCAAACCAGCGATTTTACGCCTATTCTAATGGAGTATACCCAGGCAAAAGAAAACCTGGAGCTTCGCCGCAATAAGCTGGTACAAGCCTACGCCGACGAAATGTCCGAAGACGATACCAAGAAGGACGAAATGAACGAAACCGGTGACTTTGTAGAGAACTACTGGGAAATCGACATTGCCGAAATGGAGCTCAAAAAGGATATTTTCGACCGTATGGAAGACCTCATCACCCCCGGCAAAGCCATCCGTTTCTTTGCCGAAGAGGCCATGTATAGCCGTCGGGCCAAGCGTAATTTGATGGTAAAGAGGTTGCCGACAATGACCCACCTCATCCCAATGTCCGTATCCTACCAGTTTGAACTGGACGACTACAACAACTGGAACCGCATCAACATCGATAGGGAGGTAGACCTGGACCATGAATTCACGTACAACGGACTGTCCAAACTGCTCAACATCGCTGAGGCTATGACCCGCGCCGAAGAGGTATCCGTAAAAAACTTTAGCAGCCGCAGCGTTGAAATAATGATGATGGCCGAGGACCTGAAAGGAGACTGGACAGGACTTAAGCACGCTAATCATGCTCGTAAAGCCTTCGTACTGACCGCAAATATGCTTAACGATATCGCTATTGACGTTAAATTCAATGAGCCAACTGCTTGGTTAAGCAAGCTCATGGCGACTGCGAAAATGATCGATCCCAATCAGCTGCTGACCGAGCAGGCCAGCACCGTGTATACCTACTTTAATACTGCTGAAGCCATCGTGAACGAACTGGTGAAGCAAGTCGACATGCAGTAATCCTTCGGAATATAACAAACACCGGCATTGAATGCCTGTCAAAACCGTATCGGAGTTCTCCGGTGCGGTTTTTTCTTCTTTTTAGTGTACAAAAACCAAGAGAAAAAGGAATACAAACGTAGACAGACACCTGATATGCTACCTTTGTGCACCGTGGACATTTCCCCCACCTGAACAACCGGTTTCAAGACCAACGAAATTATCCAGATGCTCTCCATCATCATCCCGGCTTACAACGAGGAACGAACCATTCACCTCATTCTGGACAAGGTCCGTGATGTCGTCCTTATTGGTGACCTGACCAAGGAAATCATCATCGTAAACGATTGTTCTTCCGACAATACTGCCGGGGCCGTTCAACGTTATTCTTCCGCCAACCCCGGATTGAATATTCAGTACTACGCCCACGAAGTCAACAAGGGAAAAGGTGCAGCCCTCCACACCGGTATTGCCAAAGCCACCGGCAAATACCTCATCATTCAAGATGCCGACCTAGAATACG
>JBLHRW010000293.1:0-6544 GCA_047626445.1 Neolewinella sp.
TGCCAATGGGTTTGGGATATTTACCGGGATAACTAGTGTGCGGGATACGTTTACTGTTGTTGCGGAGTAGGTTAATTCTCATCGACTATTCGCGTAGACTAGTGGCCTATAAAGTTTGATTTTAGCATTGTAAAAACCGTTATCTCACGACGTTACATGCCTGCCGGCGGCCTGCTTTTGAAGGGCAAAAGCAGCAAAACCCTTTGGCTGTGTCACCGGCTGATCCCGAAGCAGCACCCTGATGGCCGAAAATGTAAAAACTCGCCTCTGGGCCTTGTACCCTGTTCTCAATCTTTCGGGTGTAGGAGCTTTTCGGTAGGGCAACAGCCTGGTGTTGGCTCATACAGTTTGCATTTTTATTCGGCCATCAGGGCACTGCTTCGTGGCCGGTGCCAAGGCCGTAATCTGGTGGTTGCAGGGAACGATTAGTGGGTCAAGAGAAGCTACCAAGTTGGTGGGTCAAATAAAATTCAACAGGATGGTCAAATCCTTGGATCTCAAGTATGAAATACAGCACTTGAACCTTTCCATATAGCTTAATATTTGACGATAAACCAAGTAACTCTGAATAGAATTCCCAGCTTCGGCTCTCGAAGGGTGGCCTTGCTGGTGCCCAGTTAGCGGAGGCGCAAAAATCGTTAAAAAAGAAAAACTGTTTGAGCAACAGCCATCAGTGCTATTTCCACCTTCTCCAGTTTAGGGACGCCGTATAAACAACTTACTGGTTTTTGACCTGACGCTTTTGTTCTCACTGTACTTACAAATCCTTTGCATAGCCTCAGTTACGGAAATGATTTTTAAGAGCGGTGAGGGCAAAATAAGGCGGTCAAGAAGCATGGTTTATTTATTTCGCGTCCCTTAGGGACGCGAACAAAATAAACCACGATTTTTGAATGTCTCTGTTTGTCGCGTAGCGACTGCACTTGAGTTGCCTGGGACAAGGAAGAACGACGCAGCCCCAGGTAACGGAAAGGACCCTTATTTTTTTAACGACGCGGAGCGTCGTCAAGTTCATCCTTGGGTTCGTTACCCCGGACTTCGTCCAGGGTAACTATTGTGTATTCGCTACGCGCTATCAAGGCAAACTGAATGCCTATAAACTTGGTTTACACTGTACTAGCTCTGAGGCTCTAATTCGCCCGTATACGAGCGCAGCGAGCAGAAGCTTGCGGCAGCCTATCAATCTACCTTCTACCAAGGCCAAAGGCCGTCTACCAAGAAAAGGAGCGAAGCGATTTTTCGTCTACAAGTAAGCGCTCCGCGCTTACTTAGCTTCTCCACTCCAACGCAAGTATGCCTTAAGAAAATCCTCCAGGTCCCCATCCAGTACCGCATCGGTCTGGAAGGTTTGCCAGCCAGTACGGTGGTCTTTCACCCGGCGGTCATCAAGAACGTAGCTGCGGATTTGGCTGCCCCACTCGTTGGCGGTTTTACCGGCCTCGACCTCGTCGCGTTCGGCTTGTTGTTTCTTCAGCTCGAGTTCGTAGATGCGGCTGCGGAGCATCTTCATGGCCCGGTCGCGGTTCTTGTGCTGGGAGCGTTCGTCCTGGCATTCTGCCACGATCCCCGTAGGTCCGTGGGTTACCCGGACGGCAGATTCCGTCTTGTTTACGTGCTGGCCACCGGCGCCGGAGGCTCGGAAGGTATCCCAGCGGAGGTCTGCCGGATTGATTTCTACCTCGATGGTATCGTCTACCAGCGGGTGGACGAAAACGGAGGCGAAGCTGGTTTGCCGCTTGCCCTGTGCGTTGAACGGACTGATGCGCACCAACCGGTGGACACCATTTTCGCCCTTCATCATGCCGTAGGCGAAGTCACCGGTTATTTCCATCGTGGCAGATTTGATGCCTGCGGCATCGCCATCTGTCCGGCTAGCCATGCTTACTTTGTAGCCGGCGTTCTTTTCGCAGTACATCGTAAACATGCGCAGGAGCATCTCTGCCCAATCGTTGGCTTCGGTGCCGCCGGCACCGGCGTTGATTTCGAGGATACAGCCGAGTTCGTCTTCGGGGCGGTTGAGGGTGGCCCGGAATTCGGCGTCGTCGAGCACGGCTACGGTTTCTTCGTAGCGGCGCTCTACTTCTTCCTCGGAGCCTTCCCCTTCTTTAAGGAATTCTTGCAGAATTTCCAGGTCATCCACCCTTTCAGCAACTACTTCGTACTGCTTCACCCAGCCTTTATTGCTTTGCAGTTGCTTCATTATGGCCTCGGCGGTCTTGCTGTCGTTCCAGAAATCTGGATCAAGGCTTTGCTGCGTCAGGTCTTCGACCTGGAAGCTGCGCTTCTCCACGTCCAGGTAGCCTCTCAGCAGGGAGAGCCGGTCTTTGAGTTCCTTTAGTTGATCGTTGGTCATTGGTATGGGAGTAAAGGAATGAAGGGCTTGAAAGGTGGGCCGCAAAATTACGACTTATCCTACCAATAATCAGGCGCGGGCGCAGGATGCAAGACTGTGGGGTGATGAGCAATGGAAGGACGATCTTCCGTTCGGTCGAGGCCTTCCAGGCCAAGCACTCGTAGTAGAGTTAGTCCCTTCGGTAGCAAGGCTGAAGTGAAGAGCTTCCGGTAGCGATCATCCAGAGAACGTGCTCGTTGCCGGAGGCAACTCGATCCGGTTTGTCCCGAACGTAAAACAGCCCGGGCCGCGTGAGCGGTTCCGGGCTGTTGTACGTTCGGGACAAATTAGCGGATACTACTTCTCCTTCATGAACTCGTCAATCTTGTCTTTGTGAACCATCACCTCTTTGTAAGCGTACTTACCGGTTTCTGGGTTCTTGATAGATTTTACTACTTTGATGTAGTCGCGGCCGGAGCCAGCGTTTGCGGCACGTTGACCCGTCCGCGCGTTCTTCGATATCTTAGCCATGGCTGAATGATTTATTTACCGAAACAACGATGGTCGTGTCGGATAAGTTTCGTGTTTACTTGATTTCGCGGTGTACGGTTACCTTACGAAGTACAGCGTTGTACTTCTTGAGTTCCACACGATCAGGAGAGTTCTTCCGATTCTTCTCGGTGACGTAACGACTGGTGCCGGGCTGACCAGAGGCCTTGTGCTCGGTACATTCCAGAATGATGAGGTTGCGGTTACCTTTTGATTTCTTGGCCATAATAATTGACTTTTTAGATTTTGGCTGGCCTTGCGTCAGCCGAAGAAACGTAAACTCCACGCCTGGCGTCAGTGGAGTTTACGTTTCTCCGGCTGACCCAGCCAAAATCTAAAAAACGGGGAGCTTATGTCTCTTTGGTAAAGAGATTACTGCAGTTACTAGAACTTAACGCCGGTTTCAATGCCTTTGCTTTCTAGCTTCTTAACGTATGCCATTACACCAAGCTTGTTGATGGTCCGCATAGCAGAAGTGGAGATGCGCAGAGTTACGAATTCACCAGTTTCCGGTACAAAGAATTTCTTCTTCTGAATGTTGGGTACAAAACGACGCTTCGTCTTCCGGTTGGAGTGGGAGACGTTGTTGCCGCTGATTGGCTTCTTACCCGTGAGTTTGCAGACTTTAGACATCGTTGTATACGTTAAGGACCTGATTAGGTCAGAATAAAAAAGCAGACCGAAGCCTGCTTAAGGAGACATTGGAAGAAAATCTTCCTTGTCGTTAGTGACCGTGTCAGGATTCGAACCTGAAACCTCTTGATTCGTAGTCAAGTGCTCTATCCAGTTGAGCTACACAGCCATTCTTCTCTCGAAGCGGACGCAAAGGTAATACTTGTTTTTTACTCTCACAACCGTGTAGGCTAAATATTTTCAAATAATCTCATTTGATTCTTTAACCAGAAACCCTGGGAATCCGTCGCTGGTAGTAATTACATTGCTCCTTTAACCTCACTTTTCCCCCTGCGGCCGCGCCTTATTATAAATTAGGAGCTAGGAGATAGGAGAGTAGGAGCTAGGAGCTAGTTCCTAGCTTCTTTGCCCAACAAATACCAACTAAGCAGCCCCCCCAACACATCGATCGCCGTATGCAGCAGCATCAGCGGCCAAAGCGTATTGGTGCGAAAATAGAAGAAACCGAACAGCACCGCCATGGCGATGATCTTCATGACCGGTTTCCAGCCCTGATACACATGTCCGAAGCCGAAGGCGATAGCGGGAAAGATTAATACGACGGCCACTGCCCAACCGGTATCGCCGAGTAAACTGGTCAGGTAACTGATCATAAAGCCCCGATAGACGATCTCCTCCCCCACTCCGGCGGCAACCGCCAGAAAAATGAAGTGCAGAAACTGGCCCGCCGTGGCAGGCATGAACCCGAGCCGGCTGAATTCCCGCCGTGTTTCTTCTCTACTCGCCGCATTTCCCATCTCCCGAAAAAGGTCTACCAGGTAGAGTGCCAAAAAACCTGCAAGCAGCAGTACCGCGATAAGGTCGTAGGGAATTTCCCCCCAGCCCAGTCCGAACGCTTTAAGTGGCCGGCCGGCCAGCCAGCTTACCAGTGCTACGGCTGCAGCCATGCCGAAGAGCAGCAGACCATTGCCGTAATACAGGCTCACCTTCATCTGCGGAGACCAATGAATTGGCGTAGCCTTGCGTCGCCGGTTTCCGGAGACGAGGAGAATTATGGGAAGGACGATCCCTAGCAGGACAAACAGAATATGATCGGGAAGCGCGATGGTATTAAAGTTTCAGTAAGATGAAGGTAGTGGTGGTAAAATTAAGCGCATGAAGGCGGAGATTGTTTAACAACCGGGCCTAGAATCAAGCCGCGCTTTGAAGGCTTCAAGAAAGACAAAGGAACTGGCTTCATTGTGCAGGAGATTGCTCTTGGCCCGACGGTTGACGAGAACCTCTTTAATAAGATGGTGTTGAAGCGGTAACTTTTGCTCCTCACCACACTTATTGGACCTCATTGTCCCTTATCTTTATTAAGTTGATTATGCGTATCTCCTTGCTTATCCTCCTTGCCTTATTTTGCACCTGCGTCCACGCCCAGACCACCGTCAGTCTCTACGGTACGGTCATCGACGGCCTTACGACCGAACCCTTGATTGGGGTAACCGTAAGAATTGGTAGCGGGCAAATTGGTACCGTTACAGACCTGGACGGAAAGTATGAGTTGACCGGCATCACGCCCGGCAGCTATAATGTTTCAGCCAGCTACCTGGGCTACGAAACGGCGACACGGAGTAACGTGATCGTGCAGTCGAAGGGTAATGACGCCATCAATTTCGAGCTACGGGAAACACAGACGGAACTGGAAACGATCGTAGTACGGGCTAATCCGTTTCAAACCGATCGCACCACCCCACTCTCTTTGCAACGGCTTTCGCCGGACGAGATCAAGACCTACCCGGGCGGCAATAACGACATCGCCAAGGTGGTGCAGAGTTTGCCGGGTATCCAGGGGTCGGTAGCGGGGTTCCGTAACGACGTGATCATTCGTGGAGGTGCGCCGAACGAGAACGTTTACTACCTGGACGGCATCGAGATCCCGAACATCAACCACTTCAGCACCCAGGGCAGCGCGGGCGGTCCGGTAGGCCTGCTTAACGTTGATTTCATCGAAGGCGTTGAGCTGGCCAGCTCGGCCTTCGACGCACGCTACGACAATCCGTTGAGCGGTGTACTGCAGTTTGACCAGCGCGTCGGTAACCGCCGGGAACGCCAGACAAACCTGCGGATCAGCGCCAGCGAAGCGGCGCTTACGACCGAAGGCCCGCTGCTAAAAAAAGACAAGACGGAATCGAACACCAGTTACCTACTGTCCGTTCGCCGCAGCTACTTGCAGTTCCTGTTCGCAGCAATCGGATTACCCATTCGCCCAGACTACTGGGACTACCAATACAAGATCAACCACAAGATCGATGATTATAATACGGTCTACCTGACGGGAATAGGTGGCATTGACAACTTCACGGTAGAAAGCGATGACGAGTTCGAGCCCGAGCGCGCCGCCCAGCTGGAGCAGGTTCCGATCATCAAGCAATGGACGTCCACGGGGGGCATCGGCTGGAAACGCCGCCTCAAAAACGGCAAGGGGCTGATGACCACCACGGCCAGCGTCAACGTACTCGATAATACTTTCAGCCGATTCACGGACAACGAAGCCCAAACCGGGCTGCTGCTGGAAACCACCAGCCGGGAAACGGAGCAAAAACTACGCTACGACTACACCCGCTTCGTGGGGGACTGGTCAATTACCGGAGGCGCTAACCTTACCCGGGCTTTGTACACCAATACTACCGAAGACCTTATACGCGACCAGCAGTTTTCTTCCGATCTGGATTTTATCCGTTTTGGACTCTTCGGTCAGGCCACTACTACGGTGCTGGATGGTAAGCTCGATGTTTCCGTTGGCGTGCGGGTGGACGGTAATACGTTTACGGACGGTGGGGCTAATCCGCTCCGGACCTTTAGTCCGCGTGGCTCGCTGAGTTACCGCCTCGACCCGGCAGGTACCTGGCGGGTGAATGCTACCGTCGGTCGGTACTTCAAGATTCTACCCTACACCGTGCTCGGGTTTCGGAATGCCGCGGGAGAATTTGCTAACCGGGATACCGACTATACCTCCAGCAATCACGCGGGTCTGGGACTTGA
>JBLHRW010000294.1:0-6541 GCA_047626445.1 Neolewinella sp.
GTGGCCAAATATTTTGGCTTCTTTGATGGCTTTGGCAGACCAGGCGCCGGTATCGATGTAACCGGCGGTATCGTCTTCGTTGAGCAGGTTCATCGCCGTGAGGTAAAACTCACTGCTGGCACCGCCCGTAAGGAACAGTACACCATACTCATCAGAAACGTCCAACAGTTCTCTAACGAGGGCTTCAGCTTCGTCGAGGACCGCAACGAATTCCGGAGAACGGTGGCTGATTTCCAGGATGGACAGGCCCATGCCAGCAAAGTCAGTTACCGCGGCAGCAGCTTGCTTCAACACGGGAGCAGGGAGGATCGCCGGACCGGCGAAAAAATTATGTTTTTTCATTTTGGGGCTATTATGCCGCAAAAATAATACGATTTTATTGCTCTCGTACGCCTAAATCAAAAGGGTTTAGCATCTTTATACTACCGACAACCAACTTTATGGCTAATATGACCCTGCGATTCCCTCTAGTTCACCTCTTCTCATCCCTTATTTTCCTCTGTTTTTTAGCCTGTACGCCCAAGGCTGCCGGGCCAACGACAGGCACAACAACTACGCCACCGACTACGACTCCCAAGCCAACCGCAGACGCCAACCTGAGCCCGTGTAAAAAATTCTCCGACACCCCTAACCCGGGCGATGCGACCGACAACTACGTCATCTACCGTCAGATGTTAAAGGGTAAGGACATGAAGGGAGCCATGAAATACTGGCGAAAAGTCTATGCCATCAGCCCTGCCGCCGACGGTAAGCGGCCCACCGTCTACTCCGACGGGGTCGTATTTTACACCCAGTTAGCCAAAGACTTCCCCGACCGTAAAGAAACCTATGGCGATACCATCCTGATGCTCTATCAGGAGGCTCGCCGGTGCTACCCGGGGAACGGCTACATGGCCGCCATCCAGGGCTTCGACAGTTACTACACCTACCCGGGCTCCGCAACCGATGACGAGATTTACGCCTTGTTCAAGGAAAGTATCGAGATCGACGGCGCCGAGAAGCTCAACTACTTCATCATCAACCCCATGTCCAAATTGGTCGTAGAACAGCACCGGGACGGAAAGATCGACGTGGCAGAAGCCAAGGTGATCGTTATCGCCCTGAAAACCCGCCTGGCCAAAGGGCTGGCCGAGTGTAAAGGTGCCGCATGCACCGCCTGGAACACCATCAATGCCTACGCCCCCGAAACCCTCCGCTACTTTGAAACTGTGGAAGATTTCTACGGCTGCCAGTACTATATTGACCAGTACTACGGCGAGTACAAAGAGAATCCGACGGATTGTGACGCCATCCGCACCGCCTACAGCCGGCTGCGCTACGGCAAGTGTGCCGAAGGCACTCCTGAGCTCGATGAGCTCAAAGCTGCCTACGAAACCAACTGCCGCGTCATTGTCAACAGCGGCCCTTCTACCCTGAAGGAAGCCTTCAACTGCCTGGAAAGTGGCGAGTACAACTGCGCCATCGAAAAATTCGAACAAGCTGCCAACGAAACGGACGATGCGGAGAAAAAAGGCCGTTACTTCCTCTACGTAGCCAAGGTTTACTACAGTCATAAGCGCAACTTTGGCCAGGCGCGCAGCTATGCCCGCAAGGCCGCTGCTGCCGACCCCAATACGGGCGAACCCTACATGCTCATCGGTACACTTTACGCCAGCTCTGGGCCACTTTGTGGGCCCGGTACCGGCTTTGACTCCCAGATCGTCACCTGGCCAGCCATCGATAAGTGGCAGCAGGCGAAACGGATTCAACCCGACCTGGCCAACAAAGCCAATAAACTGATCAACCGCTACACCCAGTACATGCCTTCCAAGTCCGACATCTTCCAGCGTGGGATCAAGGTGGGAGATTCCTTTAAGGTGGAGTGCTGGATTCAGGAGACTACCCGGGTGCGGACGCCTTAATTTGGTCTATTGGTCTATTGACGCGAATCAAGGGCTAAAGCGTCTCAGAAACGGACGCCCGCAGGACCCTAGCTGCATAATTGCTTCACGATTATACCGCTAGGGACGCTACGGGGTACTACCTTTTGCTTCGTCTTGAGAGGCAAGGACCTCGTAGCGTCGATTTGCAGCTTTGATGCTTCGCATCAAAGCTGCAAATTGACCTGCGAGCGTCCGATCTAGAATTTAGCCCTTGATTCGCGTTATTGGCCTATTGGTCTGTTCTTATGCGCCAATAGACCAATAGCACCAATTTGGGCGCGGACGCGGGTGCAGGGGAAGCTTTTAGGGGTAGGGGGTCCAATAATCCCCCCCTTTGCTCCTTTATCCTTTTCCCCGCACCTGCGGCCGCGCCCAAAACTGCAGCCAGATGATCCGCCAAAAGACCAATCAGCTATAAACAATTCAGGTACCCCAGAGCAATTACAAGCTCACCGCGACATGAGGTGGAGGGTCTTGCGCTACCGTACATCTATTATTTTGCCCTAACTTTAGTCAATATTTACGCAAGCCCATCCACCACCATCCATGACCAAAAAAATACTAGTCCTCTGCTCCTGTATTGCCGCCATTTGGTTAGCGAGCTTGATGACAAGCTGTAACACCAAGGAAAATACTGTTGTAGACTTTCAGGACCAAAGCACCGGTGCAGACAAATCACTGCCCGACCAGATTTCCTTCAACTACCACGTGCGGCCCATTCTTGCTGATCGCTGCTATGCTTGCCATGGTCCCGACAAGACAAAAATAGAAGCGGGGCTCTCGCTGAGTAATCCCGATGCTGCATTTGTGGCGTTGGGAGATGAACTGGACCACTACGCTATCGTTCCGGGTGATCTGGAAGCGAGCACACTGCTAGATCGGATTATTTCAAAGGACGAAGCATTTATAATGCCGCCGCCCGAATCTAACCTGACACTGAATGACTACGAACGGGCCGTACTGAAAAAATGGATACAACAAGGTGCTAACTACGAAGACCATTGGTCGTTTCAGCCCATTAGCGATCCGGAATTACCGGCGGTAGTGCAGGAAGATTTCGTTAGTAACGGTATCGACCAGTTTATCCTGGCTAAGATTGAAACTGCCGGAAGACAACCAGCAAAAAGTGCCCAAAAAGAGCTGTTGATCCGCAGGGTTTCTTTTGACGTTCGGGGCTTACCGCCAACACCGGAGGAGATCGATGCTTTTGTCAATGACACCGATGAGAACGCTTACGAAAAGGTAGTTGATCAATTCCTAAATACGCCGGCCTACGCCGAAAACATGACGGCCTTCTGGATGGATGTAGCCCGTTATGCAGACACGCACGGCTATCAGGATGACCTGGAACGGGTGATGTGGCCATGGCGCGATTGGGTGCTCCATGCCTTTAAAAACAACATGCCCTATGATCAATTTGTCATTTGGCAACTAGCCGGAGACTTATTGCCGAATGCCAGCCTGGAACAAGTAATTGCGACGGGCTTTAACCGCAACCACAAAATAACCCAGGAGGGCGGCGTAATCCCCGAAGAATACCGGATAGAATACGTCTCGGATCGCACCATGACTTTTGGCAAGGCCTTTCTAGGGCTTACCGTGGAGTGTGCCAAATGCCATGACCATAAGTACGATCCCATTTCGCAAGAGGACTATTACAGCCTGTTTTCCTTTTTCAATAATGTGCCCGAGAAAGGATTGATAGGGTATAGTGAAACCCCTAGCCCATTCCTGACGCTAACTGCTGAAAACATTGAAGAAAAGATTGGCTTCATCCAAAACCTGGACACCGTAGCGCAGATTGAACTCATGGTGATGGAAGAAATGGAAGTGCCACGAAATACTTTCGTACTGGGAAGAGGGGCTTACGATAATCCGAAACAAGAAGTATTTCCCTCCACGCCAGCGGCGGTACTTAGTTTTGACGGCTACGAGAAGAACCGTAAAGGGCTGGCGGAATGGTTATTCAATGAAGATAATCCCATGACCTCCAGGGTCATGGTCAACAGGCTCTGGATGATGTGCTTTAGCAGCGGCCTGGTAGGTACGCCCGATGACTTTGGTGCGCAAGGCGCCCTACCCTCTCACCCTGAGTTGTTGGATCATCTGGCTTATAAGTTTATCGAGAATGGTTGGGACATGAAAAGTATTCTGAGGTACATCCTGCTGTCATCAACGTACCAGCAGAGTTCTATCACTACCGAAGATCAAATTGAAAACGACCCGGAGAATAGCCTGTACGCGCGAGGCAATAGAACCCGGTTATCTGCTGAAAAAATTAGAGACCATATTCTGGCGTCCAGCGGATTGTTGGTACCAACGATTGGCGGCCCCAGTGTAAAGCCTTACCAGCCTGAGGGCTTGTGGCAAGAAGTTGTTGGCGGTGGCGGCGGAAGCTCGTTTGGCTATGAAATAGACAAAGGCGAAAAACAATACCGCAGAAGCCTCTACACCTTTTGGAAAAGAACGGTGCCGCCACCTGACATGATGACGTTTGACGCCGTAACGCGCGATTTCTGTATGGTGAGCCGGGAAACTACCTCAACTCCCTTACAGGCTTTGGTGATGATGAACAGCCCGCAGATCATCGAAGGCGCCCGCAACTTGGCCTACCGGGCTATTGCATCCCAGGAAGGGCTGGAAAACAGGATCAGCTTCATGTACAAAGCGGCCACCAGCAGGCAACCGCAGGCGGATCAAATTGCCGCTTTAGTGGCTTATTTTGAAGACGAGAAGCAACAGTTTGAGTTGCTTCCGGAAAACGCCGTTTCCTTTTTGGCCATCGGTGATTCGGGGCAGAAGGACTTATTACCAGCTCCAGAGTTGGCCGCTTATGCGATGGTGGCTGCCGCTATTTACAATTTAGATGAATCAATAAGCAGATCATAGGATGCACAAGGAAATAAAAGATCGGCAATACAATATGAACCGGAGGGCATTCCTCTCCAAATCAGCACTTGGCATTGGTGGAGCAGCACTAACCAGTCTACTGGGATGCGGCATCGGAGAAGGTGGCGGTATGGCCGAAGGCGATATTGCCAATAAGCTAAACGGTATCCTTTCATCGGGCAAACTACACTTCGCGCCCAAGGCGAAGCGCGTTATCTATTTATTCCAAAGTGGCGGCCCTTCGCAGTTTGAATTATATGACCATAAGCCTTTACTTAATAAAATGCGCGGACAGGATTTGCCAGAAAGCGTCCGAAAAGGGCAAAGACTTACTGGCATGACTTCGGGCCAGGATACCTTTCCTCTGGTAGGCTCCCAATTCGCCTTCAAGAAACACGGGCAGAGTGGTTCCGAACTGAGCGAGTTACTACCTTACACCTCAAAGGTGGTAGATGACATTTGCATCATCAAGTCCATGCATACCGATGCGATAAATCACGATCCGGCCATTACCTTTTTCCAAACCGGATCACAACAACCCGGTCGCCCCTGCATCGGCTCCTGGCTGAGTTATGGGTTAGGCAGTATGAATGAGAACCTGCCCACTTTTACGGTATTACTTTCCAGAGGCACCGGACGAAAGTTCGGCCAACCGCTGTACAGTCGTTTGTGGGGCAATGGCTTTTTACACTCCCTGCACCAGGGCGTTCAGTTTCGTTCGGCCAAAGACCCCGTGCTCTTTTTGCAAGACCCAAAGGGCATGAGCCGGCAGTCGCGCAGGAAGATGATTGATCTGGTCGCCAACCTGAACCACAAGCACCAGGAAGAATTTGGAGATCCAGAGATCTCCAGCCGTATCTCGCAGTATGAGATGGCCTACAGAATGCAGTCTTCTGTTCCTGAGATTATGGATACTTCCGGTGAGCCCGATCATATTTATCGAATGTACGGCGCAGAGTCGATGCAGGCCGGCACCTTTGCCGCAAATGCATTACTGGCTAGAAGACTGGCCGAAAAAGGCGTCCGGTTTATCCAGCTTTACCACATGGGCTGGGACCAACACGACAACCTGCCCGGTGCCATCGCAAACCAGGCAAAAGACGTTGATCAGGCCTCAGCCGCCTTGATAATGGACCTCAAGCAACGCGGCATGCTCGATGAGACCCTGGTCGTCTGGGGTGGTGAATTTGGCCGCACCAATTACTCTCAGGGGCTTTTGACGGATGCTAATTATGGTCGTGATCACCACCCCCGCTGCTTTTCCATCTGGATGGCCGGCGGCGGCGTGAAGCCAGGAATCACCTACGGCGAAACCGATGAGTTCGGCTACAACATTGTAAAGGATCCCGTACACGTTCACGATTTCCAGGCAACGCTCTTGCATCAGCTGGGGATTAACCACGAGAAGTTTACTTATAAATACCAGGGCCGACGTTTCCGCCTGACGGACGTTAGCGGAGATGTGATTCATGATATTTTGTCATAAGCGATACTAGGGTCGGCCACATGAGGCGACAAGTAGCAGCGTAGCTAAAACGTGGCCCAGCAAGGGCGACCGCAAGGGATTGCCCTAGTGCATCAAGATCAAAGTTCGGTACAGTTATAACTTACCATCGCGGCACTGTACTTCCCAGCTGAAAACCTCACGTAGCTACGGCTATGATCGGCTTTCAACTGGTCGTCCAGCACCGCGCTGCCGGCGTTCTAACTAGCACCAACTTCAATCTTGA
>JBLHRW010000295.1:0-6482 GCA_047626445.1 Neolewinella sp.
CCATCGCGGCGCTGTACTTCCCAACTGAAAACCTCAGGTAGCTATGGCTATGATCGGCTTCCAGCTGGTCGTCCAGCACCGCGCTGCCTGCGTTAAATGTTCGAAGACTTAAGAACTCGACCACTAGTACAGTGTAATCTTTGGCGACGGAGAAGGTCATCGTGAGCACGGCCCCTTACTCATCGAGTAAGCAAACCTATCGGAATGGCTACCGTTTTATTTTTACAGCTGAATCTCATGGTTTGCTTGATCTGATGGTACTTCCTAAAGCATCCTTACAATAAAACCGACAAGTCCTTTACGTAATCGCAAAGCCCCGTACTAAGGTCCCTTAGTGTCTTGATGCCTTAGTGGTTCCCTTCCCCACCTTCCCCACTGTCACAAAAAAGCAACACTAATGTTAAACTACTTAGACAAATTCAAAATAAGGAACGAAACGCTTGTTTACTTCGGTCAAAGTGGTCTACATTTGCGTTATTAAGAATCAGTATAGATAAAACTGCCCCAATATGACTCGTTACTTTCTACTTTTCGCCCTTTTAGGCAACACACTAATGTTCAGCGGTTGCCAGGACGATGACGACACGCGCCCGGTACTGGAAGTGCCCTCAGATTACAGTTTCACACGTGACGCGCAATCTACGGTTCTCTTCTCGGGCCAGACGACCAGACTTGCGATGGCAGATGAGCTAGCGGCCGCACTACTCGACTTCGACCAGACCACAGAAGGCCTTTCCAATATGTTCCTGAATACTGAAGGAACCATGCCGTTTACCGATGCGAACCTGAATGCATCCACCAAATCCATCCGCTCCAAAGTAGCCGCCAGTATCGACCTTTTCTTTACCAATACCACGGCTACGGCGGCCATCCGAACCACCATGGACGAGTTACTCCTGTCCCAGGTCAACGACATATTTCCCAGCCGCAACGAAGTGGCCTCCATCGGCCAGGCCGGCCAGCTTGCCGACGGCAGCTCCGTGCGCTACGTAAACGCAAATGGGCTGGAATATAACCAGGCATTTGTCAAATCTCTAATTGGCGCCCTCATGTACGACCAGGCCGTTAACAACTACCTAAGTATTTCGGTGCTAGACGAAAGCACTAACCGTGCAGACAATGACCTGGGCACCGTAGTTGAGGGTAAGCCTTACACCAATATGGAGCACAAGTGGGACGAAGCCTTCGGCTACCTCTTCGGCGGTTCCCAGGACCGTGCGAAGCCGCTGGACGACCTCGGCGCCGGTGATAGCTTCCTCAACAAATACCTCGGTCGCTTGGAAGCGGACGAAGATTACGCCGGAATAGCTGCAGCAACAGAACTGGCCTTACGTACCGGCCGGGCCGCCATCGTTGCCGGAGACTACGAAGAACGGGATCGCCAGGCAACCATCATCAAAGACAACCTGACCAAAATACTCGCCGTACGCGCCGTTTACTACCTCAAGCAGGGAGAAATAGCCCTCACTACTACACCAGCTAACTTCGGCGGTGCCTTCCACGACCTGAGCGAAGGTTACGGCTTCATCTACAGCTTACGTTTCGTCAACGGACAAGATCCTACGACGGTTGACGGATGGATCAGTGACCTCACCAATGCCTCCGGCAATGGTTTCTGGGACGTTGACACCACCACCCTCGCCACCATCGCCAATGAAATAGCTACCGCCTATGGTATTTCCGTAGAGGAGGCAGGTAGCTAAGTTAGTAATCCCAAAACTTTATTCCTTGCTCTTCGTCTTAAGCTATTCCCGATTGGTCTCGCTAAAGTCGAAGAGCGGGGTGTTTTGTATTCTTCATTTTCAATTGATTACCATTATGTCTCGCTATCTGATTTTTCTGCTGCTGCCACTACTGACATATTCCGCCTGTACCGATCCGGTAGGAGGCGACGATGATGGTCCGATGCTGCCCTCATTTGATCGGCGTGGAATGTTGACCGATTGGGCAGACGAAGTCATCATTCCGGCGCTTACCGACTTAAATACCGAATTGGAAGCCTTAGCTGCGGCTAATGATGCGTTCACAGCAGCTCCGGAGGAGGCCACCCTGGTCAGTTTACGGGCCGCCTTCAAGTCCGCCTACCTGTCATTCCAGGGGCTGGACCCCTTTATTCTCGGTAAAGGCGAAGAAGTCCGCCTGCGGGAATTACTGAACACCTATCCTACAAACGTTGACCTTATCCGTGAGAACATAGCCTCCGGAAATGCGAACCTCGAGCTGCCGACAAACACTGCAGCACAGGGTTTCCCGGCGCTAGAATTTTTGCTTCATGCTGAAAGTGATCAACTGATAGCGGAAGAAAACTATCGTGCTTACGCCGCTACATTGATTGCCCGTATAGCCACGCTTAACAAGTCAGTTCTGGTTGACTGGAACGGTACTTCCCGAGATCTATTCATCCAGAATGACGGCAGCTCTGCCACCGCCAGTATTGACCGGACGGTGAACGATTATATCTTCCATTACGAAAAGTTTCTGCGTGCTGGCAAAGTCGGTATTCCTGCCGGTATTTTCAGCGACGCGCCGTTAGCTAACCGGGCTGAAGCCTTGTATGCCGGCTACGCCAAAGAGCTGTTTGTGGAAGCACTGCGTGCCAGCAGCGACTTCTTCTCCAACCAAGGACTGAAGGAATACCTGGACGTACTGGCCGTAAGCAGAGACGGCGAACTGTTGAGCAGCCAGATCGTATCGCAGTTCGCGGTCATCGAAGCGGCAAGTGCTGACCTTTCGAACAGCTACGCTGAGCAGGTAGGAATAGACAACGGCCAGATGCTCCAGCTCTACGACGAGATGCAAAAGCTGGTGGTTCTGCTGAAGGTAGACATGGTACAGGCACTGAGCATCAACATCGATTATGTGGATGCTGATGGGGACTGATTTATGGTTCAATAGTCTATAAGGGGCACGAAATGTGGGCTAACCCTTTTGGGAAACGGACACCAGCAGGACCCTTGCAAATTAATCGCTTCGCGATTATACCGCGAGGGTCCTACGGGGTCCTACCTACTGGTGCTACCGAAGTATGAACTACTAGACTATGAACTACCGACTATATAACGCTACCTCCCCCGCTCCCCTCGCCGTCTTCCGGATCGGTTTCGGGCTGATGATGGCGTTGAGCATCGTTAGGTTCTGGGCCAACGGATGGATTGAAAAGCTGTACCTGGAACCGACTTACTTTTTCAGTTACCGGTATTTCGAGTGGGCTAAGCCGCTGGGTAGTTGGACGTATGTGCTCTTCGGAGCGGCATTCGCCTCTGCCCTGATGGTAATGCTCGGCTGGAAGTACCGGCTAGCCATCGTCACCTTTTTCCTCAGCTTCACGTACATCGAGCTGATGGATAAAACGACCTACCTCAACCATTACTATTTCATTACGCTGTTGAGTTTTGTCCTCATCTGGCTGCCGGCGGCGGATTATTTTTCGATCGACGCGCGTGGCCGAAAAACCGTTACAATCCCGCGCTGGACGATAGACAGCCTGAAGCTTTTTGTCGGTGTTGTTTACTTTTATGCCGGGCTCGCCAAGCTAAATTCTGACTGGCTCTTGGAGGCCCAACCGCTCGCCATTTGGTTACCGGCCAAATACGATATCCCCTTATTGGGCGAGCTGCTGCAACAGCGTTGGGTCCACTACGGTTTTGCCTGGTCGGGGGCGGCGTATGACCTCTTGATTCCCTTTCTCTTACTTTGGCGACCTACCCGGGTATTTGCCTTTGTTTTAGTCGTCGTTTTCCACGTCTTGACCCGGGTATTATTCCCGATCGGGATGTTTCCGTACATCATGATCGTGAGTGCATTAGTGTTTTTTGATGCGGGGGTGCATGAGCGCATACTTATGGTTCTTCGAAAAATCGGAACTGCCTTGAAGATCAAGGAGGCAACTATGAAGAAAGGTCCTTCGGGGAGTTCATGGAGGAGTAATCAAGGGTCACATCTAGTGGCGGGGCCGCAGGTGCCGGGAACGAATGAAGGAGCAGAGGAATCGACGGCGAGCACCGTTGAAAAAAAGTACTTAGGTAGAAGTACGAGTTACTACAAAAAACAAAGTACTCTTAGCCTATCCAGTATCGTCATAGCCCTGATTCTCCTACTCCACCTCCTCCTCCCCTGGCGCTATGCCCTCCACCCCGGTGAGCTGTTCTGGACCGAGGAAGGCTACCGGTTCAGCTGGCGGGTAATGCTAATGGAAAAGGCAGGCTACCTGACTTACAAGATCGAAGACCCAAACACCGGAAGACGCAGAAGCATTGACCCAGGGAACTACCTCTCCACCTTCCAGCAAAAGCAGTTGGCAACGCAACCTGACTTCATTCTGGAGTTTGCCCACTTCCTGGCTTCCGAACACCGGCAAAAAGACGGACCTTTACCAGCCGTGTTCGCCGAGAGTTACGTCGCCCTCAATGGAAGGGGCAGCAGAGTCTACGTTAACCCTGATACTGACCTAACAACGATAACCTGCGACACGCCCCGCACGGAGTGGTTGATGCCGTTTGAAGAAGAGATTTATGGATTATAATACCTTCCGACTCAAGGGACGGGATACCGCCTTGTTCACCTTGCTTCTTTCTGCCCTTCTCTGCACCTGCGTCAGCGCCCAAAAAACGCTCCTTGTTACCGTGCTTAGCCAGGAAGAAAACGAGCTATTGTCTTCCGTAGAGGTTTTCGTGGAAGAAACTGGCCGGGTATACGAAACGAATCGCGTGGGTAAAACGACCATTGTTGCCGATGATCAACTTACGTCCCTAACACTCACATTTTTCACCCCAGGTTTTGCCAGTAAAACGGAGCTGGTAGCCATCACGGGACCACAGACCGAATTCACGACCCAACTCTCCCCCATCCTCCTCAACCTGGCGGCAGTCACCGTCATAGCCGAGGGAGAAAAACGCTTTGCCCTTACCCGGCTGCGGGCCGTGGAGGGCACCGCCATTTATGCTGGCAAGAAGACCGAAGTGGTTCGGCTCGACGCCCTGACCGCCAACGTAGCCAGCAACCAGGCTCGCCAACTGTACGCCGAGGTTTCCGGCCTCAATATTTACGAATCTGATGATGCCGGGCTACAACTCAGCATCGGCGGGCGTGGCCTCGACCCCAACCGGTCGGCAAGCTTTAACACGCGCCAAAACGGCTACGACATCAGCGCTGATGTATTGGGGTACCCCGAAAGCTACTACACGCCGCCAGCCGAGGCCCTCTCCGAAATTCAGGTGATTCGTGGCGCCGCCAGCTTGCAGTACGGCTCTCAGTTTGGGGGCCTCATTAACTTCGTTTTCCGCAAGCCTGATCCGCGCAAGAAAATCTCCCTCACCAGCCGACAAACCGTAGGCAGCTTCGGCCTGTTCACCAGCTTCAATGCGATAAGCGGTACCGTGGGAAAACTCGGCTACTACGGCTATTACAACTCTAAACGAGGAGATGGCTTCCGGCCAAATTCTGGATTTAGCAGCCACAATGCCTTTCTCCACCTGGATTACGAATTGACCGAAAACAGTAAGATCAGCCTCGAATACACCTACCTCGATTATGTGGCACAACAGTCGGGCGGCCTTACCGACGCACAGTTTTACAATGACCCTTTACAAAGTAACCGCACCCGAAACTGGTTTGCCGTCGACTGGCAGTTGTTCAACCTGCGGTGGGACCACAAGCTGAACGACCAGACGACCCTTAGCCTGAACGTCTTCGGTCTTGATGCCGCGCGCAACGCGGTCGGCTTTCGGACCAACAGGGTCAGCCAGGTCGATGACCTTTCCGCCCCACGTGACCTGATCTCCGGCACCTTCAACAACTGGGGCGCTGAAGGGCGCCTCCTGCACCGGTACAAGCTCGGATCAAGAAACGCCGTATTCCTGCTGGGCGCTAAATACTATAAGGCCGACAATACCGCGTTTCAGGGCCCGGGTTCAAACGGAACCGATGCTGATTTCCGGTTGGCGACGACAGATTATCCGTCGTTCCCCAACCAATCAGCTTTCAGTTTTCCCAACCGTAACGTTGCCTTATTCGGCGAACACATCCTTTACCTAAACGAACGACTTAGCATCACCCCTGGCCTACGGTACGAGTACATCAAAACCGAAAGCCTGGGCACCTTCCGCAGCATTGATTTTGACCTGGCGGGGAACCCCATCCGCGACGAAGAATTTCCCGATGACCGGACTTTTGAACGAAACCTCGTCTTGCTCGGCGTCGGGGTGAGCTACCGCCCATCGGACGATTTGGAATTCTTCGGTAACATCAGTCAGAATTACCGCTCGGTCACCTTTAACGACATACGGACCGTCAACCCCTCCTTCCAGGTTGATCCGGACATCTCCGATGAAAATGGTTACACCGCCGATGCTGGCGTCAGAGGCATTGCGGGTAAACTGGCCTATTCCGCTAATGTTTTTGCCCTGCGCTACGACAACCGACTGGGCGAAGTACTCACTCCGGAAGTACGCACCCGCGCCGACGGCACGGAAGTGCAAACCGGT
>JBLHRW010000296.1:0-6425 GCA_047626445.1 Neolewinella sp.
ATACACAGTCCAGGGTACGCAGTCCAGGATACGCAGTCCAGGATGCGCAGTCCAGGATACGCAGTCCGGGGCTGCCCCCCCCGAAACCGTCCTTAACTTACAGCGAAACTCAGCCCCCATGGAAAATCCCATCCGCATCACCCTAGCCCGGAAAAAAACCGAGCTTAAGCAGATCATAGCGCTCCAAAGAACGAACCACCTGTCTACCGTCGACGAAGAGACGGCGAAGGACCAGGGCTTTGTCACCGCCGTTCACGAATATAAGGTGCTGGAAGCAATGAATACTGCCGCCGCTACCGTCATCGCTAAAGACGGCACTCGGGTCGTCGGCTACGCCCTGACGATGAAGCGCGATTTCGCCAACGACGTCCCTGCACTAACCGAACTTTTTCACCGGCAGAATGAGGCCATCCATCGAGGAGGCCGGCTGGGAGACGCAGGTTATCTCGTGATGGGGCAGTTATGTGTAGCCGAAGAAGCCCGGGGCCAACGCGTAGCCGACCGGATGTTCAAATACATGCGCTCCTGTTACAGCCTGCATTATCCCTATCTGATCACGGCCATCGATGCCCGGAATAAGCGCTCGCTGCGGGTACACGAAAGGGTGGGGTTCGAGGACCTGCTCCGCTTTACTTCCGAAGAAACGGGTAAGGACTGGATCATTGTGATATGGAATTGGCGGGATTGATTAGACGAAAACCCGCTGCACTCATTTTCTTGGTAGATGCGCTACGCGCTTGGTAGTGGATAGTACTGCCATGCAGCTTCGCTCACTTCGTTCGTGGCTGCATATGTATGATCGGTTGAGGAATGTGCTTCGTGCTCGGTGGAGGGTGTCCCCACCCGAATTCATTGTGGGGCAAACCGTTCGGGTGGGGACAGCCTCAACCAAGTGCTTACTGGTCATCATTACATTTGATATATCGCCTTTGCTGGCAGGGGGAGAAGTTTTTAGGCCCTCCCTAAAGTGAACCATGTGGGCGACTTTGATATTAAACCTTCATGTTTCATTCTCTGACCATCTTCTGGCACCGCCGCGACCTCCGCATCTCCGATAACGCCGGCCTCTACCGAGCGCTTAAAGCAGGTGGCCCCGTGCTCCCGATCTTCATCTTCGATTCCGAGATCCTGAGCAAACTGCCCTCAGAAGATGGCCGGGTGGTATTCATTCACGACAGCGTTAGCGCATTAGCTGAGGCCTACCGGGAGCATGGAAGTGATTTGCGGGTTTTCTACGGCAAACCTCTCCAGGTTTGGGAAAACATCAAGAAGGAGTTTGACCTCGCTGCCGTTTACACCAATCGCGACTACGAGCCCTACGCGAAAGTCCGCGACCTAGCGGTGAAGGAGCTGTTGGCGAAAGATGGCGTCGGACTCCATGATTATAAAGACCACATCATCTTCGAAAGCCACGAAGTACCGAAGAACACCGGTGGCCCATACACGGTCTACACGCCTTTTTGGCGCAAGTGGAAGTTCATTATGGAAAGCAGGATGGTGCCCTTTGAAGGTGGCGAAATCAGCTATTACCTGAAACCTTACCCAACGGAGAAATACTTCGCTAATCTGTGGCAGGGGAAAGTAAAGGAACCTATTCCTTCCCTGGCGGATATGGGCTTCAAAGAGGTCCAACCTGACATCCCATCGAAAGAGGTATCGCGGAAGATCATCCGCACCTACAACGAGACACGCGATATTCCCGGCATCAAAGGGACCAGTGAGTTGGGCGTTCATTTTCGGCATGGAACGATTTCCATCCGGGACAAGGCGCGTAAAGCTTTGGGCCTGAACGAGACTTACCTCAAGGAACTGGTTTGGCGGGATTTTTACTCCAACATCCTCCAGTCTTTTCCGAAGGTGGTGGACGGACCCTTTCGGCCGGAATACCAGGCCATCCCCTGGGAAAATGATGAAAAACAATTCAAAGCGTGGTGCGAGGGTAAAACCGGTGTCCCGATCGTTGACGCGGGTATGCGTCAGTTAAATGAGTCGGGCTGGATGCACAACCGCGTACGCATGATTGTGGCCAGCTATCTGACCAAGCACCTACTGATTAACTGGAGCTGGGGCGAAAGCTACTTCGCCGAGAAATTGCTGGACTACGACCTGGCCAGTAACAACGGTGGCTGGCAGTGGGCGGCCGGGTGCGGGACGGATGCGCAGCCGTATTTTCGGATATTCAATTATGAGAGCCAGCAGAAAAAGTTTGATCCGGAGTATAAGTACGTCAAACGCTGGGTGAGGGAATACGGTACGTCGGATTACCCCGCAGAACCGCTGGTGGAACATAAGTGGGGCCGGGAACGGGCGTTACGGGTGTATAAAGCAGCCTTGGCAGAGGCACGGGGGTAGGGGACTCAGGTTCCAAGTTGCAAGATTATAGGACACAGCTCCCCAAGGGTAGGGCTAACGCATACTCATAGTGAACGAATTCCGGTCCCTGAGCTTGTTGAAGGCGTAGTAGCCCATCAGGCATCTATAGTATGCCTTAGCCCCGGGGGGGGGGGAGTACAAGCCAAACTTGTGCGGGAAGGGTAGCTCCGGGGAGATGGACCGATGGAGAGGCGCGCATGCGGAGGGAGCAAAATGTGCGTCAGTCCTGGGAGGACGGGTGTGTGTTTGAGGTTTACCTGCTCAAATAACTTTCTCCTGCATCCAGCGGCCGCGCAAAAAAAAGCCAAAGTGGCCTCTAAAAAAAATATTTATGCCAGATTATGGGGTGCTTGTGGGGTTGCCCTTAGGGTAGTAATCACACTAACTTCGCATTCCCAAAGCCAAGCACGCCATGAGATTACCTTTTTTTGCCCAAGTCCTCGTATTTATTTGCCTATTCGCTGCCTCCGGTCTGTCGGCCCAGGCGCGCCTCAACCTGTTCATCGACTGCGAATGTAACAAGACGGTGCTGAAACAAGAGATCAACTACGTCAACCACGCCCTTGATCCGGCAAATGCACAGATTAATCTTTTCATCGTAACCAGTTACCAGAGCAATGGAGGGAAAGTCTTTAACCTGAGTTTTAAAGGGCAACATGAGCTGGAAGGGAACGAACTTAACTTTAAGCTGCCGGTAACGGCAGTGATGACCGGGCGGGAAGTAGATGAAGCCCTAACCAAACGGATAAAACTCGGGTTGGCCGGATTTTTAGCCGGTACCCCTTACGCGACTTTGGCCGATGTTCTGGTAGAGGCCCCCGGTGAGGACGCCATTGCAGAAGAGGAAGCTTCTCAGGAAGACAGCTGGAACGACTGGATTTTCGAAGTGAACGCGCGATTCAATACCAATAAGGAAAGCCGTCGTGGCCGCACGGACCTAAGACTGGGTTTTGAAGCCGATCGCACGACTCCCGAACTTCGAATTCGGTTTGCTCCAAATTATTTTTACCGTAAACAAACGATCACCCAGTCTGATGGCTCGGTACTTACCTCCTTCCGGCAGGATATGTGGCTGAATGCCTCTATCGTGAAAAGCATCAGTGATCACTGGTCAGTAGGCCTTTTCAACAGCATGAGCTCTACCACATTTCGGAATATCGACTACGGGGTATGGATCGCTCCGGCGATCGAGTATAATTTTTTCAACTACAATGAGGTGCCATTCAAGGAATTTACGGTGGCCTATCGCATGGGGTGGACGCACAATGACTACTCGGAGGAAACCATTTTTCTAAAAACGGAGGAGAGCCTGATGCGCCATGTGCTTGATGCTGATTTGCGGCTGAGGCAGCGCTGGGGGCAGATCTTCGCCGGTGTGTCTGCGGGTAATTACCTCAATGACTTCTCCAGAAACCGGGTCTCGCTAAGTGGCCGGGCAAACGTAAGATTGATCAAAGGGCTTTCTTTCAACGTAGGCGGTAGCTACGAAATCATCAATGATCAGATCAGCCTACCACGGGGAGAGGCTTCAGTGGCGGACATTCTTCTGGGGCAGTCTCAATTGGCAACTAACTTCGAGGCGGACCTGAGTTTTGGTCTTAGCTATACTTTCGGCTCGCTTTACAATAATATTATTAACACTCGCCTGTAGGGGATGGGGATAAAGCGCCAAAAAAAGACACTCAGTTATCGTTCACCTCGGCTACACTTGGTGACCAGGTCCTTTGGGGCTGAGCTGTGGTAAAAATTGGCCGTAGGCCAATTTTTACCACAGAGACTTACCCGGCGGCCGGTGCCTAAGCGTAGTCGAGGGTGTTAAGGAACATCAATTTAATAACTGTCCTGATTGAAGCGCCGCCATCGTGGTTCTGGTCGAGTCGATGAAACATCAGCATAGCCTTACGGTGGTGTTTCGTCGGCGAAGAACAGGGCCGCGAGGGTAAGCTGCAAATCGGACAGTTATTGAATTGGCGTTCCTAACCAGGAATAATTAATCGATTTAGTCCTTGATTTGCGTTTATAGCCTATGCTTTACGCAAACAACAAAAGGCCGAAGCCCCTCAATGGTGCTTCGGCTTTTTGCCGTAATGGGGTAAAGTGAACGGCTGTTTTTAGATGGTGCCGCTAGCGGCTCCCGAACCTGAGACTGCGAGGGCAGTAAGGACACAGAGCGCAAAGAGTGCTGCGGCCAGGCCCCAGGTGATTTTCTCGATCACGTCAGTAGAACGTGAAGCGCCGAGCATCTGATTGGCTTGTGAGCCGCCGAAGGTAGAGTCGATACCGCCACCTTTAGGGTTCTGTACGAGAACAACCAACATGAGTAGGAGGCAAACGAGGCCGGTCAGAATGGTAAGAAGATTGACCATGGGGTTATAATTTTTCCTTCAAATCTTTAATAAGGCCTGCAAAGGTCGTCTTTTTTTCCGGATAAAGCAAGGCCAGGTGCTGGTACATTTTAATCGCGTTCTGGTACTGGCCTTGGCGGACGAGTAGTCCAGCGAGCGTCTCACTGGCTACCGCCTCCTGAGCGACGAGGCTGCGGCGGGCAATTCGTCTAACTTCCTCCTGCTCGTCGGCTATTTTATTCGCTTGGAAACGACGAATGGTTCGGAGACGCTCCCGCAGCGAAGTCGGTATTGGCGTAAGTGTGGCACTCTGGAAATTTGCAACGGGTTCGGGGTTGTGCGCTGCCTTTAGGCCGATATCGTGTTTCGGTAACGCACCGAGGTAGGCCGTTGCGTTTTCTGCCCAGCTACTAAGGGTAGTAGAAAGCGAAGACGGTACGAGTTCAACGTCCGGGACAAGAGGTAATTCAGGTGCTTCAAGGAAGTCTTCCTCTACTGGAAAGATGTTCTGGTAACTCAGTGCTGCTTTTAGCGGGGTAGGAGATGCTTCATCGGCAAGGAGCGCGGCATCTTCAAGGGCTATCTCGTCCAGCGTTCTTAATTCCAGGACCTCAGTTTCTTCCCGGTCTTCTTCCTCCGGCCGTGCCTCCATGTCCTGCAACAGATCATAAATAAAGGACCGGTCAAACGAAGCTGCCGCACAGCGACTGAGATAGTCTGCCTCATCCGGGTGCCCTTCCAGATGGGTCTTTAGCAATAGTAACAGACGAAGGTTTGGGGAATAAGGATATTCCATTGCCAACTGCTGTAAGCCCGTAAGCGGCAGTTCATAGAGTAGCCCGGGCTGCTCCAAATATTGCTGAAATTCCTGTGGTTTCATTCTCCGTGGTCTGGCTCCAAAGGTCGAGATAACTTCCGAGAAAACAAACCCCGAAAAAGAACTGTCTTTTAAGCGGAGAATAACGGGGCCATTACTCAGTTATATTTGGGTATGAGGAGCAAAAGGCCTATATTTATCCCCAGGCTTAGGGCTATTTGCCCTGGCTGAAAAATTTTGTGTTGTTCATAGTGTTTGTTATGTAGCCTTTAACTGTTAAGTTAAAGGCTTTTTTACGTCCAGGCCGGTCTTTTAGGGTAGGTTCAAGGGGATATATGAGATATATTATTTATTTTTGCCTACGTTTTAGTTCATTTATGAATGCAAAATCCTAATATATAAACTTGATGGCATGGCCAAGACCAAAAAAGAGCGTATTGTTCTTCAACAGGGAGGGGAAGAGATTAACATCAGCTACGACAACCTGCGTAATGCAGTATTGGTCTTGCGGGCTATCAATCATGATTTAAGGCGCAATATCGTCAGTTTGCTGGAAGAAGAACAGCGGATGACTGTAACTGAGATCTACATTAAGTTGAGAATCGAACAGTCGGTTGCCTCCCAGCATCTTGCTATTCTACGGAAAGCCGGTATTGTGGAGCCTTATCGGGAGGGGAAGTACATTTATTACAGCCTTGAAAAAGAAAGGCTTTCACAGATCGCCGAGCTGGTGACGAGCCTTTCGGATTGACCGCTTAACGATCTTTTTGCGCCGTTTTCTCGGTGAAATAGACCGTTCTCTGCGATAATTCTTGTATTGATCAATTATTTATACGATCTTTGCCTTGAGCAGAGGTAGAAAGATACCTTTGCGCATTATCATCCCTAAT
>JBLHRW010000297.1:0-6382 GCA_047626445.1 Neolewinella sp.
TTGCAGGTTGCAGGGTCGCTTGCGCTCCCGTTGCAGGTTGCAGGGTCGCTTGCGCTCCCGTTGCAGGTTGCAGCTACCGCACCAGGCAGCTCGCTCCGCTCGTGGGGAGGGATGCTATTGAGAAATAATCTCAAGAAAGGTGAAAAGAATGCTGACAAATTTCACTGAATTGCCTGTGGCAATTTTCTTGTGCAACCTGCCTTATCCCATCAACTTCTCCTTCTGCTTCTGGTATTCCAGTTGGGTAAGTACGCCGGCATCGTGGAGTTCTCGTAGGCGGGTGATCTGTTCGAGCAGGTCGGGGCCGGGAGGTGGCGCGTCGGTCGTAAATGAGGTGGTCGTCGGGCGATTGAAGTCTTCGAGGACCTCTTCTTCGACGATTTCCGGAGCAGGCTTTTCTGCCGGCGTTGTCAGCTCGATCAGGTTAAGGCGACGGAAGTTGTTCTCGCGGAAGGTCGCATAGCTGGAATGCTTGCGCAGGGTTGCAAGGGCGGGGTGTTTTTCGATGCGCTCCGGTTTTGGTAGGCCGAAGGTGGCGGACAGTTCGAGGTGGCGGAGGGCTTCACCGAACTGACCAAGCTGCGCATAGGAACAGGCGAGGTTAAAGTGAGTGCCCGCATCTCCGAGGTCGGTGTTGGCGGCATCGAGGAAAGCTTCGATGGCAAGGTCGTAATCTCCGGTACGGTAATAACGGATGCCTTCGGCTTTGAGGCTTTTGGTGTTCGCCGCTGGAAGGGCGGCGAATGCCTGTGGCTGTTGGCTGTTGGCCAGGGCTTCCTTGTCGTATTTGGCTTGCCACTTTTCTTGCGGCGTAGCCCAAAAGACTATGGCGGTCAGGACAGGAGCTATGCACAGGGTGGCCAGAAGAATACCAAAGAATTCTTCTCCTGAACCGCGAACTCCCCCACTTGCGAGGATAAACACAATACCCCAAAACCCTGCAAACTGCAAAGCGCCCCTGAACCACTGCCCGAGGTAAAAACGGTGCACGCCAAAGACGCCCAGAAAGAAGGCAAAAAATCCGGCAAGGGTTTTGTTCAGCATAGTTGCAGAAAGATAGTTGTTATGTAGTATCGTGGTTAGGCAAGATACTAAGGCTTACTCATAGATACGATTTGGAAAGGAAAAGGATGTACGTTGAGTATGTTTTTTTCGACGGGAACACGACTACGCTCCACGAGTACCTTGTTCCTTTAACTTTTTTTGTACCTGCGGCCGCGCCCTTATTAGTCTGGTAGTAGGTAGCCTAGTGGCTAGCCCACTAGTGGTCGAGTTCTTAAGTCTTCGAACATTTAACGCAGGCAGCGTGGTGCTTTACTTCCCAACTGAAAGCCGATCATAGCCATAGCTACGTGAGGTTTTTAGTTGGGAAGTACAGCGCCGCGATGGCAAGTTAAATGGATGAATATTTATGAACTCGACCACTAGTAATTCAGTTGTGCTCCCGCAAGGTCGTGCTCGCTGCGCGCGTAAACACGCTGAGTAGAGAAGGAGAGAATGGCTGTCGCTGCTGCCACTTACTGTGCTGCGCTTGTTCGCCCTGATGAGGGATCGCAGCGAAGCGAATGGTGCTTGCGGTAGCTATTCTCTCCTTCCCTGATTCTCCCATTCACTTCTACGGTTCAACAAGGCTTCCTTCAACTCTTCCTCCACCCCCAAAAACCGGAAGTAGGGTAGGATACGCGCTAAATTATCGAGTGCCGGGGAACCTTCTGCTGCTGCAATCACGTGCAGGAAAAAGGTCTTTTGCTGTGTTCTCAGTTCCGGGTGTCGTGCGGCCTTCTTCAGGGCGGCCACGTTCATCAAACGGTAACGGGAATGGAGGCTGTGCCGGGCCAGTACTTCAACTGCTGAGGCCGGGTCATTGAGCCCGTCCATGCTTTCGCCGATGATGTCGATGGCGACGGTGGAGATTTTGTCAAAACGAGACGCTACCAATTCCCGAAGGCGGGCCTCAATGTTTACGGGTAAAACAGGCGGTGACGCAGTAGCTTTAACCAGCGCTCTTAACTGTAATAAGGCATTACGTTGTAACCGTGGCTCCGGCCGATTTAGGTAGTTTTCGATGACCTCCAGCCGCTGGTCTCGTGGGGTGTCCACGACTAGCTTTAGCCAGTTTTTCTCTAATAGTTGTGGCCAGATCACCGGTGCCGTATCGGTAAAATGTTCCGTAGCCACCTTGTTGTTCATGGCCGCCAGGGAGATGCCCGCACCCAGGGGGGTGAATTGGTTGATGACCCCCAACAAAAGGTCAAGGACGAAGTAGTTTTCCTCCTGATTAAATCGGGCGATCAACGGAGCGACGGGGGCCGGGACGTCATTGGCGGTAAGCAAGTGATACACTTCCAGCGCCTGTTCAGGGTGATCCGCTAGAATTTGCAGGGCAAGATTGACTACGTCCTCCCCCCGAAATTGTAGCAGCATTTTCAAGAAAAGCTCCAGTAGGTCTCTGTGGCCGGATAAGGAGGCGTACAGGGCCAGGAAACGTTGTTGACTTGCCTGGTCCCGGTAAGTAGCGAGCCCCTTCAATAGTCCTTTCGCTGCGATGTGCCGGCCGGGTAACTCCAGTTGGGCAAACACGTGTTCGCGGGCGGAAGCGGTGTGCAGACTACCGAGTAATTCGTAGGTGGGGAGCAGTGTTTCGCCGTCCAATAAAGGCAGCAGCGCGCGCAACCAGGGTTCGAGAACCGATGCATTATTGGGCCCGAACTGCTGGTCCGTACTGGCCTTTCGGGCCAGGAGCGTTAGTTCGGTCTTCGGGTTTTGAGCCAGCAGGAGTAACAGCTTTTGCTCATCGGTGTTGCGCTCTTTCCAGAATTTGGCGCGTTGTTGCCAGGGGGCTAAGGGGCCCTCCTCATTTATGGCTTCTGGCCGACGAGCGGCAAAGTGAGCCAGCAGGTCCTGATAACCGGGAAATTGTTTTCGCTCCCAGAGGACGAACTCCAGCGGATATCGAAGGTAGATCGTTAAGTCCTCAAAGTAGTCGCGTACAGTTTCCCAATTGTCGCCATGGGTGAGTCTGAAAACTGTTTCGGGTAATTGGGCTGCAGCGGATTCCACCTTAACTATCCCCCCCCGTTCGGTGAAGGTGACCTGGAAGCCGGCGGGGCCGTGGGGAGTGGTTAGGTGAACGGTGGAGGTCATTCTGGACATCACTTCCGTTTCCCTTCCTTCAGCTCAAAGTTGAAACCGCCTTCTTCGAGTTCCCGGTAACGGTCCTCGTCAAAGCTGTATAATTTAGCGGGACGGTGGGCCACCCCTTTTTGCGAGCGACCGAGGTCTTTGAGCAGGTTCATGGAAAGGATCTTTTTGCGGAAGTTTCGTTTTTCCAGATCCAGTTCCCAGATGGCTTCGTAGAGGTGCTGCAAGTCCGTAAGGGTAAATGCGGGGGGGAGTAATTCGAAACCTATGGGGCGGCTGCGAATACTTCGCTTAAGGCGATGGAAGGCTACCTGGACAATTTCTTCGTGGTCGAAGGCCAGGCTGTCGATGTCGCTGACGTCGTGCCAAGCGACTTCCTGGGCCACGCCTGCGGCGTGGAGTTCAAAATCCTCGACCTTCACCAAACTGTAGTAAGCGATGGTGATGACCCGGCCAAAATCATGCCGGCCAGGGGTGCCGAAGGCTTTTACTTGTTCGAGATAGACATCCTTTAATCCGGTGACTTCCTGCAGAACACGCTGCGCTGCGTCATCAAGATCTTCATCTTCCCGAACGAAGTACCCGGGTAGGGCCCAATGATTGTCAAACGGATCTTCGTTGCGCCGAATAAGTAGAATTTTCAGTTTACCATCGTCAAAACCAAAAATTACGTTGTCAACAGTGAAAGCAGATTTAAAGTAAGCGTCGAAGCTTTTTCGTGGTTGGGCCAAATCAGAATATACTTGCGTGTGGGGTAAAGATAGTGTGGAAGGTACAATAACCAGTATATTAAGTACTTCGGACCGTTACCTTTACTCCGCAAGAACCAATGATACTCATGAATCAACCCAGTCCTAAGTCCAATGCGCCAATCTTTACTGATGCCCAGCGAGAGGTTCCGCAACTTGAATGGGTCGATGGTTTTAGCCGCCTGTTGGACACGAAGTTCAAAATACCGGGGACAGACATCAGGTTCGGTGCTGATTTCCTGCTGGGGTTGGTACCCGGTGCCGGAGATATGGTGTCGCTGGCCATGTCAGGTGTGCTGGTCGCCACAATGGCCAAAAACGGTGCCAGCGGTATGCTGGCCGCAAAAATGCTCTTCAACGTAGCGCTGGATGCTCTGGTGGGTACCATTCCAATACTTGGCAACATCTTCGACCTTTTCTTTAAGGCAAACTACCGGAATGCCGTGCTGATGCGGGAGTATTACGATGAAGGAGAACACCAGGGAAGCGTTTGGCCCGTCGTCATCGGAGTGCTGATTGGCTTGGTGGTTGTTTTCGGATTGGTAGTATGGGCACTCATGGCAATGATCGGATGGGTGTTAAGTTGGGTTTGACACACTACTAGTTAAATACCACTCGCACATTACGCTTACGAGCGGATTATTCTAAGCATTACTTGCAACTCACTCGGATAACACCGTAGTTGTACCATCGAACCTAATAACGCACCCATCATGAGATTCCTTTTTACCCTGCTGACCACATTTGCCATTACCCTTTCTCTCGCCGGTCAAAGGGAAACAATCAATCTGGAAGCTTCCATCTATTTTGCTTCGGCGAGCCATCAGCCGGAGCAAGTAGAATTGGAAAAGCTGAAAAAATTTGTCTACGTGCTGACGAGCTATGCGGACTATACGCTAAAGATCTAAGCATTTACCGACGAGCAGGGAACGGATGATGATAACGCCGCCCTGGCCCACCGCCGGGCCGATGCGATTACTGCAGCACTGGTAGATCGCGCCGTCGTAGCTACGACCACCGAAGTACTTGCCTACGGTGAGCAACGGGCTCGGATGAATACGACCGATGACGCCGAAAGACGTACGGACCGCAGGGTCGACTTGGTGGCTACCGTTGTCCGCTGGCCGGACGCCGCAGCCGCCATTCAGGCCATCCGATCGGATCAGTTGCAAACATTGACGATCGACGATCCAACGGTACGCCAGACGATCTCCGGCCGCAATGGCGGGGTCTTCATGATTGAACCAAATAGCCTGGTCCGTGCGGACGGTAGCCCCGCCGTTGGCGCCCTATCCGTGGAACTCATCGAAGCCTATCACCTGTCCGACATGATTATCGCCGGCCTCACTACGACCGCTGCCGGGAACCGCCTGGCCACCGGTGGGATGGTCAACATTACCGCGACTGATGCAGAAGGACAGGCCTTGCAACTCCAGGAGGGAAAGTCGTTAACGGCATCGATCCCGACGGATGATTTCAACGAACGCATGCGGATTTTCTCCGGGGAGGAGCATAATGAAAGCGGAGCGCCTACGGACTGGTCGCTGACGGAAGCCGGGGTAGCCCCTTCAGCAGCGGCTTTGTTTGCTGTCAATAATACACTGTTGGACATTGGCGTGTTTCAAGTCTCCGCGGCGAAGGCAGTAGGTCAGCGCCTGGCGGTATGGAGAAGGACGAAGACCCGATCCAGGTGCTGGCGACAGTTCCGAACAGTACCAACGAGGCAATCGTCGTCATGATCCCGACCGACCGCCGGAGTGTCATCGCTTACAACTCCGACGGGAAGGGCAATTGGAAACGGGCCGGTATTCCCAGAGGTGTCGCCTATCATGTGGTGGCCTACCAAGTCCTTAACGGGCAACTGGTGATGGCGCATCGGTACGTAGATGGAGCTGAAGAAAACAAGGTGGAAACGCTTGATTTTCAACCCGTGGCGGTCACGGAACTGAAGAAGAAGCTGGCGGGGATTTTAGGGAGCTAGTACAGTGTATCAAACTTAGTTTACACTGTACTAGTGGTCTGTTAATATTTAATGTTGACAGACCACTAGGAACTAGTTGCTAGCTTCTAATATGGCGCGGCCGCAGGTGCAAGGAAAGGACAAAGGAGCTAAACCCAACGCCAGCTTCAGCGTTCTTCCAAAATGCAAGCCCTACAACGTATCGCCCTAGGTGGCGGATGTCATTGGTGTACCGAAGGCGTCTTCGTCTCCCTACGCGGCGTAGCCCGCGTGGAGCAAGGATGGGTGTCATCCACACCGCCAAATGATGCGTTCTCCGAAGCCGTCATTGTCCATTACGACCCAACGGTTATTACTGCCGAAGACCTCATCGCCGTTCACCTGGAGACGCACGCGGCCACCAAAGCACACGGCCTCCGCCACCGGTACCGTTCGGCCGTCTACGCATTTTTACCAGAAGAGGGAGGTAGGTTCGCAGCCATCTTGGCCAACCTTGCGAAGGCCTTCACCGATCCACTTATAACCAAGGTAT
>JBLHRW010000298.1:0-6347 GCA_047626445.1 Neolewinella sp.
CGGTGAGGGCAAAATAAGGCGGTCAAGAAGCATGGTTTATTTATTTCGCGTCCCTAAGCTAAAACTAGAAATCCGTTTTTTGATAAAACGGCTGGTAGTGTACCAAAGGTAACGGCTAGCTGAAGAATCCGGTTGAGGATGTCCTCACCTAGGGTGTTCACACAAATTTACAATTCTCGTAGCCATGGATTGTAGTCCATGAGGTAATAGGATTTTTTATGGACTGAAGTGTATGGCTACGTGCAAAAAAAACCGCGTTATATGTTTGACTGTAAAGAGGTGTGTACACCGTAAAGGTCCTCACCCGAGCACGAAGTACTGCAAAGCCTAATCATTGTGGATCAAGTTATTCGGGTGAGGACACCCCCAACCCAATGCTTACCAAGCAGCTTTACTTACGCTTGTCTCGCCATGCTTATTTTCATCCTGTATGTCCTAGATTATAATGGCCATAGGCTCAACTGTTGGGTGTTCTTTTTTGGCTTCTTGTGTGAAACTGGCGTGCCCGACCCCATTCTCTTAGCTGATGGCTTTTTTTGAGACTTAGGCTTGCTTGGCCTCCGTCGGCTCCCGTGTTTTATAAAAACCTTTTCGGTGATCTCGCGCCCACCGGGTTGGAGCTTTAGGTCACCGATAATTTTCCAGTAGGCCTTTACGCGTTCTGTCCTGTCAGCAATTGCCGCAGGATAATCCCCTAATCCCTCAGTGAGGTCGCGGCCAATGATCTCTTTCGCACTGAAAGGCCGGAGTTCCGGCACCCATCGGTGGATGAAATGGCATTGCGGATCCTGGTCGATAATCTGCTTTTCCGGGCTGTAAGTCCTCAGGGTGTTTATGCCGACCATCCCCGCCTGCATTTGCAACTGCGCCAAGTGGATCCCTGGTTCATAGTCGGTGTAAAGGCGCGCCATTGGTTTATCAATATGACGGAAATCGAGGTGAAGAATATGAGCAGCAGTACTGGTCAGCATGGCCCGCATGCGGAAGTTGATGTAACCGGTGGTGGCCATACAACGAATACAGGCATCGACGAGGGCGAACCCAGTATGGCCGGTGATCCAGGCATTTAATTTGATGGGGTCGTTTTCCAGTTGTATGTCCCAAAAGTTGGGGTTGAGTGGACGGTATTCCATCTTCACCTCGGTCTCCAGGCGTTGCGTAAAATGATCACGCCAGTGGAGTCTGCTGAGAAAACTGCGCAAGTTTTTCCGCCACGTTCCGGCGTTTTTAGCCTTGCTTTCTTTAAGTGTTCCGATGTGCGCGTTTACAGTTTGATAGGCCTGACGTCCACTGATGGTCCCCCATGCAAAATGTACACTGAGGCGGCTGCAACGATAAAACGCCTTATTCGGACTACTGATTCCTTTACTGTAACCGAGCCCCCTTTCGTTCATGAAGCTGTTCAGGGTAACGGCGGCTGCGGTCTCGTTGACGGGTTGCACGTAGCGCCGTTGTTCTGCCGTAAGGGCACGACCGAACTGTTTCGGGCTTAGCGGACCTTGGCTTATTTCTCCGAAAAGGTTGGGTTGGTGCGACCAGGTATCCTTTACCTCATCCGAAGGCTTGGGGCTTGGTGTTATTTCGGAGGGTAACTTAAGGGGCTCGGCGTAGGGCAGCGGCATGCCAATTTTTTCGAGATTACCCGGAACGGGGAGGGCAGGCGTGTAATAAAATGCTTGCCAGTCCTTCTGTCGCTTGTCTCGATTTAAGGGACCTCGGAAAACGCCGGTCTGCCGGTGCTCCGCCCAGCTCACACCAGTACTTTTACACCAGGCGGCTACCGCTTTATCGCGTTCGAAGGTCCGGTTGCCCCCGGTCTCAAGGTGGCTGACGAGGTGCGTAAACGGTTCTGCTGTAAACAGCAGGTCAAGGGTTGGAATAACTTCACGGCGGCTGAAACCGATCGGGGTTAGATGCTTATGCTTGAGGCGCGAACGCAGGTCCAGGAAAAGACCATTAAAGGCATCGCATTGTGCGTGGAGGTGAAATTCGCTGGTCTCTGGAGCGGCCAGGGCGGAGGGTTCCAGTATAAAGCAAAGTACCACTTCGTCATAAGTCGTAAGCGCTGCGGTGAGGGCCGAATTATCGGCAAGGCGGAAGTCACGCTTCAGCCAGTAAATCGCTCGGGTATTCATATCCATTGGAACGTGAAGAAGCTCATCTCGTTCAGCTTATCAGTGAAATTTTAAGAATAACCAGTTCTACTCTCATGGAACAACCCAATATTCCTTTGGGGGGAGGCGCGCTTTGGGCGCGAGCGATAAGCAGGTAAGCTAGTACAGTGTAAACTACGTTCTTACATCTTATCCGCGATGCCTTTTACCTCCTGACGGCGTTGTTTACACCCTCATTTAGCTGCGGCTCCCACCCCCTTTGAGGCACCGACTGATGTAAGGATAGACGTCGGTAACGAATTAGGCGTACTCCCCATTTATCTGGGTTCCGTTGCATTCGTCTAGTTCGTCCAGCCCGTCCACGTATTCCCAATCGGAGACAAAGGTGCCGTCGGGTTGGTTGTCCTGAAGGTTTTCTCTATTCCTTACTTGGGGGGGCGGTAGGAACAGGCATCGCCTGTTCTCATGTCTTCGGGTAAGCGAAAGCTGGGTTTGTACTGGCCACTTTTGGAATAGTAAATGGGGAACCCGTCGAGGGTAAATCCGACCAGAACGATGTATTCTTCCTTATCAAGGGCTTTAACCAGTTCTGCGGGGGCTGACCTATGAACTATTGAACTAATACCTTTTGCTACCTTATCTTCCTGCCCAATTAGATTGAAGCCAAGGCAATTTGTCCTGATGTGCAAGCAAATATTTACCCGGTAGCCTTACATGTTGATGTATCGCTGCAATACAAGTCGATGATGAAACAACTACTTACACTTTTACTAGCTATGGTTATTTTACCCTGTGTCGGCCAAGACAAGGAGCTCCCACCCCCAGATTATGGCGGACTGAATCGCTACAAAGCGGCCAATGAAAAATTTGAAGCAACGCCGGAGGACCGGGTCGTGTTCCTGGGCAATTCGATAACTGATGCCTGGGCCTACGTGGACACTGCTTTCTTTGCCGACAATAACTTTGTCGGCCGTGGCATCAGCGGCCAGACATCTCCCCAACTGTTGGTCCGTTTCCGTCAGGATGTGATTGACCTGCAGCCGAAAACCGTCATTATTCACATTGGTACCAACGACATTGCCGAGAATACCGGCCCCTACAACCAGGCCTTTACCCTCGGCAACATCATATCGATGGTAGACTTGGCAGAAAAGAACGGGATGGAGGCAATCATTGCCTCCGTATTACCTGCTACCCAATTCAGCTGGCGGCCAAAAATGGGTGACCCATCAGCGGTAATTATTGCGCTCAACGAAAAACTGCAAGCGCTGGCCAGCGATAGAGGACTTAAGTACATTGATTACCATACGGCGCTGAAAAATGATGCCAATGGTATGGATGTTGACCTGGCTAAGGACGGCGTTCACCCAACAATGAAAGCTTATGAAATAATGGCTAAGCTGGCGCTGAAGGCGCTGAAGGAGTAACCGTCCGACCAACTACAGGGCCCCGTCCTGATCACCTGCCCCAAGGCCATGCAAGCGTTTCATTGGCTCGGTTAGCACCACGATGATTACGCTTTACCACGAAGGTATGATCGTTTATCTTCGTTGCTGCAAACATATGAGTAGCAGCGAAGCTAATCAGGACAGTTATTAAATTGATGTTCCTAAAGAATAATTTTACGGTGTCATATTAGACAATATATCCTCTTCCTCGCCGCCGCCTTCTGTAGCCTACCTGCCATCCTGCCTGGCCAGTCACCAGAGATTCATCGACGCTCCTCCGATCAGCTGGCCGTAACCGCCGCGGCGGATCTCCCAACCCTGATCAATTATACATTGCGGGTGGGCCACTAGGGCGATCCCTTGCGGTCGCCCGTACTGGCAAACGTTTTTACCTCGTGTTCCCGACGGGAGTACTAGAACTTTACGGAACAATAGTTATGCTATCTTTACGTGCTATGGCAATGACCTCGGCCTTCAGCCACTACTTTAAGTGCATCTATCGCCAAACCTTACTCTTGCTACCTGGCCGAACTCCGCATCGGTCACGCCCGCAAGCTCTTCCAGGGCGAGGCGTATAACGTGAGTTTGGCCGGCTTCGCTTTGGGCTCCAACAATCGCTCCAATTTGTACGGCGTCCCTAAGTAATTCCGGAAGGTGCGGATTCGCCGGCTTCAATACCGCTATTTTTCGTTCCTCAGCTCTAACGCCAAATGAACCATCTTCTCTTTCTCTTGATGTTCTGCTTGCCAATGTCTGCATCGCTTTCTGCACAATGGTACACTGAACAGCTTGATGCTATACTGGCCAGCCCTCGAGATATACATCAATTGGAGGAACTTAGCGATTTCCTTACGGATCTAATAAATGCTGGTGATATAATACCGGATACCTTGTTTGAGCGGGCATTGGCATTGGCGCGTGAACTGAAAGATACCTGGAGCCTATCTGATTTTTATTTGGGTCGAAGTGTGTACAACCTGAACACCGGCGAAGTGGTAGAAGGCTTAGCAAATATAGAGGAAGCCATTAAATACGCTCGTGTAAGTAATCAGCCCGACTTGTTAGCGGATTCCTACAGAGTTAAGGTAGAGTTATTGATGGTCGGGGGGAACACAAAAGAATCTGCCGAACTGGCTTCCGCTCTGGCAAAAGAATACCACGACACTGGAGACTTATACAACGAGGCCTATGCATATCAGCTGCTCTCTGGGTTAAGTTCGAGCTTGGGGAATCATGAATTGACAATGATGTATGATGCTACCGCCATCGCACTGGCCCGGCAAAGTGAACACGTTGATCTCTTAACTTCAGCGCTTTGCACGGCGTCGGGCAATCTTAACCTTTTGGGTCTTCCGGAAAAGGCTTTGATGCTAGCGGAGGAAGCACTAGTGATTGCAGAAGAAAATGAGCTGGACTTTGAAGTTGGAAACATTTTAAGTGCGCGCGCGGAAGCGAATACCGCGCTAGGGAAATACACCGAAGCACTTAAAGATTATGAGTTTTTAAATGACTGGCAAGGGGAACAGAAATTTACCTGGTTAATGGCCAGTAAAGGCATATTGTTGCAGCGAATCGGTCGTCACGACGAGGCTCGACAACTGTTGCTGGAGGCAACCAAGTTGATCCAAGCAACCTCAAACGACCCCCTGGAACTTAAAAGATGTTACCAGGCCTTGCAAACGGTAGGCCTCAATCAGATGAAGTACGATAGTGTGGCCTGGTACGGTAAACTGATGGACGCAGAGCAAGACTCGCTACAGACTGCGAAAAACATCAAAAGCCTTCTGGAACTCGATAAAAAATACAAAACGGAAGAAAAGGAAGTGGAAATCCACCTGCAGCAGGAGCAGCTAGCCGCTCAGCGTATTCAACTCTATGCAACGGGTTTCGGGCTGCTGTTGGCACTTGGTTTGGGAATTGGGTTCTTTTTTCTGAGCCAGCAATTAAGAAAAAAGAACGTCGAAAACCAACAACTACTAACGGATAAAGAAACGCTGATCGGGGAGGTTCATCACCGGGTTAAAAATAACCTCCAGGTTGTCTCCAGTCTACTGCAGTTGCAACGTAGTAGGTTGGATTCCGACGACGCAAAAGGAAGAGATGCCCTGCAGGCAAGCCAAACCCGGATAAACGCCATGGAACTCATTCATGAAAAACTTTACCAAGGGAAGGAGGTAACGACGGTACATATGCCTGACTACCTGAAAGACCTCGGCGAAACCCTGATCAACACCTATCAACTGGAAGAACAGGTAGAAGTTTTCTACGATGTGGAGGATATTAGCCTTGATGTTGATAACGCTATTTCCCTTGGCCTCATCGTCAATGAACTGATAACCAACGCCATGAAGTACGCTTTTTCCAGCGGCCGGGAAGGAACGATTGAGATTGCATTACACCGCGAGGAAGGCCAGTTGCGCTTGGCGGTGCTCGATGACGGGGTAGGAGCAGCAGCAGCGGAGAAACGTTCCGATAGTACTTCCTTTGGAAATAAGCTGATCGGGCTATTGACCAAAAAGTTGAAAGGAACCTTAAAGCCACTGGAAGGCCAGGGATATGGCGTGGAAATATTGTTTACAGGTTGAGAAAACCCTCCCGGTGAAACCCTACAGTTTGTTGACGAGTACCAAGATCTCTGCGCGCTTTGAACGGCTAAGTGGGATTTTATGCTTGTCGAGAAAAATGTAGAGATCACCGATTTCGGTAATTCTACTCAGGTTAACCACGTAAGAACGATGGCAGCGATAGAAGGGTTCCTCGGGGTGTAACTGAGCACTGATTTTTT
>JBLHRW010000299.1:0-6323 GCA_047626445.1 Neolewinella sp.
GAGCGGATTACAAGATTCGAACCTGCGACCTCAACCTTGGCAAGGTTGCGCTCTACCAACTGAGCTAAATCCGCGTCTGCTGGCTGCTCAGCCATTTGCCTTATTCCTAAGGCGCTGCAAATATAGCATTGTTGAGAAGGACTGTGCAAGTAAAAAGCTTTTAAGGAAGAAAAAAGTTGCGGGAAGGTTCGGCAAGGGGCTGATTCTCAATCCGCTGCAACGCAGCTTTTTTTTACGCTATTTTTGGCCCCGATGACGAAGTCGCTAAAATGGTCCTGTCTTGCGTTGATTACCTTGGGGGCTGCCCTATGGGTCATCAATTGGTGGGCCGGTCGCCCACTTTTCCTTGATGAGGCCAATGTGGCACGTAATCTTTACGACCGGACCTTCGCCGGCCTGCTGCTTCCACTTGACCATAAGCAGTACGCTCCCCCACTCTATTTACTCGCTGCAAAAGCCTGCGGGGAAGTTTTCGGTTTCGGCGAGCGGGCACTGCGCCTGCCCGCCATTCTTGGTGGAGTATTGGCCATCGGCGGGCTTGTACTTGCCGGCAAAAGACTAAAGCTCGGCTGGTGGCTGATGCTCCCACTAACACTTGCCTTCCTCAACCCGGAGGTCCTTCGCTACGTCGGAGAAGTAAAGCCGTACAGCATTGACCTGGGGCTGGCAGCCTGTTTAACGGCCATGGCGCTTAGCAGGCAGCGGTATAGCTGGAGCAGCTGGAGCATCGTTGGGGTATTTGCGGTATGGCTTTCGCTGCCGTCCGTCTTCGTTTTAGGAGCGGCCGGAATTGGTTTTTTACTGTTCCCGACAACTTTAGAACGCAAAAAACAGCCAAACGAACGCCTTATTTGGCTCGGTGTCGGGGCAATTTGGCTGTTCTCTTTTGCCGTCCTCTACTTCACAGTGCTGCGTCCGGCCATCGGCAGCTCCTACCTCAACACCTATCACAAGGCATACTTTCTCCCTTTCCCCCAAAGCAATTACCCGTGGAAGCAACTGGGCGAGATATTACTATCCATCCCAAAACTCACCTTTGGCTTTACCACCATCGCGATCTTTTTTGGCAGCGCGGCCCTAGGCATTGGTTGGTTACAGAGTAGCTGGTTCCAACGGGCGCTTTTTGCGGGTCCACTGCTCCTGGTCCTTGCCGTATCGGGCTTCGGTTATTACAGTATAATCCCCCGGCTATTACTCTTTATGCTCCCAGGGCTGTGGCTACTGGCCACCATTGGAAGTAAGTATGTTTTTGACATAACTAACCTACCTAAGTATTGGAAATATGGCTTTGTCGTCATTTGGCTATTTGTACTTGGTGGCACGAATGTTGTACGCCATTTTTGGCAGCCACTAACTTTTAGTGATGCCAGGAGGTTGACCACGGAGCTCGACGAAGGCTACATCCCCATACTGCATCATGGCGCGGTGCCGACTTTTGATTATTACCAGCGCATCCATCCAAAAACCAGGAAAGAAAGCGTGCCCGAAGCTCAGCCGGCAGACATTCGCGAACAAGAATTCCCTGGCAAATACGTGCTACTCTACGATGTGCTTACGCAGGGAAACATCAGGGAGAGTGTGCAGCGCGACAGCATTTGGGCGACGGCGCGCGGGTGCAAGGTGAGGACGGAGGCAATGTTCCGGGCCAAGGCTTTGTACTTGGACTGTAAGGAATAAGTATAATATGACCTATTCATCGGTCAGTAGGCGAGCCATAAATACACCATTAAAAATACAAGTCCTTGTGATACAATGAGGCAGATATACTGTACTCTTTTGACAAGAAGGCGATCAATAGAGAACAACACTAACGCTAATAAAAAGCTAACCATGGCGACAAAAGGGGCCGTGCTATGTGGAATATTAGCTTGCAGTATTAGTTCATCGTAAAGCAGCCCGGAGCGGGCACAGGTTTTTCAGTCATGACCGGCCAGATGCGCTGCCAGGAAGCCCGATCAGAAGGCATCTCCTGCACCGGTGGTATCCTTTACCTCCACCTTCCGGGCGGGCAGGTAAGACGCGCCTTCCGGGTACATCACGTAGTATTCTTTTTCGCCTAGGGTTAGGCAAACGAGGTGGGCACTAATGTACATAACTTACTGCGCGGCATACCGGCAATTATTTACGATAACGCCGAAGAGGCGTTCGAAGTCAACTTCGCTGACTTTGATCAGTCCACCGGCTGCAGCAATGATGGTCAGGGTAGCCAGACCGGCCTCATGGCCGGAGGCCCATGTCTTATCGGCATAGTTGAAGGCGACACTCAGTCGGACGCCAGCCTTCCGGGCTTGCTCCATGCCGGCGAGGATGCTGCTGCGGGCGGGGGCCCGGCTCGGGGCGGAAGGAGGCGGTGGTGTGCAGCATACGGACACCGGCAGGCATGGTCAACTGCGCTTAGGAAATGAGGCTGTCCGCCAGCCGATAAGGTTAAAAATCACTAACGGCCCGGCTTTTGGTCACAGGGGTGTGTAACGGGAGGCTCGTTACTTAGGAACGCCGTATAAATAACTTACGGCTTTTGACCGTCTTATTTTGCCCTCACCAAATTTAAAAATCATTTCCGTAACTGAGGCTATGCAAAGGATTTGTAAATTCGGTGAGAACAAAAGCGTCAGGTCAAAAACCAGTAAGTTATTTATACGGCGTCCCTTAGGGCCGCCGTAGTTGCGAGGCTTGCTCTCACTAATAGTGGTCTGCTCCTTTACTCCTTTCTTTGCACCTGCGTTCTCGCCAAAATAATTAGTCGTTTTACAATAAAGCTCATATTACCAAAGGGAATGACAAAACAAATGCCTACCCTGCGTACTTTAACCACCGAAGAAAAGTAGAAACCATGAAAGCCACTCCCCAACGTACCGCAAAACTTGAGAAATTGAGGAACGAAAAATTTGACCTCGTCGTCATTGGCGGCGGAATTACCGGTGCCGGCGTGGCGCTGGACGCGGCGAGCCGGGGGCTCAACGTCGTGGTCATCGAGCGCAATGATTTTGCCTCAGGTACTAGTTCTAAATCCACCAAGCTGATCCACGGAGGTCTACGCTACCTCAAGAACCTGGAAATTGGCCTGGTGCGGGAGGTTGGTCAGGAACGATCCGTGGTGCACGATATCGCGCCACATCTTGTTCGTCCAGAAAAAATGCTACTTCCCCTGGTCGAAGGCGGATCCCTGGGTAAATTATCCACCAGTATGGCACTGTGGGTTTATGATTTTTTGGCCGATGTGGAAGGTGACGATAAGCGCGTGATGCTGACCAAAGAAGAAACCATGGAGCATGAGCCCCTTGTCCGAAAAGACATTCTTAAGGGCGGCGGTTTTTACGCGGAGTACCGTACAGACGATGCCCGCCTGACCATTGAAAATATTAAAACGGCCGAACGTCACGGTGCCACGGCCTTGAACTACGTCGAAGCCAGTGACTTTGTCTACGATGAAGACAAGCAGATTACGGCCGTAATTTGCCAGGATCGTTTTAGTGGTGCTTCGATCACCGTTCAAACGAAACACGTCATCAGCTCTACGGGCCCCTGGGTAGATGAGCTGCGGACGGTAGACAAGAGCATGACCGAGCGCCATGTCTTCCTCTCCAAAGGGGTACACATCGTCGTAGCCCGCGAGCGATTGCCGTTGCAGCACGCCGTGTACTTCGACGTAGAAGATGGCCGGATGCTCTTCGCTATTCCCCGCTTACGGTGCACCTACATCGGCACGACGGACACGCCGTACAAGGGTGACCCCAATGCCATCCCGACCGATCTAGAAGACGTGGAATACCTGCTGAAGGGAACCAACGCCATTTTCCCTACCGTCAACCTTACTGTCGACGACGTGGAATCCAGCTGGGCGGGCGTTCGCCCGCTGATCTTCGAGGAGGGTAAATCTGCCGGAGAGATGTCGCGCAAGGACGAGATTTTCGAGTCGGCTTCAGGCCTTCTCTCCATCGCTGGCGGCAAACTCACCGGTTACCGAAAAATGGCCGAACGGGTAGTGGACCGCCTGGGCGACCAAATGAAAGAAGACGGGAGGACCCTGAAGAAGACCAACACGAAAAACATCGACCTGACCGGTGGCCCTTTTAAGGACTTTGCCGAAGTATTGGCCTACGAAAAAGGAATCGCCGATCAGCTAGAGGCTGCTAGCTTAGCGCCGGACCGTGCGGCCTACCTCGTTAGCAACTACGGTAAGCAAACCCCGATCATCATTGAGGCTGCCCTGAAACGAGCAGAAGGCACCGACGTTGCCCGCCTGGCCTGCGCAGAAGCCGCCTGGTGCATCGAAAACGAACTCACCCTCTACCCCATTGATTGGGTGGAACGCCGCAGTGGCCGACTGTACTTCGACATGCCGAGTATTGAACCGGTGCTGGAGGAAGTACTGGCCGTATTTGCAGAGACTTACCAGTATTCAGCGGAAGACCTGGAAGGGGAACGGCAGAAGATTGCGGATTCGGTGGCTTGGGTTTCTGATTTTAAGTAAAGCATAGCGTCGGTGGCCGTCGGGCCGCTCGGAGCAACGACAAAGCCGGGGCAGGCAGTCGGATGGCTCGGAGGCGCGCCTCCAGCCGGATCCGCCCGACGGCCCACCTTACAACGCCTGCGGCGTTGATGCGTAGCCGTCCGACGGAAGTCAAAGGATTATTCTTCTCCCAGCAACAGCCGATCCTCATCATAAAGCCCCACCAACAGGCTGTTGCCGTCATTATCGATTTTCACGCCACCATACTTTGCGACTTCGTACATCTCTGCCGTACCTTCTTCGAAGAAATAGGCTTCTGCTCCGATGTTCATCTGCCACGACGGCACGGTGTAATTGACGAGGAATTCTCCGGCGTTTAAGGGCGTTTTTTTCGCTTGCAGGCGCTCCCTTTCGGCTACGCCTTCGGCGTTTTTAGTAACGACCATGTAGCCGATTTTCGGGACACTGTCCCGATCGAAATTGCGACTCACCGCGTAGTTAAGCACCATATAATCTCCCTGGATCAGGGAGCGAGGATCTACGGGTGCCAACTCGAAGAGCAATAATTCGCCCTCGGCAAGGATGGTTTCTTTAGCCTGCACGTAATAGACCGTGTAAGCCAAAACGATGATCAGATTAATAATCACCAGAATGCGGGTCAGTGGTTTCATTGTGGGCTGATTTTATGGTGTAAAACGCGGTAGGCGATCAGGAAAAGGACTCCGGACACTGATAAAATCATGGACTTAGTGAGCAGGGTTAGGTTCAGGTCGTAGTAATACCTGCTCACGAAGTAGATCAGGGCAATGACGGCAATGGCAGCGCCGGTGCGATGGCCAGAACGCCAGCTCAGGATCAGGACCAATAATGCGGCGCAGATCGCAGGTGCAAACACGGTGGGAAGAAGCAGGGTAAGTACACCTGCCAGGTACGCTATTCTGTGGCTTGGTTCCTTGACGAACTGTTGCAACACTTGCCAAGCGGCCAGCCCGACAAGCGGGATCAGGAGGAGAGAGACGTACCAATTAGGTTCCCGCTCCAGCACCATCCACCAGTTGAAGTCACTGAGGTAATAAGCGCCCATTAGCAAGGCTAAGAGGAGGCCAGTCCGTATACCGTTGTACCTCCGGTTTAGTAGAGGAGAGGCTTTGAGCAGCGCCCCTTCGAAGAGGAACCAGACGGTCAGTAGTATGGCCGTTATCCCCACGTAGCCATGTACTCCGGTCGATCCCCAGTCATCAGACATCAAAAAAAGTAAACAGCCAGCGGCGGTTACGGTGGCTAAGAAAGTAATGATTCGGTTCTCGTACGCCACCAGGATTATTCCGGCAATAACGGCTCCGGCCAATCCAATTGACTGTCCTGAGTACAAAGGTTCCGCCAGGCCGACCAACAGCATGAGGTAGCCGCAGGTGACAAACGACACGCTAAAGGCATCAGCAATCAAACCTGCGTATTTAGGTCTACTCAACACAAAGCTGGCCCCCAGCAGGATCAGACCGGTAATGACCAGCCCTACGGAGGATTCATAGCCGTCGGCTATGAAGACAAAGCCCAAGAAGAAGATCGTGGCCAGGAAAGCGCCCAAAATGGAGAGGACCTTCATTCCCAGGGAGCCTTCATGCTCCTGATCATGTTGGAATGCTGCCAACAGTGCCGGTTCGTCTACCTGTAGCGGACGGTTAATCCTGGATTTCAGCAGTTCTAGTTCGTTATTCAATTGTTGTTCACTCATGGCTCCAGGATTTACGAAAGCGGTTGAGGTAAAAGAGGCTACCGGTGGTCATAAGCACCACCCAAAGTGTGGCGAGGAAGAATCCACCGGAGCCATCATCGATTTGCATTATTACCGAGGTACCAATGGCGATCA
>JBLHRW010000300.1:0-6318 GCA_047626445.1 Neolewinella sp.
CTGACTAATTGACTAAAAAATGGCCCGTAACCGCCGCAACCGCTTCCCCGAACGCATCGATAATGTGACCATCACTGGTCTGGCCGACAAAGGCTTCTGTGTGGGTAAAACCGAAGAAGGCCTGGTGGTCTTCGTGGAAAAAGTAGTGCCGGGAGACGTGGTTGACGTACGGCCATTCCGTAAGAAAAAGAAGGTACTTTTCGCCGCCCCGTTGGAATTCCACAAGAAGAGTGAAGATCGGGTAGAGCCTTTCTGTGATCACTTTGGTGTTTGTGGTGGCTGTAAGTGGCAGAACTTCAGCTACGAAGGCCAGTTGCGCGAGAAGGAACGCATCGTACGGGATGCATTGACCCGCATCGGTAAGGTCGAGGTAGGCGAATGGGAGCCAATTCTGGGCAGCGAGGAGACCAGTTTCTACCGCAACAAGCTCGAATACGGCGTCGCGAACCGCCGCTGGCTTACGGCCGACGAGGTCGGCGACGAAACCGTGACCAATGAGATGGACGTCATCGGTTTCCACAAAGCCGGCGCCTACGATAAGTTGATCGACATCCAGAAATGTCACCTCCAGCACGGCCCGAGCAACGAGCTGCGCAACGGCATCCGCGAATTGGCCATCCGGATGGAGATTCCGTTTTTCGACATGCGCGAGCGGGTCGGGCTGTTCCGCCAGTTCATGATTAGGACCACCACCACCGGAGAATGCATGCTGGTACTGGCCTTTTTCGAAAACGACCAAGACCAGATCAAGCCTTTCCTGGATACGATTATGGCAGACTTTGGCCAGCACCTCACCAGCCTTTACTACTGCATCAACGGCAAGATCAACGAATACATGATGGACCTGGAGATGAACCTGTTTGCGGGCACCTCCACCATCAAAGAAACCATAGGACACGTCAGTTTCCACATCGGACCGAAATCGTTTTTCCAGACCAATACCCGCCAGGGGAAACACCTGTACGACATTACGGCCGATTACGCTGGGCTGACCGGCAACGAGAACGTCTATGACCTCTACACGGGCATCGGATCCATTGGCCAGTACGTGGCGAAGGACGCAGGCAAAGTGGTGGGAATCGAAGAGATTGCCGCCGCCATTGAAGACGCTAAAGTCAATGCGGAGATGAACGGCCTCGACAATTGCACCTGGTACGCCGGCCGAACGGAGGATATTCTCACGCCCGAGTTTGCCGAAAAACACGGTCGCCCCGATGTCCTCATCACCGACCCGCCGCGGGCGGGCATGCACCCCAAGGTAATCCCGATGCTGCTACAGCTTGCCCCTCCCGTCATCGTCTACGTATCCTGTAACCCGGCTACGCAGGCTCGGGACCTGGCGTTGCTGGACGAGAAGTACAAAGTCGTTAAGGCGCGTGCGGTTGATATGTTTCCGCAGACCAGTCATTGTGAGAGTGTGGTTCGGTTGGAGTTGCGGGAAGAATGAAGTCCTTATTAAGGACTTACTGATTTTAATTTGCCTCAACAGCATTAGCCCCCTTTTCATATTTAAAGTTTTAGCTCCACCAGAGGAAGCTCAACCCCAGGCAGTACCTCCTCCCCACTCAACACTGAGTGTGCAAAATCATGGACCTCTTCGGGTTCGGTTTGGCCTTGACGGTAGATGTAGGCGACTTCCTGACCAGGGTCAATTAACCAAGCTAGCAACACGCCGTTTGCTAGCCAGCTTTCTACCATCTTCTCCTTCAGTTTATTTATTCCCGCTAAGGTCGCCACGGTATATCCAAAATTTCGCACAGCGAATTTCGTAAGCAGCGTCAAAGAAAAAGCCGACCCCTTGGACCTGAGAGAACGCGTAGAGCTCATCGCCTACGCTTTGGAGGACAACCTTCTTGAAAAAGTAAACCGGTGGCTTCGTAAAGCAACTGGGTTTGTTTTTGGTGGTTATTAGTGGGTCCACGTATACGCTCCACCACTTATCTTCGCCCTTTGTGAAATCCCCCGTCCCTAAATACAAAGTCTGGCTCAGCTACATTATCGAGCAGGTGCTAGAAACTACGTCGTCAGACTACAATGTTTTTCTTCAGGTCAGTCTTGTCCATGGCCGGCTACAACTGGTGGCAGAGGAGGCTATTTATAGTTTCGGAGACTACTACCTGAATTTCCGTAAGCTCTTCGAGCGGTTCGACTTTGAGCTATTGCCGGAAAAAGCCAGTGTGCTCGTCCTGGGCCTTGGCCTGGGCAGTATCCCAGAACTACTGGAGGATTACCTTGCTCTGGACTACGAATACGTTGCCGTCGAGATCGACCCGGTCATCATCGAACTCGCCTCGGAGTATAGCCTACCGGCCTTGCGCTCCCCGGTTGAAGTCCGCCAGGCCGATGCCTTCGCCTTCCTCCAACTCGACGCCCGTAAATACGACCTGATCTGTGTCGACGTTTTTCAGGACGCCACGGTACCCGAGCACCTGAATGGCGATGATTTCCTGGAGCTCCTTAAATCCAGCCTCGCCCCCGGCGGTGCCATCGCCTATAACCGGCTTGCCGACACCAAAGAACATGCTCGCCAGGCCCTCGAATATTATGAAGGGCCTTTCAAGAAAGCCTTCCCTGAAGGAACACTGTACAATAGTACGGGGAATTATATGCTGGTGAATGAGGCGCAGTTCCTGACGGAATAGACGTTCGCTTCGCTCACTTATAGTGGGTAGTGGGTACGGGCGGTCAGGTCCAGCCCCAAGCCGATGGCACGTAGTGGGTAGTGCTGCCCACTACCAAGCGCGAAGCGCGTCTACCAAGAAAACGAGCGCAGCGATTTTTCGTCTATTTTTCCTTTGGCAAAAGATCAAGCACCTTAGGATCATAAACAAAACTATTCTCTGGCACCAGCCCTACCGCCCCATCGAGATACCGGTAGATGAAATCAAAATCTGCTCGGATATCGTCGGTGAGGTAGTAAGGTTTCGAGAACTCGATCACGCCTTCGTTACCAAAATCAAATCTGCATAAGATCAGCGGGACCTTCGCCTCCTTGGCAATAAAGTAAAAACCCGTCTTAAAGTGGTCTACCTTGGCCCTCGTCCCCTCCACCGCCAGGGCAAGCCGAAATTCATCCCGCTCTTGAAAAATTCCAGCAACAGAATCCACAAAATTCGACCGCTTTTCGCGCACTACGGGTACACCGCCCATCCACTTTAGGTACGCCCCTAGCGGCCCTTTAAACAGAGAAGACTTTCCCACAAAATTTATGTATTCATCCAGGATGGAACGGGAGTAAACCCCGTACCAAAAATCCCGGTTGGACGTATGAGTCACTACCGGCATAATATACTTCTTGGGCCAGTCTCCTTTATTATGATCGATCAAGCGTACGCCAAACAGGCGAATCATAAAGCGGGCAAACCAGGCGGGTATCATAATTTTATTTTTTGATTAATTACCGGTCAGATGGCCTCAAAGTAACCGGTGCTCCGGTTTTTTTTCACAGCATCCCAGTTAAAGTATCGTCCGTTCATCGCTACGTACACTCCGGGAGGAAGTGCCTGTACGAAAGCAAGGGCACTGCCCAAGTTAAAGAATCCGTCAGAAGAAGAGCCAAAAGCGTAAGGAATCATCGCGCCAGTCAGTACAATTGTCTTCTCCTTGATGTCCGTCTTGGCCAGGTAGGCGGCAGTATCCACAATGGTGTCCGTACCGTGGGTGATGAGGATCTGGTTGGTTGCTACTGCACGGCAATTATTGGCAATATTCTCCCGGTCAAGGTCGCCGATCTCCAGGCTGTCGACCATCATCAGCGTACGCACGTTACGGTCCAGCGTACAGCGCCCACGGTCCAGCATTTCCGGTAGGTTAGAGTCTTGGAAAAAAAGTTGGCCGGTTACGAAGTTGTACTCTTTATCGAAAGTACCACCGGTCACGAAAATTTGAATCACGAAGCGAAGATTTTTGCTGGGCAAAGATAGGTTGACACTTTCGGAGTATAGCTGCGTACACGATCGAATAGCCTTATTAAGGTAGTAAGGCGCGGCCGCTGGTGCAATGAATGGGTGAATGAGAGAATGGGTGCCCGCTATTCTCTCCTTAATAAATCCCTCCGGTATGTACTACCACGACCGAGCTTCCGGGTGGGTAATGCCCCTTCCGTATCCGATCGAGTACGCCATAGAATAGCTTAGCCGTATAAATGGGTTCCAAAGGTGGCAGTCCTGGCTCCTCAATATCGGCTTGCGTTGCCAAGCCTTGAGAAAGAACAATCCATTCTTTCGGGAATTTGCCGTAGCCTCCAAAGTGGTAATCCGTCACCGTCGTCCAGTTTTCATTGGTAAGATCCGGCAAGAAATTGCGGATTTCATCCGCCATCCATTGGCCCTTCAATGCGGGAAAGACCTCCACCCGGGTAGCGGTTCCTGCGGCCTGGATGACGCCGGCAGCACTCCCTCCCGTTCCTGCGCTCAGGCAAAGGAAGTCTGGATATTCGTCCAGGGCTTCAACCACCTCGTGGTACAATTTACCCACGTTTTTCGCACTGCCAGGGCAAGTCCCTCCTTCGGCGATTGACCAAATAGCGCTTATCGAAACATTGTAAAAATCGGCCACCTCTTGCTTACGGAGCTGAAGCCAGGTTTGGTCGTATTTCTGTCGATATTCCGGGCGAGAAAGATGGATTAACCGGGCGCCATCAGCACGCGCCTGATCCAGTAAGGGGTTATCCGCTTCTTCTCCACGCACAAAAATAATTACCGGTATCTCATAGAGCTTACCCGCTGTGGCCAAAGCAGAAAGGTGGTTGCTGTAGGCCCCACCAAAACTCATCAGGACCGGTTTTTTCGCTGCATTCAGGGCAGCTTCCAGAAAGCCTTCCAGCTTACGCACTTTGTTGCCCTGGAGTGCTGTTCCGGGGGCACAAGTGTACAGATCGTCCCGTTTACAGTATAGGGCGATGCCGGCGGCAGTTGCTGCCGGGTGCTCTAAAAGTTGTAGCGGACTTGGGCGGGGGCGCAGGTGCATGGTAAAGGGATAAGGAGCAAAGGACAGGAGGCAATCCAGGACATCTCCGACGGAGATGTGTAAACTTAGTCTTCCCGCTAAAAACGCGGAGCGTTTTCAATAGCCTGCCCCCCCGCGGGGAGGGTTGGGAGGAGTTTTCTTCAGGTCAATAAGGAGAAAGTCTCCTAAATAATTGCGCTGACCAAAGCCTCCCTAATTTACGCCTCGACTAAAGGTGTGATATCAAAGCCTGCTTCCTCCACGATAGCGATGATCGCATCAGAAGCAGCAGAGCCTTCTACGGTGAGGACCTTACGCGGGTCATCTACGTCGACGCGCCAGATGGTCACGCCCTCGACTTCGTCGAGAAAAGAGGTAACGGACCGGACACAGCTGCCGCAGTTAATGTTGGTGGAGAATTGTTGGATGGTAGGCATAGCATTTATTAGTTCTTACAGTAAACGTACGAAGTCGAAAAAAGTCAATCATGCCTCCGTACTCGCCGCATCTTTCCATTCCGACAACCACGTCCGGATGGTGGGTACGCGGCTTTGATCAATACTTTTAACTAAACTTTTTTCAATGCCAGGAAGCTCGGCAGCAAGCGCCGTTGTGTCTCCTTTCAGCTCGGCGATGGCAGCATTAGCCAAATGAACACTCAGGGCATCCGTTAAGGGGCTCTTCGTCACCTGTTCCAGTGCGGCTTCAGCTGCGGGCAGGTCATTGAGGTACTTGGCGAAGAACAGGGCTTGCTCCAGGTAAAAGTTGCCGTGAGAAGCACTGGAAAATACCTCCAGGCGGTTCATTACGGAAGCGTACAACCTAGTGGCCTCGGCTACGTTTTCGGTGCCGAGTTCGTGCAGATAACAGTAATAATCCATCGTTACCCGTTGCTGTTCGGAGATTTTTTCGTTGGCTGCTACCGCAGCCATTTCCACTACCGGTAATTCAGCGTAAGGTCTTCCCGCTTGAAGGTGACCGATGGCCCGCAGCCCCGCCAGCTCTGCAGCAGCCGCAGGGCCGTTGCGGGCAAAAGTAAGGATGCGCATTCCGTCGCTAGAAAAGCCTGCAGCGCGGGAAGGTATTATGGTAGCGAAGAAGATCGGCGCAGAGAATGCAGCAATAACATAAGTACCGTAACCGTCGGGTGGAGGCGGTATACTGGAATCCTCCAACAACTTTGTCCCCAGGTAGCCGACCAGCCCCCCCCCGCAAGCATGGCGATAAAAAAGAGTACTTTCTTCATGGGTTGTAAATTAGTTCATCCTCGGTAGTTCATGGTAATATGAACGTAATTAGAGTGCAACCCTAAATATCGCATGACCAGGCTATAGGTGATTGTGGGCGGCCTTAAGCTATAATTTGGCTTGT
>JBLHRW010000301.1:0-6305 GCA_047626445.1 Neolewinella sp.
GTTAAAAAAGAAAAACTGTTTGAGCACCGACAGACCTAGCTTTGGCTGCGGTCTTTCGTATTCGACCGGCGAAGAAGCACCGTGCCAGACTCCAGCGCGAGTTTTTTTCTTTTAGGCTTTTGGGGCTTCATTAACCGAGAAGCCACCGGCGCAGCCAGGCATTTTTGCTACTTTTGATGCGTCACCACGCAGTAGCCGCGAAGCGAAAAGTAGGCCCCCGGCAGGGCGGACGACGTTTCAACACCCTCAACTTCCACCTAGTTTTTAGCAACATATAATCAGTACTCAGGCGGCCAAAAAGCGCAAGTTATTTATACGGCGTCCCTAAGTCTGTCATGAAATCAGCCTCCTCTACCCGCAGTAACAATCAACACAAAGACATTCCCGGTAACCCCTCTCCCGCGAAGAGCAGTAACGTCCGCTTGCGAGAGACCGCTACACCAGAAACGCTGCGCGTCCTAACGATGGAGCAATGGGCGTTTTGGCGGTCCAACGGCTACGTCGTCATCAAAAACGCCGTTTCCCGCGAGCAAGCGGCGGCTTCCGCCGCCTTTCTATGGGAATTCGAGGAGAAGACCCCGCTGATCCGGCAACCTGGTACACGGCACCCCGCGCCGAAATGCAAATGAAAGAACTGGCCGGCACCGGAATGGTGGAGGTTTATAACCACCAGTACCTATGGAACAACCGGCAGATGCCGAAGGTCTACGATGCCTTCGTCGACATCTGGTGAACCGAAAAACTATGGGTGACCATCGACCGGGCCAACCTCAATTTTCCCATCCGTCCTGGCTTCGAATACCGGGGCTTCATTCACTGGGACTACGACCCCGAAACCCGCCCCCAAAACGTACAGGGCGTCCTGGCGTTGGCCGACCAGCGGGACACCGAAATGGGGGGCTTCCAGTGCATCCCCTGGCTTTACCGTAACTACGATACCTGGAAGCTGACCCAGCCAGAAGACCGCGACCGTTTCAAGCTCGATACCACCAGCCTCGAAGCGGAAATCGTCAAAGTACCCCTGGAAGCCGGCGACCTGTCGATCTTCAACAGCACCGAACCCCACGGCATCCGCCCCAATAATTCAGGAGACAAGGTTCGCATCGCCCAGTACCTCTCCATGATGCCGGCCCAGGAAGACAACGAAGAACTGCGCCAATGGCGCACCAACTCCTGGCAGCACCGGATTGCCCCGGAAGGCTACGCCTTCCCCGGCCACCAGCACCGCCGTAGGCAGCCGCGTAGCGAACCCGTCCTCCGGGAAGTCGAAGCCCGGTGTTCCATCCAACGTTACTTGATTTATCGGTAAATTATTGACCTTGTGGGGAAGTTGAAAATGTGTGTTCCAGGCCTCGAAATCAAATCGTTAACCATACATAAAATGTTTCTTAGCCCACAAGCTTGGTAGCTTTGTATGAAACGCCAAATGTTCCCTACAACCACCAGCTACGGGTTCGCTTCGCGGCTGGCTTCGCCGGTGGCCCCGGCCACAAATGCTGCCCCTGATGGACGTTAAGAAATGCAAGTTGTATGAGCCGCCACCAAGCTGTTACTTTTTCGAAAAGTTGCTGTAACCGAAAAGCTGAAGCGCGAAGTAGAGGGTTTCGTGGCGAGGTTTTGCATTTTAGTTCATCAGGGGCAGCATTTGTGATCAGCCGGGGACACGGCCAAAGGCTTTTGCTACTTTTGGCCTTCAAAAGTAGGCCCCCGGCAGGGAGATATGACGGGATGCTTGGCGTTAAAAAGCCTATTTGCGAAGTGCTAAAACCAAACTTGATGCACCACTAGTTCGAAAGATCGGCGTCCCTTAGCAACACGTCTGTTCCAGATCCAGATGACCAACGCCAAGCCAATAATACCGACCAATGCACCCCAAAAGAACCATTTACCTCCTTTAGCAGGCTTTAGTTCCAGACCTGTCTCCGTCCCGTAATAGGTCAGCCCAGCCCAGAGGTAGGGAGACTTCTCCACGTCGCGAATTGTTGGATCGTCGAGGTATACAAGTTGAGCCGAGTGTAGCGCTGCACCCTTGGTCTCTCCCTGGCTTATCATCTGGTAAAATTTACTGAGTACCTGCCCACCTGCCCGGGCATTTACGTTCCATAAACTGGCGATAACGCTGGCGGCTCCTGCCTGGATGAACCCACGTCCCAGCCCCAGAACGCCTTCGCCCCTCGCCAGCTTGCCAATGTTCGTCTGGCAGGCACTGAGTACGACGAGGTCGGCACTGAGGTCCTGATGGTAGACTTCCTGCAGAAACAACGGTTGGTCATAAAAAGCAATCAACGGCGTACCGGCATCGGTGGAGGCAAAGGCGTGCGTACTGAGGTGGAGTACGTTGGCGGAAACGGCTCTTTCGCGAAACTGGGAAAGGGTGGCTGTCTCGTTCATGATCAGGTCAACCTCAAAGGCCTCCGTCACCTCCAGGAGTTCGTCTTCACTGAAAGGTAGGGTAGGGTAGTCCAGCGCGGCGCTACCATCCGCAAAGGGGGCAAAGGCAACGATGCCGCCTTCAGCATTACCGGTAGCTTGCTTCCGAGACAAAATGCCGGCAGAGTGCCCGTAAGCAACAGCGTGGCGGCGGAGCAGATAGGGGAGATTGCCCAACTGACCGCTACTGGCCTCCTCCTCCTCCTCCTCCTCCTCCTCCGTGAGCAGCGCAGGAAAGGGTAGGTAAGTGAGTGGCCCATCGGGAATGATTAGTAGCGGTTGGCCCGCGGGCAATTCCAGGGGAGCTAAAAAAGCCTGGTAAGCGGCAAGCGCTGCCGTTGCGTAGCCTGCGGGGTCGTTTTGAATGTCGGTGGGTTGGGTGAAGTAGCTAAGCATTTTGCCCGCAATGACCTGCAGGCTGTCACTCTTTCCTAAGTAGTGCGTTTGCAGGCCAGTTTGGTAATAAGACAAAACATAGGTCTGTTCAGGGCCAAAGAAGTAGTGAACGAGGGTTTGATTGGTAGGCTCCAGGACATCCATAGAGAATTCTAGCGGTTCCGGCACCACCACACGTTCCGTCAGCGTACGGTAGCGAGGGAAACGGCTGCGCAGCTCCCGGCGGAATTCCGAGAGGGTGCCCTGGGCGGAGATCACCGCTTGCAGAGCCTGGGCCCGGTCTTGCCCGGTAACGGACCCGGCCGCAGACTGCGCCGTAGTCACCGCCTGGGCCAGCTGATTCTCTCGTTGCCTTAATGTATCCGGTAACTCCCGAAGCGCGTCACTCCCGACCAAGGCCTCGTAAAGTAATACTGCCTTACTCTTTTCGAAGAAGAAAAAGGCGTCTTCCGGCCGGTCCCGTTCGTGGCATAGGCGGATGGCAGCTTCGTAGAACGCGGCGGTCTTCTCCCGCCAGAAAAACTTAGAGGCCTGCCCGCTGTGCTGTTGGCGAAGGTCGTCGAGTAAGGCATCAGCGGTATAAAAAAGGGCCAGCCGGGCGTCGCCGACTGTCGCTCCCATACCCCTCACTGCATCCAGCGCCCCCGCCTGATCGTTGAGGTAAAGGAAGAGGTCTTGCTGGTTATCGGCATACCGTATTTCGGCGAACTGTGGAACATCGGTTATGGCCTGTGGACTGTATTCTGGCAAGAGCGTCGCCTGGGCCCGTTGGAAGAAAGCCGCCGCTTCAGCGGGCTTTCCTTCGGCCATCAAAAGACTGCCCCAATAGTCCTCGTTTTGGGCTGTATACTGAGGAATTCCGGCTTTTTCGGCCGCAGATCTTCCCTTGGTTAATAGTTTCCGGGCCTGGGAGAACCGACTAGTTTCGAAGTACACTTGGCCTAATACATTACAGCTGTTGGCCAGTTCGGAGGTGAAATTATTGTCTCCATAAATGGCCATTAGCTCCAACAGCTCCTTCTCTGCTGCGGGATAATCCTTAAGCTTCAGCTGCGTAACCGCCATGTTGAAACGGGGGGTCAAACTGTTGCCGAGGTAGTACCCGAAGTAGTCGTCTTGTCGCCTAATCAATTCCCGGTAGAGATCCGCACTACGCTCCAGGTAAGGCCGTGCTGCTTCCAGCGAATCCTGTTCGAATAATATGCCCCCAAGCTCTGCGTAGCAACGTGCTTCCAGGTCAAACTTCCGTGGCATGGTTACTTCCGTCGCGGAGCCTGCTTCAGCCATGGCAATCCGTAGCTGGTTCTTGGCAGCGGCAAAATCCCCGATACCCGCCAGGGCTACCGCCAACTCGATGGTCGTAGTTGGGGGGCGGTGACGCTGTGGCGGAGGCAAATCCAACGCCCGGTATACGGCCAGCGCCCGCTCCAGAAAGGGGCGGGCGGCGGCGTAGTCGGATCGGCCATTGAGGGCAACCCCAGCGTTGAAATTAGATTTGCCAAGGTCCAGGTTGAGGCTGTCGGTAAACAACACTTCTCTGGCGACAACGGCCAATTGAGTGTAGTACACGGCACTGTCCCATTGTTCATCGCTGGTGAAAATGGCACCAGCCATGTGTAGTTCCATGGCCTGATTAGTGCGATCAGCGCGGGTTTGCGCCCGGAGGCCTGAACTCGCCAGCACGAACAGGAAAACGAAGAAGTAGGGGCCTAGTAACGAATTAATTTTTGCGTCCATACGTAATCTTTCCCGCCGATTTGCAGTAGGTAGAAGCCCGCCGGCAGGTCCGGCAAGGTAATAATTTGTTGTTCGTCGGGCGCCCAGGCGCGCACTGAGAACCGGCTGATCTCTCTGCCTTCGGCGCTGATGATCCGGATGGTGGAGGCGTTCCGCGCAACCAGGGAAGTGATGGTCAGCTCCTGACGGAAAGGGTTGGGGAATACCCGGAAACCTTCTTCATGGGACAGGGGAGTATCGGCCGTGCCGACGATGCAAACGTAGTCGTAAGTCAGTAACTGACCGTTTTGGGCTACGGCGGTCAGGTTCGATACCAAAGCACTGCTCAGCAAGCAATTTTTTACGGTGTTGAAGTCGAACGAGCCCGGGCTTTGCGTATCCTGGTAGTACTTCATGATCTTGGCGGCCCCGGCGGTGACTATTGGGGTCGACATCGAGGTGCCGGACTTGGTCACGCCTGCCACGTTTGTCCATGACGGGGCCGCACTGAAAATATCAACACCAGGCGCAAGGATGTCGACATAAGTGGAAGAGAAATTCGAAAAGCTCGCTTTCGAAACGCCGCGTTCGGTGTTAGGGTCTGGCATAGTAGCCCCGACGGTAACTACGTTGATGGCTGCATAACAAGCGGGGTACTGGAAGAGCGTATCGAGGTCGATGCCGTCGTTGCCGGCCGCACTAATGACCAGAATGTCCCGGGTGGCAGCGGTATCGATGGCGTTGGCCAGAATCACGCTCGGGTCACCGAAGAAGCCCCAGCTGTCGTTGATGATGTCAACCTCGTCGATGGAGGATTGGAAGGTAGCGCAGGCGACGTCGAACAGCGTCGATACACCGTTGTTGTCGTGGGTCTTATAGGCCACGAATTCGTAGGTTCTGCCGAAGCCGTGCTTGGTAAGGCTGTCGGCGATGATGCCAGCAACGTGGGTGCCGTGACCATTATCGTCGAAGGGGTTATTGTTGTTGTCGACGTAATTCCAGCCGATCGGATCGTTGGGTAAGCAATTGGCGTTGTCGGTCTCTGTTCCTCCAAGGTTGTTTTGGCGGATTTTGAAGTAAGGTTTTATCGTAGGGTGTTGGTAGTCGACTCCCGTATCCATAATGGCAATACGCAGTGGGGCGGCAGCAGAATTACCGATGCCGCTCAGGTCGCTGGGGGTCAGGTCCGTGATGGGAGTAGCTGGTACAGGGTCGAGCTTGGTGTGCGTGAGGTAGTTAAGGTCAACACCATCGACCATGGATTTGGTCTTGGCCTTGATAATGTTGCTCAGGATACCGGTGGTGCCGGTGGCGGGCTCTTGTTCGCCGCCCTGGGCCAGGAAGAGGGTACCGTCGATCTCCCACAGTTCGACGAAGTCGCAGGCGCAGGAGTCTACCAGGCGGGCACCGAATTCTTGCCGGAGGGTATCCCTGAAACCGGTAGTGGCGTCTCCGCTGAACTGAACCACCAGTTGGTTGGGCACGTAGGCCCAGTTGGCACTGTCGACCGCGAAATCATACCCTTCCTGGCGCAGGTAATTGCCGAAGGTGTCGGGTTTAGTTTGCGGTGGGCCGTCGTAGAAACCGATGTCATCGAGTAACCAGAAGTAGCTGCGGCCGGTAAAGACGAATTCCACGGTCATATTCGATACTCCGGCGAGTTCATTGGTGAGGTTGATCATCACGGTATCGTAGGGGCCGGTTTCAACGCCTGGCTTCAGGTTTGTGCTCAAATCGATCGTACGCCGTAATTGACCGTCTTC
>JBLHRW010000302.1:0-6299 GCA_047626445.1 Neolewinella sp.
CCCTGGCGGATGATCAGCCCGGAGCAGGGATCAATGGCGTTGTTTAGAGATTGTGAAGGGAACCGGATTGGGGTTCGGGGTAGGGTGTTCCGCCAGTGATTCCTGCGGAATCGTAATAAACACGAGGCGGAATACCCTAGGGATAAGGGATAAGCGATTTGGCTGCCGCAAGGGGGAGCTCGCTCCGCTTGTTCGGACTAATTGATTCAAAAAAGTGGAACCGCCATATAACAGGCGTAGCAGAGGCTTCTAAAGCGGCTGAATCTCTCACAGAGGGTAGCACAGAGTGGCCGTCATTGGAATGCAGAGGGGCATTGGGTCTCTAAGTCAGAAGATTAAAGTCCGCCGTAACAAGGCACGCTGGTTGCTCTCACGGGCGGATGCCAAGAGGGAGGCACTGAGGGCTTTCGGAAATAAATGTAGAGCGGTGCATTTTCCACTGGAGCGCACAATCGAGCGCAGCGAGCTGGCCCGTGCGGCAGCCTACCCACTAGAGCGCGCAGCGAACGTTTACTAAAGCCGCGCAGCGGCTTAAAGTACGCCGCTAAACTGCTTCAAAAACCGCACATCGTTCTCAAACATCAGCCGGATGTCCGTGATGTTATAGAGTAACATGGCCTGCCGCTCAATCCCCATACCAAAGGCGTAGCCCGTGTACTTTTCGGGGTCGATGCCGCAGTTGATCAATACCTGAGGGTCCACCATACCACAACCGAGAATCTCCAACCAGCCGGTGCCTTTGGTAATCCGGTGATCGTGCTCGCTTTCGAGTCCCCACCAGATGTCCATTTCCGCACTAGGTTCGGTAAAGGGGAAGTAGCTGGGGCGCAGGCGGATCTTGGTCTTATCACCATACATCTCCCGGGCAAAGTGCAGCAGCGTTGCCTTCATGTCGGCGAAGCTCACCTTCTCGGCGATGTACAGCCCTTCCACCTGGTGGAACTGGGCGTGGCTGCGCGCACTGATTGTTTCGTTGCGGTACACGCGGCCCGGAGCGATGATCCGAATGGGTGGTTTCTGGTTTTCCATCGTGCGGGCCTGCACGGAACTGGTGTGCGTACGCAGCAGCATATCGGCATTATCCGGTCCGGCGGGCATGCCTGCGGCTACGTAGAAGGTATCCTGCATATCCCGCGCCGGGTGGTCTTCGGGGGTGTTCATGGCACTGAAGTTGTGCCAGTCGTCTTCCACTTCGGGGCCTTCGGCCACGGTAAAACCGATGCGCTCGAAGATGCTGATGATGCGTCGCATCGTCAGGGCGATCGGGTGACGACTTCCCAGGGGTAGCGGCTCGGCAGGAGCCGAAAGGTCGAACTTTGCACCCGCGTCCGCGCCTGCTTGTGCTGCGGTGGCTGCCTGTAAAGCAGCGAATTTCGCCTGTGCAACTTCCTTAGCCCGGTTGACCAACTGCCCAAAATCGCGCTTCTGCTCGTTCGGGATGTTGCGCATCTCACCCATCAACGGCTTCAATACGTTCTTGGTGCCAAGATAGCGGATGCGAAACGCCTCCACTGCCTCCAGCGTTGTAGCCGTAGCTTGTTCGATATCTTTAATGAGGGCTTCTACCCGGTCAAATACTTCATGTACCATATTGCCGCAAAGATAGTTTTTTGATGCCTAAACGTCTGCATGGAAAGGAGCTTCATCGCCGGGAAGTTGCCGTGCAGATTATCTGTGGGAATAAGAAGAAGTTTTAGGCGCGGCCGCAGGTGCAAAGAAAGGGGTTAAAGGAGCAAAGGGAGGGGAAGGCATTGTTATGCTCTATTTGTCCGTCGGACGGCTACTCGTCGCCGCCGCAGGCGTTGTAAAGAGGGCCGTCGGGCGGATGCGAAGGAGAGAGTGGAAAAATGGGAGAAGGAGAGAATCCCCCCCAGCGCCACGTCCGCAGGGTTTGGGGTATCTGTTCTTCAGGGCATACATATACGCAGTACTTTCGTCCTTGCTCCTGCAATGAGCTAAAAGCTCATAAACCCCACCCCTCTATGCCCTTGTTCACCCGCGACAACGTTGAAACCGCCCGCTACTACCTGACCATCCTCATGGTTTCCGGCGTTTTCTTCGGCTTGGTGTTTTCGCCGCCGTTTATCTCCGTCGGGCTGATTTCACTGGTCGTTCTGGGCTTACTCGATCCGTTGAAGGGGCTCAATCCCCGGTGGCTGCAACGTTTCCCCACCACCCTACGCTCACCAATGTTTTGGGCGATTGCTGCGCTATATTTCCTGCTCCTGGTTGGGTTTTGGCAAACGGAAGACTGGGGCTACTACACCGAACGGCTCCGCATCAAAATACCGCTACTTGCCCTACCAGTCATCTGGCCCGGCCTGCCTGATTTCTCCTCCCGCGAACGCGGTTGGTTTTACGGCGGTTTTGCCCTATTTATTTTAGGTATACTAGTGGCGGTGATGGTCAATTACTCCGCCAATTTTGCCGAGATCAACGACATGATAAAACGAGGACAGGCCATGCCCGTGCCCCGCAATCACATTCGTTTCAGTCTGCTGGTGGCCCTGGCTACCCTACTCAGCATCGGTGCTTTCCGGACGAAGGCTTTTGGCTGGGGAAAAATATGGTTGGTGTTTGGCGGATTACTTTTCATCGGACAGCACTTCCTGGCGGTCAGGAGCGGACTCGCCGGCGCCTACGGCGGTATCGGCATGCTGGTACTAGCCCTGGCCTGGGAACGCGGTACCTGGTGGCCGGCGGTGATTGGCCTGGTCGGTCTGGCAGCATTACCGGTAGTTGCCTACGTGGCCATCCCGAGCTTCAAAGCCAAGGTTAACTATGCCCGCTACGAACTATTTCACCGTAACCCCGCCGAAGACAAGGGCGATTACAGCGATGGAGGCAGACTGACCAGCCTACGCCTGGGGCTCCAGGTATGGCAAGATCATCCCCTATTGGGTGTTGGGCCCGGCAACTTACTGCAAGAAATGGATGCCCGTTATGCAGAGGTGCTTCCCGGTGTAGCGGGCAAAAGGCCGCACAACCAGTTCATCAGCGCCCTGGCTGGCAGTGGTCTGCTGGGGGGGCTGGTTACCCTGGGAAGTTTTCTGGTAATGGGCTGGATCGGGATAAGGCGCAAAAAGCCCGTATTCCTGGCGGTCTGGACCGTCTTCTTTCTCAGTTGCCTGGTGGAGAATACGCTCGAGACCTCGGCGGGGGTGACGATGTTTTGTGTGTTTCTTTTGCTGGTGGGTGGGTATCCGGCTTCGCTTACTCCATCCCCATCAACAAATCCGCCTCCATCACCTCCGGATCTTTCCGGAACAGGGGCTTTATCTGCTTAAAAAAAGCATCGTGCTCCGCATCAGCGACGTGGGCTTCGAAGTCCGCGTAGGTATCCCAACACTCCATGGTGGCAAACTGACGGGGGTCTTCGCGATCACGGATGAGGTAAAAGAAAAGACAGCCCTCCTTACGACGACTGTCGGCGGCGTGCTTAGCGAAAATGGGCGCGAAATTATCGGCGTCGTCAAGTTCAAATTTGGCGATAAGGTAGAGTTGCTTTGACATGGATGTTGAGTTGTTATGCTCCTACAATGCAGCCCGTGCCAAGTAGGTTCAGAGCCGGGGTAAATACTGTGGTGAAGTAGCCTTTCACAAGCCCCTACAAGTTCCATAGGTCGGACCATCAGACTGCAGACGATGAAACGCCAATAATGGGCTAAAATGATTGGTTTTAGCTGCTTTATGCCCTCGGCTCCGCTCAGGCACCGGCTTTCAGGGTAGCATCCCCTAATTGGCGTTAGGTACTATTTGATTTCTGACGCTCTAACTACTCCGGCGGAGCAAACAACCGAACCGAATCAAAAAACCGGTCTGCACTCTTATTGAGTCCCTTAGCCTGCAGGCTGAATACTTTCAATTCATAGTACCGGTTGCCGGCAACGCCGGCCAGGGTACGGGCGCTGGCAGTCCCCCCTTTGCTAGGATAATCGATTCGCCACAAACGGGCAGGATAGCCCGAGATTAGTTTATCGGCCGCATAGATCACTTCTCCGCCAACGGCAATGGCCGCTTCTTCTTCGGTACCTACCAGGAATTCATTGACCAGCTCGAGGCTGTCGTCGTGTAGGCTTCCCGGTGGATAGTCGACGTAGCTGAGGGCGTAAATAATATTCTCCGCTTCGTCTTTGTCAGGCACCTGAAAAAAGAAGGTATGGTACACCTGGTCACCCACAGTCGTTACGACCGTATCAACCTTATGCATCATCTCCGTGGGCGTCAATACCCGGAAGCGACCGTCGAGGTTGTTCAACTCGGACCAACGCTGTTGCTGCTCCCAGCTTTTGTCCAGGTTAACCACCATTTGAGGGGTCTGTGCCGCAAGCGGTGAAAAAGGAGAAAGTGCAAAAAGGAAAAAAGCGAAAAGGGTTCTTAGCATGGAGGAAAGACAATGGTTGAGGGGGCAGAGTTGGTTCTGAGACTGGGTTTTATGGGTTTGGTAACGTAGTAGATAGTAGGTAAGAAAATTACCGCCAGCAATTCAGCCAAACTTCTCAGCTTTCTTTGCCTTTTTCCGAGATTATCCTTAGGAGAAATCGCTGCCTCACGAGCGAAGCGAGCTCCCGAGTGCGGCAGCCTATCTACTACCTACTACCAAGGGCGAAGCCCATCTACCAAGAAAAGGAGCGTAGCGACTTTTCGTCTACCCTTTTCTAAAAGCGCCAGCGGCGGAACGCCTCAATAGCCTCATATTCAGTAAGCCCCAGCAGGTTGTAAGCCCGGGCCGTATCCCGGTTTCGCTGTTCGGCGCGCTGCCAGAACTCCCGGTCGTCTTCGCCCTGGAACATTACGCCGTCTTTCTGGCTCTGGTGGAAGAAAATCGCCTGGCGTTTCTTTTCCACTTCCTGCGGGCTGAGTGGGATGGCCATTTCAATTTCATTAATTGGCCATTCCTGCCAGGCACCGCGGTAGAGCCACAGCCAGGTATCCTTTATGGCTTTGTCTCCCTCTAGTTGGTCTAGGGCCTTAAAGATGGCATCGAGGCAAACTTTGTGGGTACCGTGTGGGTCAGCAAGGTCTCCCGCTGCAAAGATCTGGTGCGGGCGCACTTCCCTGATCAAGTCCATCACGATGTCCACATCTGCCTGACCGATGGGGTTTTTCTTACTCTTTCCCGTTTCATAGAAGGGGAGATCCAGGAAGTGGATATGGTCATCGGTCAGGCCGCAGAACCGGGCGCCAGCCGCGGCTTCGCCGCGGCGGATCAGCCCCTTGATGCTGAGCACAACCTTGGGGTCCTTGTCTCTGCCTTGATCCGGCGTCCGGAGCGCAGCGATGGCTTCGTCGAGTGAGGGGTTCTCGACCTCGTCCCGGCTGTTGAAGTCCTGCGCAAACTCTGCAAACCGCAGGGCATCCAGGTCAGAGACGGCAATATTACCACTCGTTTGATAGGCGACGTGGACTTCGTGCCCCTGGTCCACCAGCCGCAGGAAGGTTCCACCCATGCTGATGACGTCGTCGTCGGGATGGGGGCTGAAGAGGATCACCCGTTTTTTCGCGGGGTCCTTACGCTCCGGCCGCTGGCTGTCGTCCACGTTGGGTTTACCGCCAGGCCAGCCGGTAATGGTGTGCTGCAGGATGTTGAACATTTGAATGTTCAGTTCGTAGGCGGAGCCGTCGCGGGCCAGTAGGTCCGACATTCCGTTGTTGTTGTAATCCCGTTCGGTTAGTTTCAGTACCGGTTTTTCAACGTAGGTCGACAGCCAGACAATAGCTTTGCGAGACAGCTCGTCGTCCCAGGTACACGGGCCGACCAACCACGGTGTTTTGAAGCGGCGTAGCTCCGAGCAAGCCTCCTTATCCAGCAGGATCGTGAGGTTTTCATGGTCTTGCAGGAAAGACGCAGGAATGGTACCGGTTCGCGGCCCTTCCACCGCTGTACGAACAATTTCAGCTTTCTTATGTCCCCAGGCAACGAGCACTACACGATGGGCTTTCCTGATCGTGTCAATGCCCATGGTAATCGCCCGGGTCGGCACGTTATTCATGCCCTGAAAATCAGGCGCGGCATCCACGCGGGTCAGGTGATCGAGGGTAATGAGCCGGGTCAGGCTACGGGAGTTCGAGCCAGGCTCGTTAAAACCTACGTGCCCGGTACGACCGATGCCCAGCAGCTGAAAGTCAAGCCCGCCGTGGTCCTTGATCATCTGTTCATAATCCATGCAATGCTGGTACACATCCGCCAACTCAATCCGACCATTGGGCAGGTGGATGTTTTTGGGATCGATGTTGACGTGGTTAAACAGGTGCTCGTGCATGAAGTACCAGTAGGACCGATTGTCTGAACGGTCCAT
>JBLHRW010000303.1:0-6296 GCA_047626445.1 Neolewinella sp.
ACTTACTGGTTTTTGACCTGACGCTTTTGTTCTCGCCGTTCTTGAAAAATTCTTTGCATAGCCGTAGCTACGGAAAGAATTTTTAAGAGCGGTGAGGGCAAAATAAGGCGGTCAAGAAGCATGGTTTATTTATTTCGCGTCCCTTAGGCGAGTAAAACATCAATACTGAGGGATACCAAAGGCATGCCCTTCAACCTTCCCTGCACCTGCGACCCCGCCCTGAGTATAATTTGGGCGCGACCGCAGGTGCAGACAAATAAGGATAAGGGAGCAATGATCATCTGTCGTTATTCGCTCCGGACATATCCCCCCCATAAACCCGAACCCAATCCACCTCATAAATAATCCGCTCCGTCCCCGCCCGCGGCTCCCCACCATTGTCGCCACCAACGGCTAAATTCAGCAGCAGGTAGTGGGGCTGTTGAAAGGGGTTGAAGCCATCAGGATTAACCCCATCGACCAGCAGGGTTTCGTTGAGCAGTTCGCCGTCGAGATAGAGACGGATGGATTCTGCGGTCCAGTCCATGCGCCAGAGGTGGAATTTTTCGGCCCAGTCGGGGTCTTTGTCCAGGAAGTCCTGCAGGGGACGGTGGTAGCCGTCCCATTTTGCTTTATAGCTGTTGCGCTCCGCCAACCAGGCGGTATTGGCCAGGATGACGGGGACGCCCTGCTTGCGGTAGAGTTCCATCACGTCGATCTCCCCGCTGGCGGGCCAGCGGCGATCTACGCCCAGGGTCCAGATGGCGGGCCAGGCCCCCAGGGTGGTATCCAGGCGGGCGCGGACGAGCAAGGTGCCGTACTGAAAGTTGAACGTCCCCCTGGTTTTAAAGCAGGCGGAGGTCCAGGTGGCGGCGGGGCGGCTTTTGCGCCAGTCCTTGCTTTCGGGATCGTAGTTCGGGTTAACCGTCTCCTCCCGGCGGGCTTCGAAGCGGAGCAGACCGTCTTCCGTCTGCACGGCATTTTGGGGCTGGTACCATTGGTATTCACGATTCCGTACAAGGCCGTGCTCCGGCACCCACAGCGTGGTGTCTATGGGGCCGGGGGTATTGAATTCGGCGGCAAAAAGAAGCTCGCGGTCGGTAAATTCGGGGTCCATGTCGGAGGCCGGAGGCGGGGAGCAAGTGCTCAGGCTGACCAGTAACAATCCGTAAAGGAAGAAGTAGGGAAGCTTGGCTGACATGTACGGTGGTTATGGGTAGCAGCTAAAGATAGCTGGCAATTTGGAGAAAATGGGTCGGGTGGACCTTAGGTGAGTATTACAGATTACCCAATTTGAACCGTTTCTAAACGGACGCCACGGGGTCCTCAATTGGTTAAGGACCTCGTTGCGTTGGCCAAGCTGCTCCGCGAAGCGAAGGAGTTTGGTTGGGGGTGCATGGGGGAAGTAGAGTTGATGAACAGTCTCTCACTTTCATTTCAGCTACGAATCAGGTGAGCGTGACGGAGTCGTCGAGCATCACAAAACGTGCGCTCAAAAGCAAGCCTACTAATCCTCCAACATGCAACTAACAAAAACCATATCCTCCGAAGTACCCCATTCTTCCTTATCCTCGAAAGCGAATTCGAGCGTGTGAAGCATTCCTGTAGCCGCAGCGACCTTCCCCATCATCTGGAACAAGTCATTATAAAAAGGATAGCGGAGGTCTGCCCGGATAGCGGCCAACAGATCTGCATCGGCTGTAGAAAAATTGGCTAAGAAATCATTTACATCCTTAACAGAAGAAATATTAAGTCGATTTTTAGCCCTTAGTCCAACGACTGCGGTTGCTGGCAACCGCAGGTAAATGTTGCTGTAATCACTGATGGGTAGTGCTTCCGGCAAGATGTGGTCCAACAACTTGCTGTGCTGTCCGCGGGGTGCTTCGTCATCCAGCAAATTGATAAGGACGTGATCAGCTTCGACCTCAATGCGGGAACCCGCTGCTTTTTGCAGCTTCGTGATTAGTGGGTAAGTTTCGCCAGCGCGCCAGTTGTACTGGATGCCGAGAGTAAAGTGGCAGCTCATGTTGTATTATGGAATGGTTGGCGCGTAAAATAGGAATTTTGAGGTTATTTGCCTAGCGATGGTTCGGCTACAACCGTAAGCCTTTATCATAAGACATGGTCTTCCCACGCTGTTTTTAAAAGAGGTTTTCCTGGCCGGAGGCCCGGAGGGCCGTCTCCCGTAGCGATGGGGCTTGCCCCATCGTTTTCGTTATCCCTACGTTTTAGTGATTCCTACGCCCCCCATCATTTCGTCCGCCAACCCATACCCATTTTTGCGTCATACTGACCCCATCGTATTCGTTGTCCCCCATACAACAACGAAAACGAGGGGATAAATCCCCTCGCTACAAGAGACGGCCCTCCGGGCCTAAGGTTCGCCCCTCAAATCACCCCCCGTTCCAACAACCCAAAATAACACCGAACAGTAGCCTCCACATCCACCAGCGCATCATGCGCATCGGGCACACCGGTCTTGAACAGTTTACGGTGCAACTGTTCCAGCGTCGGCCACTTCCAGGAGCCGTAGCGGTGGGGCGGGATGGCGGCCCATTCGATGATGTCGTCGTTCTTCATGGTGCAAGCCTTCGGCTTGCTCCTTAGTGGGTCCCGTCCGGCAACGCGGTGGTATTCACAACCGAGGATCATTTCGTCGAAGGCCATGTTGTGGGCCACCAGTTGTTTGGCTTTGGCCATGGTGGCGGTGAAGGCTTCCAGCACTTCGTGCAGGGGCAGCCCTTCGGCTAAGGCCCGCTCCTGGGTGACCCGGTGGATATCAGAAGCTTCCCTGGGGATGGTGAAACCTTCTGGTTTGATGATGGCGGAATACGTCTCCAGGCTAGTGCCTGCTTCATCCGTCAGTACCCAGGCGATCTGGACCAGCCGGGGCCAGTTGTTTACGGCGGAGCTGGGGGCTTTCCAGTCTTTGGGTAGGCCGGTGGTTTCGGTATCGAAGAATAGGTGCATGGTTATTTAGGCTTTTGCCAAAGGTCATTTATTTGTGGCAGTTTTCCAATTATAACTCCCGCGTAGTACAGTGTAACCTTACGGTTACACCTTGAAATGGCAGTAGCTGGCCCATACAAAAGCCCGTTAGCCTTTAGCTTCGGTGACAAGCTCAAGGCAAGTAGCAGCTAGCGCCTCAATGGCCTTATAATCTCCCTTCGCCAGCAGGTCTTTGCGCAGCAACCCGGAGCCCATGCCCACCGCAACGGCACCTTCACCGAACCAACGACTAAGGTTCTCCGCATTAGGCGCAACGCCACCGGTCACCATCACACTCGTCCATGGAGAAGGGGCCATCAGGGATTTGATGAAGCCCGGAGCCACGGCATTGCCGGGAAAACACTTCACGATCTCGGCACCCAAGCTTTCCGCCCGGCCGATCTCGGAGGGAGTAAAACAGCCCGGCATCCAACCAATCTTACGGCGGTTACAGATCGGGGCGATCTCTTCGACGAGCATGGGGCTGACGATGAAGTCCGCGCCCAACTGAATGTAGAGTGCGGCCGTCGGCCCGTCCACCACGGAGCCTACACCGAGGGCCAGGTCGGGGTAGTTGGCGCGGCAGTGCTCGGCCATCAGGTCGAAGACCTTGTGGGCGCCGACTCCACGGTTGGTGTATTCGAAGCTGCGAAGGCCACCGGCATAGATGGCGTCGATCACCTTCTTTGCTTTGTCTACTTCTGCGATGTAGGCCAGTGGCACGATGCCTTGGTCTAAAACTGTGCGGTACACTTCTAATCTCTTCATCTCCTGATTTTTAAAACCTAAGACTCCACCTGAGGAGAAGCCTGAAATTCTGGGTTATTATGGTTTAATCCCTACGTGATTATTCGACATTTTAGCGCTATCGGCTTACGCGGCCGGAGCCGTCACCGTCCATCAGGGCCATTACCTCATCTACGGTAGCGAGGTTGGCATCGCCGAAGATGGAGTGCTTGAGGGCGGAAGCGGCAACGGCGAAGCGTAGGGCCGTCGCGTCGTCGTCCGGCCAGGTCTGGAGGCTGTATATGAGTCCCCCCATGAAGCTGTCACCGCCGCCAACGCGGTCAACGATGTGGCTGAGCTGATAGGTGGGCGCGGTGTACATTTTCTCGCCGTCCCACATTACGCCAGACCAGGTATTGTGGCTGGCGGAGATGGAACCACGCAGGGTGGTGATCACCTTTTTGGCTTTCGGGAAACGCTTCATCAGGGCTTTGCAGACGGGGAGGTAGGCCTCGGGGTCCATCGTATCGCCCTTGGTTACGTCTACGGATTCGGGGTGGATATCGAAGTGCTTTTCGGCATCTTCTTCGTTGCCGAGGATGATATCACAATATTCGACGAGGGCGGGCATGACCTCCTGCGGAGACTTGCCGTAGTTCCATAGTTTCTTGCGGTAGTTGAGGTCGGTGGAAATGGTGATGCCTTTGGCGGAAGCGACTTTACAGGCTTCCAGGCAGGCGTCGGCGGCGGTCTGGCTCAGGGCGGGAGTGATGCCCGTCCAGTGGAACCAGTCTACACCTTCGAAGACGGCATCCCAGTCGATCTCGCCGGGCTCCAGGGTAGCCATGCCGGAGTGGGCACGGTCGTAGACCACTTTGGATCCGCGCTGCATCGCGCCGGTCTCCAGAAAGTAGATGCCGAGGCGTTCACCTCCACGGACGACGTGGCTGGTATCGACGCCACGACCGCGCAGGGCCATCAGGGCACAGTCGCCAATGTCGTTTTTAGGGATGCGGGTGACGAAGCGAGCGTCCATGCCATAGTTGGCAAGGGTGACGGCAACGTTACTTTCTCCACCACCATAAATGACTTCAAAAGAACTTGCTTGGGAAAACCGTTTCCAGCCGGGAGGGCTGAGGCGAAGCATGATCTCGCCGAAGGTTACGATACGTGGCACGTTGGATTTTTTTGCGGATGACTGTAGGCTCATTCCACAAAGTTAATAGGGAGATTGATGGAGACCCTACATCTAATCGTGTTTTTTTGACACAGAATAGAATAATTCGCTCTGGTCTACGATTTCTAGCGCGCTTTACCCTGCTTCTCAACGTTCTCTTGCACCTGCGTTCGCGCCTCCTTATTTTCATTTGGGCGCTGCCGCAGGTGCAAAAGGAGGTTATAGTGCTTAGATGGTTCCTCTCACATAGCCCCCTACCATCGACGATAGCGTCGGGACCTTCCATGGTCTTGAGTTTACCGATCCAGCCTTCTGTTTCGAGCAACCTCCCCTTACTGCAAATGCTCCCCCAGCTTAGCGTCATCAATCCGGTAAAGCTCCGGACCGCCCTTCACCCCTGGCTTCTTCTCGGCGGTGTTGATCAGGAAATCGTACGCCAGGATTTTACGACGGAAATTCCTACGGTCAAGCTCTTCACCGAGGATGGACTCGTAGACCTCCTGGGCTTCCTTCAGGGTGAAGCTCTCGGGCAGTAGGTGGAAGGCGAGGGGTTGCTGACGAAGCTCTTCTTTGAGGGCTTCGTAAGCATCGGCCAGAATGATCTTATGATCATAACCGAGCTCGGGCAGCTCGGCCATGGGCCACCACTTCACCTTGTCGAGGTATTCACGCGCAATTGGATCGTGATCTTCCGGGCTGACGAGCGCAAAGTAGGACGTAGTGATGACCCGCCGTACCGGATGTCTGTGCAAGGAACTATAGGTGGCGACCTGGTGAATCGGGACGTTCTCCACGTTGACCAGGTTGCGAAGCAGGTGGGTCGCCGTATCCTCCAGGGTTTCGTCTGGCTGCATGGCTCCGCCGGGTAGTACCCAGGCGCCCTTGAAGGGCGCCACCGCACGGCGGACGAGCAGTACCCGCAGGGCGTCTCCTGAAAATCCGAAGATGGCGCAGTCGGCCGTCATGGCTACTGCGTAGCTTTCGGTGGTTACTCTGCTGGTGTGTTGGGTATCCATCTTGATCAATTCTTACTGGCGAAGATAGCGGGTAAGGCACTAGTACAGTGTAATCTAAGTTTTTGAATGTCTCTGTTTGTCGCGTAGCGACTGCACTTGAGTTGCCCGGGACAAGGAGAAACGACGCAGTCCCAGGTAACGGAAAGGACCCTTATTTTTTAACGACGCGGAGCGTCGTCAGGTTAATCCTTGGGTTCGTTACCCCGGACTTCGTCCAGGGTAACTATTGTGTATTCGCTACGCGAAATCAAGGCAACCTGAATGCATGTAAACTTGACAGACCACTAGCAGCCTGTCGGAGAGAACGCTCATCGTCCCAAAGCGGCCCTTTTTGCGGTAGATTTCCCAGCGAATTCAGTCACTTAACCCGTTAAACTCCCGAATTCACCAGTCATCTACCACAAAAATGG
>JBLHRW010000304.1:0-6290 GCA_047626445.1 Neolewinella sp.
GTTACCTGGGACTGCGTCGTTCCTCCTTGTCCCAGGCAACTCAAGTGCAGTCGCTACGCGACAAACCGAGACATTCAAAAACTTAGTTTACACTGTACTAGCTGGCCGACGTCTTAAGAATATGTTACGTGTATAGGTAGAACTACCTGAATTGCCGTTAACAACTACCTATTTCTATGCGCGGACTTGAAAGTTACCCATACTTTAGTGATAACATCGGACAACGGCTCGATAATTTGATCTTTCCAATTGAAGTTCTTATCCCCGATTTTCACGTCCCTGAACTAAGGTTAAAAGAAACATTACCAATTCGGGTAACCTTTTTTGTGGTCTTGCCACTAATGATCACCAACCCATTCTTCACAAAGCAAACCTTGTATTATGAAATCCTTCACTCACAGCTTTTCCTGCGAAACCACTAACGACGCCATTGTATTCAGCCCTCCCGGTAAGCGTGCCCACCAGGACTTCTTCGCCAGCATCAAGGGGTTTGAGTCGGATAACGCCGAGGACACCGATCGTCCGAAGATTATCAAAACAGACACCGATACGGATATTAAAACGGTGGTTGAGCCTAAGAATGCTTAAAACCTGTTAGCTTTCCAATAGAACAGCACTGGAAACATGCCTCAAACACTATCGAAATATTATCAACTCACCATCATCCTCTGGGTAGTGGTGAGTTTTTTTTCGTCGATTTCGGCCCAAATCAGGCAAGTACCGCTGCCGTTGATCACCGCTCCGGTGGATTGTTCGAAGGGCATGATTGTAACCGGGCAACTGTTGAAGTTAGGCTTTGGTAGCACGGATGGAATATTCGGGGGAGCGGAAGATAATCGCTCGGCCTGCTGGGGAGCGCGCTACGCGCAGCATTCGTTGAGCTACTTCGAATTTACTCCGGCAGCTACCCATGGATTGACCGGCGACGAATTATGGGGTAGGGCTGATGCGGCGTCGGGAGAGATGGCGCTAAGGTATTTCGCAGCGGCCACCAAGGAATACCTTGCTGACCGGGATTGGGTAATGGCTTGCTGGAGTCACCTGGCCTTTGCGAATAAGCGCATCCAGCGGGAAGAAACCGCCCAAGCAAAGACCGTGCTTGAAGAACTTTCAGCAATGACGGGACGGGTCCCGATCGACGAGGAGAGCCTACTTGAGGTCGATGCTTTTAAACGTAGTCTTTACGGTGATATTTATAATTTGGAAGGAGATTACCGGCAGGCCATCAAGCAAACCCGGATTGCATTGGACCAGGAGTTGTTAAACCCGGAGCTGACTGAGACGGACTCTTTTTACGTCGCTACCTATTTTCAGAGTTTGGGCAGCTATTATTTTAATATTGGCGATCTCGAACAGTCGGCCTCCTGTTTTTTCAAGGCGGATGATTTTGATGGCCCGTTTAAAGCACCGAGCCCGGAGACAAATTATAAGCTTGGCTCCATTGCATTGCTGCAAAATAAGCCGGAAAAAGCCAGAGGTTACCTTGATAAATGCCTTGGTCAAATTGAAGAGATAGGCGGTAAGCAACGCCTGGAAATCAAAGCGTTAATCGGAAAGAGTGTGTCTTGGCAAATCAAAGGAGCATACGGTAAGGCGCTCGAATTGAGTAAGCAAGCCACCGAGGTAGGGACTTCGGAAAGGAAGTACCTCGCCTGGAGTTCCTTAGGGTCTTGTTATCTACGACTTTACCAACCGGACCTTGCCCTGGCGATGCTGGACTCCGCCACAACGGCCTACCTATCCAGCCGGAAAGCAATGCAAGAAAGCAAAGGATTTCTCTCTGATCTCTACCGAATTACCGGAGAGGCCCACCTCTTGACTGGTGATCCGGCCTTGGCGCTTAAGTACTTCCAGCGGGCATTAGTGGAGAACCACCAGTATTTTACAGATAGTCTTAACCTGGTCAGTAATCCCGGCTTCGCCGGAGTGGAGGATCCCATAGATTTTATCAGAGCGCTCCGTGGGAAGGCAAAAGCCTGGTCCCTTACGGAGGGAAACGGAGAACAATGGACAAATAGCTTGGCTACCTATGAACTGGCGATGGAATGGGTAGATAGCCTGCGCTCAGATTATACCTCGGAAGCAGCACAGTTAGGGTGGAGCGAAACCTTCAAAAGCACTTTTGAGGGCGCCATTGAGGTCGCTTATCGTTTATTTGCCAAAACGCAGAATGTAATCTACCTTGAAAAGGCCTTTATTTTTTCAGAAAAAAGTAAAAACGCCCTCCTGCTCGAACAGCTGAAAGCCGGACAGGGAAAATCCTATGCTGGTGTACCGGACACGATCCTGGCTCGGGAAAAAGAACTGCTGGTTGATTTGGCTTATTATACCAAGACGCTACGGTCTGCGGAAGAAGAACGTAATACTGCGCGGATTGGACTTTACCGGCCTTACCTCGCCCAAACCCGTATTGACCTGGCCCGCCACCAGGAGATGATGGAGCAAGGCTATCCAAAGTATCGGCAATTGAAGTATGAGGTTATAGCACCTGCTCCAGCACTGGTTCGGTCAGCCTTACTCGATGACCAAACCGCTTTTCTGTCCTACTTTATCGGTCATGATTCTGCTTACGTAATTGTTATTACTGAAGCGTCAGAGACCTTCTTCTCACTTGGTGCGTCGGGAGCTATTAATCTGAAGATTAATAGCTTTCTGAAACAGCTGAAAGACATCGATAATTTCAGTGAACAGTTGAGCGCATCAAGACAGGCTTTTATCAAGGAAGGAATAGCTCTTTACGATGCTATTCTAAGGCCTGCCCTGGCGACACTTCCAGGGGCCGTTAATCGGCTGGTTATTGCTGCCGATGGAAACCTTTCTGGGATTCCACTGTCGGCATTACCCCGGACGGAAAAAGGGCCTCCCTCCGGAAGTTTCCGAGAACTTCCCTACCTCCTGCACGACTACCGGGTCCAGTATGCCTATTCAGCCGCCTTACAGCTGGAGGCCCGGAAGCAACGTCCTAAGCGGCCGGCAAAAATAGAATGCTTGGGCCTGGCACCGGACTACCAGGGCAACGCAACAGCGAACAATGGCATAAATGCTGCACTTGGAGTACCCATTGCCTTAGTGGGGGCTGCCCGCGAATTAAAGAATATTTTTAAGCATGTCTCTGGTATCTATGATACTACCACGACGGCGACAAAGGAACTATTCCTGGCTCGGGCGGGTGACTTCAATATTCTTCATCTGGCCATGCACGGCCTGGCAGATCCGGCGGCTCCGGACCTTAACCACCTTACGTTTGCCGACGCAGACGGCAAGGGGGATAACCTGCTTTACCATCACGAGATTGCCCATATGGATCTGTCCGCCCGACTCGTCGTACTTAGCGCCTGTGAGACCGGCGTTGGCAAACAGGAGGTAGGAGAGGGCGTCTTCAGTTTAGCCCGATCTTTTTCCTACGCCGGAATCCCCAGCATAGTGATGAGCTTGTGGTCAGCAGACGATGCGAGTACCAGTGAGCTGATGCCGGTATTCTACGAACAACTTGCTGCCGGAGCGGAGCAAGATATTGCCCTGCAGCAAGCCAAACTTGCCTTCCTTGAAAATGCAAGGTCAGAGCAGCTTCACCCCTACTTTTGGGCAACGTTTGTGGGTGTTGGAGATACGCAACCGGTCATCAAAAGTGGTCGGGGCTGGTGGTGGTGGTGGCTGGGCGTGGTCGTTTTGGGCGGGGGGCTTTGGTGGCGTTTTTCGCGTACTGGTTAATGTTAGGGTGTCCCATCTGTCGGGCCACAGTCGTAGTAGCCCTTGCTCCCTTATTCTATCACATTGCACCTGCGACCGCGCCCAAATAGGGCTTATCAACCTCAAATTTCTCACCAAATGCCGCTTGGGAGCATACATCTTACCTGATCTTTCCAAAAAGTAGCTACATTAGCGGCGATAGTTTACTAATGCACTCATTTTATCTTGCGGCCCCGCCATTGGTGGGGCCCAAGCTTTTTCTAAGAGTTCCGTAAGTAAACCCGATCTTGTGGTCATCTCCTTACCCATTGCACCATGCTGAGAGCCATTCCCACACTAATTCTGCTATTTTGCCTGTTATCCGCCCTGCTGACGGCCCAAAGAGGAAGTGATTTCCCCGCAGCCAACGCGGCTTTTGATGACGGGGTAAAGCAGCTGCTCGACGCCAAACTCAAGAAGGCCAGAAAGTCTTTTCAGGAAGCGGTGAAACTGGATACAGGCTACGTTGCCGCCCGGCGGTTCCTGGGAGTCTCCCAAGAACTACTCGGTAATTTTACGGGAGCAGCCAGGGAGTATCAGCAAGTCCTGAAGCAAGATTCCACCTTTTCCCGCCTGCTGTATTATCAGCTGGGGCAGATGTATTACAAAATGTCCCGGCCAAGCCTGGCACTACACTACCTCGAGAAATTTGAAGCTTTGCAGGCAAGTGACATTGGTGATTTTGGTCGCAACGGAGCGGAAGAAGCCGCCGAAGAACGAAAGGTATTGGAAAAATTGGCCGGACAGATCAAGGCTGCCAAGATTACCCAGGACAGCGCACAGTTTATCAACGTCACAGAGCTGTACAACCTCGGGTTCCCGATCAATACCCGGCAGAACGATTACTTCCCGTTTTTTAGTAACGACATGAACAGCGTGCTGTTTACCCGCCAGGGAGAACTCGGTGACGAAGACCTGTTGGTAGGCCGAAGAAAAGATAAAGAAGCCGAATTCCTTACCAGCCGCTTCGGTACGTTTAACACCACCCAGCCAGAGGGCACTTGCTCGCTGGTGCGGGATGGCGAACGAATTTATTTCACCCTGTGCAAGGAGGATAAGGACTTAACGGCCAAGGGCGGACGCCCGGTACGGGAATGTGACCTGTACGCCGGCTGGCTGGTTAACGGCCGGATCAAAGACGTGGAGCCACTGCCCGATTTCATCAGCACCCCGGGATACTGGGAAACACAGGCAACGATCAGCTGCGACGAGCAGCAACTGTTTTATGTCTCTAACCGGCCCGGCGGCTTTGGCGGTTCAGATATTTACGTCTGCGACCGACAAGATGATGGCTCGTGGGGAAGGCCCCGCAATCTGGGCGAAGGCGTTAATACCCCCGAAGACGAGGAAGCTCCCTTCCTGAGCAACGACGGGCAGACCCTCTATTTTTCCAGTACCGGGCACTACAGCCTGGGCGACGAAGACATCTTCGCCAGTTGGTGGGACGAAAGCCAGCAACGCTTCACCCGCGCGCTGAACCTGGGCCCACCCGTCAATGGCCCGCATCGGGAATTGGGCTTTCACCTTAGTTCCGATGGTAAGACCGGCTTCGTCGCCAGCGACCGACCAGGCGGATGGGGTAAGCTTGACATCTACGGCTTTAAACTTTCCGAGCGCCTCAGCTCCAACCCGGTGACTTTCGTTTCCGGCTACGTGACCGATAGCCTTACCGGAGAACCAATCGTTGGCCAGGCCATCCCGGTTACCGGAGGGCACACCTATTACACCAACTACGAAGGTCGCTTTTTTATCTGTGCGCCGTCGCATGCGGCGTTGCCACTCACCGTTGACCACCCGGACTATTTGCCCTATTTCCGGGACTTCGGTATCCCAGACTGGGACAACCTGGCCCCTTACCGGATCGATCTGTTCCTGGCCGCCGAAGCCAAACCACCACCACCTCCGCCAGTCATCGAGCCGCCAGCCCCCGAACCTCCCCGGGATACCATTGTGGCAGATACTATCCAGCGGCGGGCGCGGATCGTTAAACGGCCTTATCCCGTATATTTCAATTTTGATGATGCCAGCCTGACCCTTCGAGCAATCGAAGGCCTGGAGTTATTCATCAATCAGATGAGAAAGAAGAACATCCTTTCTATCACCGTAACCGGATATGCATCTGATATTGGGGCATCTGATCTTAATCTACGCCTTAGTCAGGCCAGAGCTAAAGCCGTAGGAATTCACCTGCAAACGGCAGGGGTCCGAGCCAATGAAATTAGTATTAAAGGGTTGGGAGAACTCAGCGGTACTTCGGCTAAGGCGTTGAATCAGAAGGTGCAAGTGATGGTGCGTTATCGTGAGTTGGTGGAGATTAATTAGGCTAGGGGCTTCACTGCGTTCGCTGTTGCATTGCGCCTGCGGTGCGTTGCAAGTTGCAAGGTCGCTTGCGCTCCCGTTGCAGGTTGCAGGTTGCAAGGTCGCTTACGCTCCCGTTGCAGGTTGCAAGGTCGCTTACGCTCCCGTTGCAGGTTGCAAGGTCGCTTACGCTCCCGTTGCAGGTTGCAGCTACCGCACTAGGTCGCTCGCTTCGCTCGTGGGGCGGGAGATTATTGGAAAAT
>JBLHRW010000305.1:0-6289 GCA_047626445.1 Neolewinella sp.
CGGAGCGTTGCGATCGTCGGAATTGCGAAGCAATTTTGTCGATCGTAACCTCCGAGCGTCCGAACGCCTGGTTTTAGCCCTTGATTCGCGTTTGTAGTCTTGTAGTCTGATGGTCTTGTAGTCCGGTAAAACTTGCTCAGATCGGTAATCGGGGACCTTTTCGATAGAAATGAAAAGCGGAACTACCAGCAACGCCGATAATTCCGCTTTCAAGCGTGGTAAGTAAGTGCAGCAGCCAAATCAAATATCGCCAACCGCATACCGCTTATCATTTATTAGTCTCGTCCCCATTTCAGCACCACCGCACCCCAGGTGAAGCCGGCGCCGAAGGCGGCGAGGACGACGTTGTCGCCTTTCTTGACTTTACCTTCATCGCGTGCTTCGCTGAGCGCGATCGGGATGGAGGCAGCCGTGGTGTTACCGTAGCGCTGGATGTTGTTGTATACCTGGTCTTCGTTGAGGCGCATTGTTTTAGCGACAAACTGGTTGATCCGCAGGTTGGCCTGGTGTGGGATGAGCATATCGAGGTCACTCACCTCCATGCCTGCCTTCGTGAGCGTTTCCTGAATGACCTCCGGGAATTTCCGGACAGCCATCTTGAATACCGCCTGGCCTTCCATGTGGGGGTAGAGGCGGTTCTGATCAATCATGTCCTGGTTGAAGAAGTAACCACCGAATTCAGGATCGCCATAGTCAACGTCAAAACCTTCGATGGCATATTTCTCAATGAAGTAGCCGCCGTGGGAACCGGGGTACATGTAACTGAGTTTCTCTGCGTAGGTGCCGTCAGAGTGGATGCTGGTGGCCTGAACGGCAACGTCCTTGTCTTCGGTTGCTTCCACGATAACCGCACCGGCACCGTCTCCGAAGATAACGGATACGTTCCGGCCGCGGGTGGTGAAGTCAAGTCCGACGGAGTGAACCTCCGCACCAACCAGCAGGATCTTCTTGGCCATGCCGGACTTGATGTAAGCATCGGCGGTGGTCAGGCCGTAAATGAAGCCAGAACACTGGGCCCGGATGTCGAGAGATGCGATCTCCGTCTTGGCAATGCCGAGTTCGCGCTGCAGCAGCACACCCGCACCGGGGAAGTAGTAGTCGGGGCTGAGGGTGGCGAAGATAATCAGGTCGATGTCTTCCTTATTGATGCCAGCGTCGGCGATGGCTTTGAGGCTGGCTTCCCGCGCTAGGGTGGAGGTAGACTCTTTTCCCTTGGTAATGTAGCGCCGTTCTTCGATGCCGGTCCGCTCACGAATCCATTCATCGCTGGTTTCCATCACCTTAGTTAGGTCTTGATTGGTAACAACGTTTTTGGGTAGGTAATGGCCGATTCCTGTGATCGTACTATAAGGCATAATCTGGCTTTAATGCTTGTTTGAGGCGGCTAAGGTATGACTTTTGGTGAAAGGTTGCGAAAATTCGCTACTTCCAGGATGGAGACCAACTACATCGTCGGGTGATGAAGCTGTTTTTTTGCGCATTATCAGGCGCGGCCGCAGGTGCAAAAGTATGGATTAAAAGCCTGCCGGACAAGGCCAGTAGTTTACCTGTTGCTTTCTTTATTCCTAAGCCATCCCTTAATTTTTGGGGCATAGTAGAATTTCGCTAGCAGATGATGCTAAGGGATTGTTAGGAAAGACCGGATAAATCTTTGACTTAGGATGTGTCTGAAAAATAATAATCGACCTACGAGCGGCAGAATTTCATTTCAACTTCCGGCTGAAAGGCGTCCCTTAGGAACGCCAATTCAATAACTGTCCGATTTGCAGCTTGCCCTCGTGGCCCTGTTCTTCGCCGACGAAACACCACCGTAGCTAAGGCTATGCTGATGTTTCATCGACTCGACCAGAACCACGATGGCGGTGCTTCAACCAGGACAGTTATTAAATTGATGTTCCTTAGCCAGTTAAGCGCGCCTTTCAGCCGCTCGGGGAAATAAAATTCTGCTGCGCGCTCGGTCAGATGACCATTTCTCGGACACAGCCTAATTAATAGTCCGTAGCTTTGCGTTCGAATTTTACCATGCTTTTTGGTACTTTTTTTCTTACGGCATTTTTACTCCAATGACTGAACTCCATAATTCCGAAACCCCCGAGTGGGTCCTGGTAACCGGCGGCAGCCACGGCATTGGCCGGGCGCTTTCCCTGGAATGCGTAAAGCGCGGCTTAGGCGTGGCCATCGTTGCCTTGCCCAACGAAGATCTTCGTCATATGGAGGAAGAGCTGGCCGGTATCTCCGGAGCAGCCTACCTTACCCTGGGACTTAACCTAGTAGCAGAAGGGGCGATCGTTAAAATCCTGGATTGGCTGAGTGAGGCAAACGTGCTGCCCAAATACCTGATCAATAACGCTGGTTTCGGCCGTGGAGGGTTGTTTGAAAACACGCCGTGGGTAGAGTACCGTACGATGATGCAACTCAACAATCAGGTCATGGTGGAGCTGACTTACACCTTGCTCCCGATACTTAAAAAAACGAAGGGTGGCGTGCTCAACATGAGCAGTGTAGAGGCCACTTTACCGCTGCCTTATAAAACGGTGTACACCGGAACGAAAGCCTTTGTCTATAACTACTCTTTGGCGCTGCGCGAAGAGTTTCGGTACTACGACATCAGCGTCTCTGTATTGTGTCCCGGCCCCGTCATCACCAATGAGGACGGCCTGAAGCGGGTAAAAGCGATGGGTACATTGGCAAAGATCGCCGTAACCATGCCCGAAGATCTGGCGCCGGAGGCCATCAGCGGTATGCTGAAGGGTAAAGCCGTTATTCGCCCAGGGTTTCTGGTTAAGCTAATGGCTTTTCTAGGTAAATTATTCCCCCGGCCCATCAAACTTCGGCTGCTCGAAAAGATGTTCTCTAAATACCGGGAGGAGGGCGCTACTGTCGTCGAAACAGTAGAGTAACTAACAAAAAACATGTAAGTCAGGGTAGGGGGCATTTAAGATAGAAGGGCTTTTTCATAGAAACCGTGTTTTCTTTAATGCCGCCACTATTGCCCTGGAATTATCTTGCTTGGCTTCGTTTACAGAACCTTGTGCCAGAATGGTTTGGAGTTCATGACGCACCCGCTGAGCGATTGTTTCTCCACTTTAGAGCGTACTTACCCGTTAATAATTCGTAACTAAGGACATGGCCGACATCAACCGTCAGGCGCAAACATTGTGGAACGACTTTGTAGCCGGCGACGCCACCGCCTTCCGGCGGCTGTATGACCTAACCTACGATGAGCTGTACCGCTACGGCCACCGCCTGGCTGGCTCCCGCCCTGCCGCCGTCCGCGACGCCCTCCAGGAGGTCTATCTCGCCATTTGGCAGCGCCACGCCCGCCCGCCCCCCGTGCAGGATCCATGGTTGTTCTTGCTCGTTAGCCTGCGTAATAAGCTGATCGACCAGGCGCGCAGAGAACGAACTTTGCTCCTCGAAGCGGATTCGGAACCTTCCCCCGAAGATGATTTTATGCGGGCCGAAACCGAAGAGCGCCGCGCCAGCTGGGTTGCCGAACGAATCGCCCTGTTACCCGATCGACAGCGGGAAGCCCTGCACTTACGATACCGGGTGGAACTGGAATATGAGGATGTAGCCGAAGTTATGGGCGTGAGCAGACAGGTGGCTTATAACTATGTTAACCGGGGCATTAAGAGCTTACGGGCGGTACTAGACGCGTTGCCGAAAGGGTACTTCTAAGCTAGTAATGCTGGACGCTATTGTGTTTAGTAAAGTGTGTATCCCCCCTCCCAACCCACGTGGGAGGGCTTTGAAAAGCTACGCGTTTCTGTGGGCAAGACGCCCTGAATCTCTTTCTTGCGATTTCCCTGTCATTGAAAGGGGGGGGCATTCAGTGTTACGATTCTTTATGTTTGTAAAGATGAGCTTATGCCATTGAGCGGCTCGTCGAACGTGAAACTAAAAAAAACACTAAAAAAACACTAAACCTCAAGGTTAAATACCTCGACCCCTCCCGTCTCCTCAATAACCGCCCTTTCCGGCGCACTAACTATTATGCCAGAACAAGTCAATAAATTTCTGACGAAAGACGTCGATCAGCTGCTCGAAAATCCTGAATTCCGGGCTTGGGCGCGCCGTCCCGATGCTATTGTCCCAGCGGAAGCAGGAAACGTCCGTCAAGCACGAATGCTGCTGCGGGGCCTGAGTGCTGACAACAACATCAACCTGCCGAGCAAGCCGGAAAAAGAGGCCGACTTTGCCGCACTTATGGCTAAAATAGAGGAACTTAAAGCAAAGCCCGCCCCTGTTCGTCGCCTATGGCCTAGAATAGCAGCGATCGCAGCTACGGTACTCCTGTTACTTGCTGGCGGAACTTTCCTCTTGCGTTCCTCGGCCGCCACGATTTACGCCACCGGCAATGCCGAACACCTCGACATCACCCTACCCGACGGAACGATGGTTACACTCAATGCTAACTCGACCTTAGAACTGCCCAACGGCGGATGGAGTGCTGCAGAAAGACTGGTAGCCCTCGAAGGGGAAGCCTTCTTTGACGTTGCCAAAAACCCTGACCGACCTTTTCTGGTGAGTACCAATGACGCTAAGGTTCGCGTTCTCGGTACCCGCTTTAATGTGCGTGAGCGCCGTGGCAGTACCCGGATTTTCCTGGAGGAAGGCGAAGTGAACGTCGGCTGGCCAGGCACCGAAATTCCGGATGTCCGGTTGCTGCCCAATGAGGTTGTTACCTTGACTGAGCGGGGCACGCAACCTTTACACGCGCCGGCCTCAAAACCTAGTCGCCATCTGGCCTGGAAAAACGGCCACCTCGAATTCGATCGCCTACCACTGGTGGAGGCACTCAACGAGTTGGGCGACATCTACGGCGTTGAATTGAATTGTGCAGACGCCAACCTCGAAAAATTAGAAATAAGCTCCGCCGGTATACCGGTGGATGACCTGAAGCTGGCCCTCCGGCTGATGGAAAAGGCCCTCGATCTGCGGATCGAAGGTCATGAAAGTAATGTTTACAAAGTATTTGCCGCGGAGTAGGCTGCGGACCTTTTTTATAGATCATGTATTTAAAGACTAGTATTCCGGCAATGGTCGGGTTGATCATTCTGATGGTCGGTCCGCTTATCTCTCCCGCTTTTGCAGGGGGAAGCGATCCCGCGCGGAATAATGTCGCCTTCAAGCAGAAGCCTACCATTGAGCCCCAGCCCCTCACAGAAACCATTGAAGCCTTGGGCCGCCGTTATGGCGTCTTCTTTACTTACGACGTCGGGTTGGTGACTGGCAGAGAGGTTGACTTTACGCCCATTGCGGAGGAAACACTGGAGGTGGCCATCGAGCGCCTGCTGGTCGGTACCGGCTTAGCTTATGAACTGTTTGGTGATAAGTACTTCGTGCTCTACGAAGACTCCCAACGCGGCCGGCGCGACGCCAACCGCCTACGCCGTAAAGTGCGCCAGGTCGACCGCTTGGAACAACGGAGCCGCACCGGTTTACTCCGTTCGGATGGTCAACTGCAAAAGACTGAAAGCACTATCGACGAAATCACGGCCGGCAGCCAGGCCAATGGACGGGTAACGGATGAAACCGGAGCCCCGCTGATGGGGGTAAGCATCGTTGTGAACGGTACCAGTCGGGGGCAGCTTACCGACGAAGAAGGTCGGTTTCAGCTATCGCTCACCGACGACACGGAGATCCTGCAGTTCTCCTACCTTGGCTTCGCTACGCAAACGCTTACCGTTCGGCGGGGTAGTCGGTTAGCCGTCAGGATGGAGTCCGTGCAAAATGAGTTGCCCAAAGTGGTGATTGTGGGTTATGGAACCATTAATCCAGTTGACGCTACGTCGAGTATCGTCCAGGTTGACGCCGAAGAGGTGCCAATAGGCCAGGCTATTAACGCGCCGCACCAGTGGTTACAGGGGAAGGTGGCAGGCGTGCAGGTGCTGGGAGGGAACGGGGAGCAAGGTTCTTTTCAGAGCATTCGCATCCGGGGGAGCGCCTCCATGAGCGCGAGCAACGAACCCCTCTATGTGGTAGACGGTATGCCGGTAGATAACAATCCCCACGTGCCAACCGGCCTCCAACCCGGCCGTAACCCGCTTAACACCCTGAACCCCGAAGACGTCGCCCGGGTCACGGTACTGAAAGACGCTGCTGCCGGGGCCATCTACGGTTCCCGCGCCGCCAACGGCGTCGTCCTGATTGAAACGCGCCAGAGCAAGCTGTACCATAAGCCGAAGTTGAAATACAGCGGCTGGGTCTCGGTTGCCCGCCCTACGGCTAAGTTGGCGATACATGACGCGGCTGGCTTCCGTGAACTCGTCGGAGATATAGCCCC
>JBLHRW010000306.1:0-6256 GCA_047626445.1 Neolewinella sp.
CTTACCTCCTCACTTAGCTACGGCTAAGCTCCGGTGTAAGCGTCTCGCCAGGCGGCAAAATTCATCAGCGCCTAAGATGGCAGAACTTAAATTACACTGTACTAGTACGTGTTCATCTTCAGACTGGGAGAGTGCTTCCAGGTAACTTTTCGCTTCCTCCGTACCAATATCGGCAAGCGCCCACACGCATTTCCTAGAAAAGGATTTGTGCTCAAACGCTGGAATATTCCCGCTGGTAACTTGCTCAAAGATGAATTTAGCGGTCGCCGGATGTGCCTTTGTCTGAAATTCGCTGGCCAGCTCTTCCTGCAATTCATGCCAGTTAAGCGCAAAAAGCCGTTGATCATAGGAAATAAGTTCCAACTCCGTCAAACCGGTTCGGTCGATTTTATAATAATCCCATACGGCTTTCAGGTTGCGGGTTGAAATCATTTGCTCAAAAGCAATATGGAATCTCTGTAATTCGGGCGAGGACGTTTTCATGGCATGATTATTCAATTAGGGTAATGGTGCGAAAAATATTTTTAGTTCCTAAAACTAGAGAAAAGAAGCCCCCTTTCAACCTTTCCCAGCCTTCCCCCCTTACTATCTTTACCCAAATCCCCAAAGTGACCCTCCTAGAACAAACCACCCTCCCCTCCGCCGGCACCATCTACGCCGACATCGTCCTGCCGCTGGCCCTCCGTCAGAGCTACACCTATTCGGTGCCCGAGGAGATGGTGACCCAGCTGAAGCCGGGGCTGCGCGTCGAGGTACAGTTCGGACGGAGCAAGCACTACACCGGCATCGTGCGCCGGCTACACGGCGAGCACCCTGGGCATAAAGTGAAGCCGATCCTGAGCGTCATCGACCTGGAGCCGCTCATTACCGCCAAGCAGATCAAACTGTGGGAATGGATGGCGTCGTACTATAGCTGCACCGTCGGTGAGGTGATGAACGCCGGCCTGCCCAGCCACCTGAAGCTGACGAGCGAGACGACGATTACCCTCGGCCCACTGTTCAGCGACGACGCCACCCAGCTCGACGACCAGGAATACATGATCGTAGAGGCCCTCACCTTGCAGCAAGAATTGACGCTGAAGGACATCCGCGACATCCTCCAGAAAAAGACCGTCTACCCCGTCATCCGGCGCTTACTCGACCGGCACATCCTCTTTCTGAAGGAAGAATTACAAGAGCGCTACAAACCCAAAGTGGTGCGCTGCGTGCGGTTCAGCCCGGCCTACAAAACGGAACCGGAAAAGATTGCTGCCTTCGAACTCGTCAGCCGGTCGGAGCACCAGACGGCAGTGCTGCTGGAGTACATGCAGGTATCGCGCACGCTGCCCTTCGTTCGTCGTGTCGACCTGACTAAGCGCACCGGCGCACCCGACTCGGCCATCAAGGCCATGGTCAAAAAGGGAATCTTTGAGTTCTACGAACGGGAGATCAGCCGCATTGGTGAGGGAGACGGAGACACCGTTTCTGCGTATGATCTGAGCGAGCAGCAGATTAGGGCGCTGGCGCAGGTGCAAAGTTTTCATGAAGCTGGGAAGCCGGCCCTCGTCCATGGCGTCACCGGTAGCGGTAAGACGCGGGTGTACCTGGAATTGATGCAAGCAGTGCTGGATGGTGGCGGACAAGTGCTCTATCTCCTGCCCGAAATTGCCCTCACCGGACAAATCGTCAAGCGCTTGAAGAAAGTGCTGGGGGACAAGATCGCCGTCTACCACTCCCGTCTCAATAATATGGAGCGGGTGGAGATATGGAAAGCGGTACAGGCCGGTACGACCTCGGTGGTTGGTCCTCGCTCAGCCCTCTTTCTACCGTTTACAAAGCTGGAGCTGGTGGTGGTCGACGAAGAACACGACGCCAGTTATAAACAACACGAACCAAACCCGCGCTACAACGGGCGCGACGTGGCCGTCTACCTAGCCCATCTCCACGGCGCAAAAACCATTCTTGGCACCGCCACCCCCTGCCTGGAAAGCTGGGAGAACGCTAAACGCGGCAAATACGGCCTGGTCTCCATGCCCGAGCGCTTCGGCGGCCTGGCCATGCCCAAGGTAGAACTGGCCGACGCTCGCGAAGAAGACGAGCACGGCAATCGCCATGCCTTCTTTACGCCGACGCTAATACGAGAGATCAAGGCCACCATCGAACGCGGGGAGCAGGTGATCATCTTCCAAAACCGCCGGGGCTTCTCCCCAGTCTACTTCTGCCCGACCTGCGACCACACCATCGACTGCGTCAACTGCGACGTCTCGCTGACTTACCACAAGTTCCAGCACCGCCTCCGTTGCCATTGCTGTGGGTATTCGGTCACCCCGCCCGACAGCTGCCCCGCCTGCGGCGGCCCCGAAATGAAACTGGGCGGTACCGGTACCGAGAAGATCGAAGATGAATTGAAGATTTTCCTGCCTGACGCTAGATTGGGACGGATGGACGCCGATACCACCCGTGGTAAAAACGCGCTGGCGGCTCTTCTCGGTCGCTTCGAAGAAGGCGAACTCGATATCCTGGTCGGTACCCAAATGGTGACCAAAGGCCTGGACTTTGAGCGCGTCGGCCTCGTCGGCGTCATCAGCGCCGACCAGCTGCTGCGCTTCCCCGATTTCCGCGCCGACGAGCGCGCTTTTCAACTGATGACCCAGGTGGCCGGCCGCGCCGGCCGTAAGCACAAGCAAGGCAAGGTCATCATTCAGGCCATGGAGCGTAATCACCCGGTCCTGCACGACGTCCTTAACGGCGATTTTCACCGGTTCATTGAGCGGGAAGCAAAAAACCGGGCAGAGTACCGGTTTCCACCCTACGTCAAGATGATCAACCTCCAGCTGCGGCACCCCAAACGTAATACTGTGGAGGAGGCTGCCAAACTGCTCGGCAGCTGGTTGAACCACCACTTGCCCGGTCTGGTCGATGGGCCGTTTGAACCGAGCGTTGCCCGCCTGCGTACGTACTACCTGCAGGATATGGTTGTCCGGATTAAAAACGACGGTAAAGAGTTGGGGCGAGTGAAGTCCGTTATCCGCGCTGCAGTCGATAAACTGGGGACGACGGATCGGCTGAGTGGGGTACGGGTGGTGGTGGATGTGGATCCTTATTAGGTAGGAGTCTGCCTCCTAGGCTCCGGGCGCTGAGTGTTACCCCCGGGTGGCGGCTGCTGCACGGCTTTAGCCGGTTACGCTGGATTCTGGCCGCTGTGCGGCTTGTGCGGTCACCCCGGATTCCGGGGTGAGCCATAAGTAAGAAAGCCCACCTCAACTTAGTAGTCCGCCCCGAACAGCGGCCAGAATCCGGGGTGGCCGCCCCCGCAGCGACCTATGGGGTCGTAAGCCCTCGTCTCGCCCTTCCGGGTACGCCAACCTAAGCGCATGCGGAGCGTGACGCAACCGCTCACGCCCGGAGGGCGATTCGACCGGGGAGGATATGCCTACCTAGTGCTCTGTCAACATTAAATATTGGGGTAATCTGCGATGCCTTTTGGTGCTGGACGACTAACTGAAAGCCGATCATAGCCATAGCTACGTGAGGTTTTCAGTTGGGAAGTACAGCGCCGCGATGGCAAGTTAAATGGATGAATATTTATGAACTCGACCACTAGTATAGTGTAATCTAAGTTCTTACCACTTATCCGCGATGCCTTTTACCGCTTGGCAGCGTTGCTTACCTCCTCACTTAGCTACGGCTAAGCTCCGGTGTAAGCGTCTCGCCAGGCGGCAAAATTCATCAGCGCCTAAGATGGCAGAACTTAAATTACACTGTACTAGTCATTGGCCGAGCAACTGAAGGGTGTTTTGCGGAAAGGGTAGTGGTCCACTAAACGGTGGAATAGGGCAATAAAAAAGCCCGGTCCTCTACTGGACCGGGCTTCTAAAGTCATCCCTATGATACTCTAAACGAGTAATTATACCTCAATATAGGGTCCCAAAAGGGGGGGGACTTAGTTTCCGATGCTACCTTTAGGAAGCGGTATCGGTTTTGATGGGAGCGGAGCTAATTTCCTGAGTTCACGGAGCCACCGGAGCTGGTATCCGAGTCAACTGAAGGGGATCCCTGGTAGCGAACCTTACCGCCGGAGGAGGCCGACGCGTCCAGTGTACCGGATACATTCAAGTTGATTTTTGCACCGCTGCTAACGGAAGCACGGGCATTTTTTACTTTACAGTCGAAGGCGGCGATCTTACCGGAGCTACTGGCCTTAGCCAGAATCTTGTTGCCCGTTCCCGCCAGCTCCATTTTACCCGAGCTGTTGGCTTCCAGGTGGATGTCTCCTCCAGAGAATTTCAGTCCGGTAATGTTAGCAGAACTACTCACGTCTACTTCTAGATCATCACCTCGGAAAGCGTCTTTGAATACTATGCTAGAGCTGCTGCTTGCTTTTATCCAGTCTAGTTCGTTCATGGTTACGTATACGCGGATGGGCTTGTGGTTACTGATGTTGACGTTGTTTTTAAATCCAATCGTTAGGCGGCCACCGGATACTTCCGTTTTGACGTATTCCTGCAAGTTGCTCTCCGCTTCGACGCGGATACCTGGTGCACCTTTACGCACTTCCACGTTGAACGAACAACAGGCTTGTATGCCCGAGAAAGAAGAAACTTTGCGCTCCTGAGTAGTTGTATCGCCGTTGCCTTTGATGCGCTTACGGTTGCCCCAGTTCTGGGCGGTGATGCCGGCGGTGAAAGCGACGACGAGGATTAGGAGTAGGAGTCTCATGTATGGATGGTTTGGTAATAGAGACGAAAGACGCTGGAGAGGGTTGCATGTCAGGATGTTGAGTTTTCGGGTTGTTTAGTTGCCCAAATCCATCGAATGGCAAGTGGATGCTTCCAAAATTATCGTTTTGTGCTGGTCGGACGGGGGCAAGCCTTGTTTGTGTCAGCGTCAAGTTTGCTGGCCGCGTTCGCTGGGCGATCCTACGTTAGCCAGTAGGGCCGGGGCTTGCCCCCCCAGTGGATGTCAGCCCCACCCCAAACGGGAGAAAGCAGATCGTTAGGTAGGTGGAGGAGGAAAACCCGATAACCCGGAAACTTGACAACCTACCCCTAAAACCCCTCCGGATGTAGCTCGTCCCATTCTGACGCTCGCTGGTAAGAGGCCGCCACATCAATGATGGCTTGTTCTCCAAATAGCTTACCGGTAAAAGTGATACTGGTGGGCATCCCTTCATCGTTCTTACCGTTGGGTACGCAAATTGCCGGATGGCCGGTCATGTTAGTGATGAAGAGGCTGTTGGAATGCCAGCTGGGATTGAGGTAAACGTCCACATTAGCTTCTGTAAGTACCCGGTCGACATCCTCCATCAGTTGCCGGCGTAGCCGGTTGGCCTGGACATAGGCTACTGCGGGAACAAAGTGTGCTGTCCGGAAAGCATTCGGCCAGGCATTTCTCACCTGTCGGGTGAGCTCATCGTCCCGGTTGCTGCGGGTAAGAGATTCGAAGGCGGCCGCTGCCTCTACGTTGAGTATGAAACCGATGTCCGGTTCCTCTGGCAACTCAATGGGAACCAGTTCGTAGCCGATGGTACGAAGGGTTTCCAGGGTAACGGAGTCCTGGTCGTGAAAGGGGTAATCACGTTCCATCCTCGATTTGTAGTACCCGATGCGGGTGCCGGGTTTTACGTTGCCACGGGGCCATTCGTACTGAAACCCAGCTTTTATGGCGTGTGCGTCCCGCTGATCGTAATGGCTAATGGCGGCCAATACCAATCCGGCGTCGGCAGCAGAACGGGTGATGGGGCCAATCTTATCCATGCTCCAGCTCAAGGCCATTGCGCCAAAGCGGCTCACCCGGCCAAAAGTAGGTCGGAGTCCCGTGGTACCACAAACGGTGCTCGGAGAAACAATGCTTCCCAGGGTTTCCGTACCGATGGCGAAGGGTACCAGGCCGGCAGCTACCGCGCTGGCGGAGCCGGCGGAGGAACCAGAACTGCCCTTACGCGTATCCCAGGGGTTACGGGTCTTCTCCCCGAACCACACATCTCCCCAGGCGAGGGCGCCCATGCTGAGTTTGGCAATCAGAATTGCCCCGGCTTTGTCTAATTGTTCGATGACGGCCGCATCCAGGTCGATCGTCTGGCCTTTGTATGGTTTTGCGCCCCAGGTGGTGGGGTATCCTTTGGCGGCCAGGAGGTCCTTGGCACCGTAGGGGATACCGTGCAACGGGCCACGGTATTTGCCGGCTGCGAGCTCGGTGTCCAGTTTGTCGGCTTGGGCCAGTGCGCGTTCTTCCGTCAGCGTAATTACGCAGTGAAGGGTGGAATCATGTTTTACCA
>JBLHRW010000307.1:0-6239 GCA_047626445.1 Neolewinella sp.
TTTGTTCTCGCCGTTCTTGAAAAATTCTTTGCATAGCCGTAGCTACGGAAATAATTTTTAAGAGCGGTGAGGGCAAAATAAGGCGGTCAAGAAGCATGGTTTATTTATTTCGCGTCCCTTAGGGACGCCGTACAACACTCGCTGCGCTCAGAACATTTCTTGGCTCCCGCGTCCGCGCCCCAAAAGTCATCTCCCGTACAATCTACTCTTCCCTTTCCAGGTTCCTTATATTCGCGCCCCGGCCGCTAGGGCGAGGCTGACCACACAGCCAATTCTTAATTTCCTTCTGACTAGTTTTAACCGACCTACTCCATGAAATCTCCAATAGCCAAAAAAATCCCCAAAACCCTCTCCACCCAGGGCCACGACAGAATTGATAATTACTACTGGATGAACCAGCGCGAAGCCCCTGAAGTCATCGCTCACCTGGAGGCCGAAAATGCGTATTTCGACGCTGAGACTGCTGACCAAAAAGGCTTGAAGGACGAATTATTTGCAGAAATAAAGGGACGTATCAAGGAAGACGACGTAAGTGTTCCTTACAATTTCCGCGGGTATACTTATCAAACTAAGCATGAAGTTGGTGATCAGTACCCTCGGTACGCACGGACAAAAATTGGTGAGCCGGAAGCGCAATTGATGCTAGATGTTAACGAAATGGCCAAGCCCCATGACTTTTACAACGTCGGTGGATTGAGCATTAGTGACGATAACCGCTACCTCGCTTACGGGGAAGACACCGTCAGTCGCAGGATCTACACCATCCACATCAAGGACCTGTTAACGGGAAAACACCTCCCGGATCAAATCCCCAACACTACCGGTAGCTCCGTTTGGAGTGCCGACGGGTTACACCTGTTCTATTCGGTAAAAGACGAGGCCCTGCGCCCATACAAGATCATGCGGCACCAACTAGGAACCGCCCCTCAGGATGACGTGGTGGTTTACGAGGAGGCCGATGAGACCTTCCGGGCGTTCGTCTACCGCAGTAAATCCCGAAAATACATCATCATGGGCTCCGCCCAGACGGTGAGTAACGAGTACCACCTGCTGCCTGCTGATGCCCCGCTGGACGAACTTCGGATGTTTCAGGCCCGCGAACGCGACCTCGAATACAGCATCGCTCATATCAACGATCGGTTCTACGTCTTAACCAATAAAGATGCTAAGAACTTCCAACTGATGGTCACCCCAGAAAATGCCACGACCAAAAGCAACTGGGCCACGTTGATCCCTCACCGCAAGGACGTACTGCTGGAAGACGTGGAGCTCTTCAAGGATTTCCTGGTTCTGAGTGAGCGCAAAAATGGATTAACCCAATTGCGGGTCATTGATGTTCGCGGCGACCAGCAAGTTTCCCCGGGAGCAAAAGCTGCCGAATTGACCGAAGGCCTTACCGAATGGAAAGAGCATTACCTGGAGTTCAAGGACGAGGCTTACATGGCTTACACCAGCCAGAACCCCGAATTTGATACACAATTACTGCGTTTCGGGTACCAGAGTATGACCACGCCCGCCAGCACCTTCGACTACGACATGGTGAGTAAGGAAAAGACCTTACTGAAACAACAACCGGTATTGGGAGATTTTGATGCTGCCAATTACGCGAGTGAACGTCGCTTCTCCGAGTCCGGGGACGGGGCCCAAGTCCCCCTGAGTATCGTATACCGCAAAGGCACCAAAAAAGATGGTAGTGCTCCCCTACTCCTCTACGCCTATGGCAGTTATGGGCACAGTATGGACCCCTATTTCAGTATGGCACGACTGGCCTTGTTGGATCGTGGCTTCATCTATGTAATTGCGCACATTCGTGGCGGCGAGGAAATGGGCCGGCACTGGTATGAAGATGGGAAACTGCTGAAGAAGAAAAACACGTTTACCGATTTCATCGACGCAGGGGAATGGCTCATTGCCAATGACTATACTTCTAAATCTGGTCTTTATGCCATGGGTGGGAGCGCCGGGGGATTACTCATGGGTGCTATTGCTAATATGCGGCCGGACCTGTGGGCTGGCATCGTAGCTGCGGTTCCCTTCGTCGACGTGGTAACCACCATGCTGGACGACACGATCCCACTGACCACCGGAGAATACGACGAATGGGGCAACCCCAACGTAAAGGAATACTATGACTACATACTGAGCTACAGCCCATACGATCAGGTGGAAGCAAAAGACTACCCTAACATGCTGGTGACCACCGGCCTGCACGATAGCCAGGTACAATATTGGGAGCCCGCCAAGTGGGTTGCCAAATTGCGGGAACTAAAAACGGATGACAACGAGTTGTTGATGCACACCAATATGGAGGCAGGACATGGCGGAGCCTCCGGACGGTTCAACGCCATTAAGGAAGTGGCCCGTGACTATGCCTGGCTGCTGACGCAGGTGGGAAGGAAAGTTTAGGGCAGGCGAGAAAACAACTTACGCCTTTTGGCCGCCTTATTTTGCCCCTGTCAAATTGAAAAACAATTTCCGTAGCTCAGGCTGTGCAAAGAATTTTCAAATTGAGCAGGAACAAAAGCGTCAGGCCAAGAATCAGCGCCTTATTCTATTCGCGTCCTTAAGGAATCGAGCCAGGGCGAACCATTGCCCGTTGCTTGGTGTACTTTTGCGGTGGTGGTGGTGCTTTAGGGTGTCGCTGCTGTTCTACTGTGTACATAAGTAGAAGTACATGTTTAAAAACTAAGCTAAACCCCCAACGTGCTAAAACGACTGGATAAATTGATGGCAAAATCGTTCATAGGCCCCTTCGTGGTAACCTTTGCGATCGCCGTATTTGTCCTCATGATGCAGGTGCTGTGGCTCTACCTCGACGATATTGCGGGCAAAGGGCTCGGCTTTTTTACCGTTATCGAATTGATGGCCTACAAATGCGTTGGCCTCGTTCCGCTGGCGCTGCCACTGGCCTTACTGATCTCTTCGGTGATGGTCCTGGGTGGCATGGCAGAACATTACGAATTATCCAGTTTCAAATCTGCGGGCACCAGCCTTTTGCGGGTGATGCGCATCCTGATCCTATTCGGGGCCATCTCCTCTGCCGCTAGTTTTATTTGCGCCGATTACGTCATCCCTGCAGCCAACCTACAGTTCGGCGCCAGGATGTACGACATTCAGCAAAAGAAGCCCACCCTCAATATGGAGCCCGGGGTTTTCAACGAAGACTTCAACCAATATGCCATTCGCCTTGGCGGGCGTGACGACAACGGCCGCGACATCAGCGATGTACTGATTTACGACCACACCAAAGCAGCCACCGGGGAGCTCGGTCAAATTACGGCCAACACCGGAGAAATGTATTCCGTTAGTCAAGGGCGGTTCTTTGTCATGAAGTTGTACGATGGTGTTCAGTATTCGGAGCAACGCACCTCCGGCAGTAATGCCAACTCCAGGCCCTTTGTCCGTACGAGTTTCAAGTCTTACACCAAAGTTTTCGACCTCAGCGAATTCAACCTCCAAAAAACCAACACCAAGCTGTTCAGCACCAACCGCAGTATGCTTGCTACCTGGCAGCTACAAATTGGGGTGGACTCCATTGATGCCGACATTGCCATCCGCAAACAGGCCATCAGTAATCATCTGGTCAATTACCTGCCGTTCTTAAAAACGGACACCGTCAAGTACCGGAAAGACCCGGTAGTTGACAACAATAATTATGATGGCAGGCCGGAGGAGATGCTTGATTCGACTGCGGTAGAGGATGCCAACCAAGCTTCCAATAAAAAAGACCCAAGTACGACTTACCGGCCAAAAGGAGCCGCTGTCCTCACTCGGCCAGCAAAACCTATAAGCAACGCCCTCCAAACCGTTTTGGAGCAGGAGAAAAACCAGGCGGAATCTAAACTAGTGAAACTCAATCAAAATAGCGCCCGCCAAAAGGTGCGCCTGACTGCCCTGGCGAATCCGCTGGTTACGGGCATAAGCAATTGGGATGGTATAATCGGTCTGCTGGACAGTGTAAACTCGAACATTGAAGACAGGGTAATGAACCGTGCCCGTTCGGCCGTACGATCCATCAACAGCCAGGCGCAGGCGGCCAGGCGCATTCTGCCGGGCATCAAAGAAAGCAGGGTCAAGCACATCTATGACCTGCACATGAAATACAGCATGGCGCTGGTTTGCATCATCTTCATTTTCATAGGAGCACCGATGGGTGCCATCGTCCGCAAGGGCGGTTTCGGCTACCCCATTCTGGTCAGCATCTTCTTCTTTGTCATTTTCATCATTCTCACCATTTTTTGCCGCAAACTGGCGGAGAGCTTCGTCGTCGAGGCTGCTTTTGCAGGTTGGCTGCCTTGTATCATCCTGTTCCCCGTCAGTCTGTACATTACCTCCCGGGCGATGAAGGACGCCAAGTTGGTGAACGTTGACGGCATTGTTATTTGGGCGAAGGGCGTTTGGGAAGTACTGAAAGGACTGGTCGGAGCTTAGCCTAATAAGGCGCGGCCGCAGGTGCAGGGAAAGAATAAAAGAAGCCAGGTGGGAGAAGCGGCAGACCTATCTTTAACTTATCCTTAAGCCACCAATTTGTGTTATAGGCGGTCATCCTATAAATGCCCCAAACACCTTGATGCCACAACTAGACCGCCTGCTATTAAAATCCTTCATTGGCCCGTTTCTGCTGGCCTTCGCCATGGCCTGGTTTGTACTAACCATGCAGTTCCTTTGGTTTTTCCTGGAGAAGATTGCCGATAAAGGCCTAGACTTCAGCGTTATCCTCGAACTCATCTTTTACCGCAGTGCGGCCTTGATTCCGTTGGCCATACCGCTGGCGGCCTTAATTGCCAGTGTCATGATGGTAGGAGGTTTGGCAGAACGGTACGAATGGTCGGCGTTTCAATCAGCTGGTGTCAGTCTAATCCGCCTCCTGCGTCCCCTGGCGGTGCTTGGCATCTTGTTCGCCGGTGCCTCCTACCTTACGGCTGACTACCTGATCCCTGCAGCCAACCTCAGTTTTTATCAGCGCCTGTCTGACGTCTACCAAAAAAAGCCCGACCTGAGCCTCGACACCGGGGTCTTCAACGAAGACCTGGACCGCTACGTCCTCTATGCTGCCGGGCGCAGCCCGGCCAATGGCCACCTGCAAGACGTTATCCTATACGATCAGCGTAAGCAGGCTGGGCAGATCAACCAAATCAGCGCAGCAGAAGGCAATTTTTCCACTCCGGACGACGGCACCAATCAACTGTTCCTTACCCTCCACCAGGGAGAACACTACCAGGAAGAAAGACAAAGCAACGGGATTCCTTCCTTCGTCCGGACCAGCTTTTCCTCCTACACCCTTTCCTTCGACCTCAGCCAGTTTGACCTTAAAGAAGGGGATCAATTATCCGGAGGGGACCACCATGCGCTCCTAACAACGTTCGAACTCCAAGCTGCCGCAGATTCGGTAGCCGCCATCATCAGACAGCAGGAGCTGACCGTCGGACAAGGGCTTAATGTGATCAATATAGATCTAATGCAAAAGGAGGCCGCCGTGCCCACGGTACAGTCCGAAGCAGCAGCCATCGAAATAAGTCAGCGCGCGCTCCGTAAAGCGAGGGCGAACAACAGAAGGCAAGCGGCCGAGACCAAACTACTGCTTCAAAAGCGCAAGGCCAATCAGAAAGTTTACAGTCGTTACCTATATGAGAAACACGCCAAACTAGGCTTGGCGGCAGTTTGTTTCCTTTTCGTTTTAGTAGGTGGTGCTACCGGTGCCATCGTCCGCAAGGGCGGTTTCGGGCTTCCGCTTCTGCTAAGTGTCGGTTGCTTCGTGACCTACATCCTGCTGCTTGAATTTTGCCGAAGGCTGGCAAAGACCTTAGTACTCACCGGACCCGCTGCGGGGTGGATTCCGGTACTGGCCATCGGCCTGCTGGCCATTGTATTGATGCTGCGGGCGGGGAGGTTTAGCGGATAAACTCAATTAAAGTCTCAAACAATGCTCAGCTACCAAAGTATCCATAAACTTGGTTTTCAAACCCTCTATCTTTTCTAATTAAATAACAGCAAATAGATACATGTGCATTATTACCATACTCTTTAACATTAAATAACCCTTCAAAACAGGAATCAATTATTGTTTTATTAGGACACATGCGGTTTATCCCCTAATATTATAGCCTAGTGGTTTGTCAACATTAAATGTTGGGGTAATCTGCGATGCCTTTTGGTGCTGAATTTCGTTGAAGAACTCCTTCCGTAGCTACGGCTATGCAAGGAATCCTTCGCCTCATTCAACACCAAAATTCATCAGC
>JBLHRW010000308.1:0-6232 GCA_047626445.1 Neolewinella sp.
TATAAATCCACCGACGGGGGCGACACCTGGGAGCAGCTGACCGAAGGCTTGCCTGATACCCTGGGCAAAGTTGCCATCGACGTCAGCCCCGCCAATCCGCAGCGGGTCTTCGCCAACATCGAAGCCGAGGGTAAAAAGGGCGGTGTTTACCGCTCCGACGACGCAGGAGAGACGTGGTCGCAGGTTACCAGCGACCGGGTCACTGTAGCGCGTGCCTGGTACTACATCGAAATCTTTGCCGACCCCGTGGACCAGAACACCGTCTACGTTTTGAACGCCCCCCTGTTAAAATCTATCGACGGTGGTAAAAGCTTCCGCACCATAAGTAACCCGCACGGTGACCAACACCACCTGTGGATCAACCCGGCCGACAACCAGAACATGATCCTGTCCAACGACGGCGGTGCCTGCATTTCCTTCAATGGCGGTGACAGCTGGAGTTCCCAGCAAAACCAAGCCACGGCGCAATTTTACCGGGTGATCACCGACGAACAGTTCCCCTACAAAGTCTATGGTGGTCAGCAAGACAACTCCGCCATCGAAATTCCTTCCCGGACGCGGAGCGGCGGCATCACCTGGAAAGACTGGCGTTCCACGGCCGGCGGTGAAAGTGCCTTCATCGCCTTCGATGATCCGAAGAACCCTCGCTACGTCTACGGCGGCAGCTACCAGGGAAACATCTCGGTATATGATAATAAAACGGGAACGTACAAGGACATCATGGCTTACCCCGTAGCCGGCCTCGGCACCCTGGCTAAGGAAATGCGTTACCGCTTTAACTGGAATGCGCCGATCGTGGCCCAACCGCAGGATCCCTCCATATTGTACCACGGCGGCAACGTCGTTTTGCGTTCCGCTGACGGTGGCGACAGCTGGAAGGAGATCAGCCAAGACCTGACCCGCAACGACACCACCAAACAAGAAGCTGGCGGCTATCCCTTCACCAACGAAGGCGCCGGTGGAGAGAACTACAACACCATCAGCTATATGGTCGCATCTCCGCACCAGGCGGGAGAACTTTGGGTCGGTACCGACGATGGCTTCGTGTGGCGCACGACCAACGATGGGGCCAACTGGGAAAACGTCACCCCGCCCAACATTGGCGAGGTACTCATCAATGCCATCGAGGTATCTCCGCACGATGCCAATACTGCTTACCTGGCCGTTACTAATTACAAATTCAACGATTTCCGGCCAGGGATGTACGTCACCACCGATGGTGGTAAAACCTGGACAAACCGGGTGAACGGTATTGAGGATGAATCCTTCGTCCGCGTTGTCCGAGAAGACCACAAACAAAAAGGGCTGCTCTACGCCGGCACTGAGCGTGGCCTCTACGTTTCCTTTGACGCGGGCCTGAACTGGGAAGCCTTACAACTCAACCTTCCCGTCAGTCCGATCCTTGACCTGACGATCCGGGACAACGACCTGGTTGTAGCCACCTCCGGCCGCGCCTTCTGGATACTGGATGACCTCAGCGCTGTTCAACAGAGTGAAGGTAAACTGGCGGACGCTCCGATCCTCTTCCAGCCCAAACCTACCTACCGGTACAATCTTTCTGGTGGCGGAGGTCGGGAATTCGGCGCCGACAACCCTGCCCCGGGCATCGTTTTCGATTACTACCTGCCGGAAGAAATGGATACTTCCGACCTAAAAATCGAGGTATTGGCGGCTGATGGTACCGTGCTCCGCAGCTACTCTAACCAAAAGGACAAAGGCTTCAAGAGTTGGCCGGGCGGGCCACCGGCCCCGCAAGTTATCCCCTCCAAAGATGGCGTTAACCGCTTCAACTGGGACCTGCGCCGGGCGCAATTGCCGGCTGTCGATGGCGTATTCATCCTGGGAGATTACCGGGGCGGGCTCGTGCCACCGGGTACTTATACCCTCCGGCTTTCCGCCCCCTCCGATACAATAGAAGTAAAGGCGGAGCTCTTAGCTGACCCTACCTTGGAAGCTACCCCGGCAGACTACGCCGCCCAGCAGGCCATCCTGCTACCCGTCGAGGCGATGGTCAAAGACATCCACGTTTCGGTAAACCGGATGCGGAAGGTAAAGGGGCAACTGGCCAGCCTGAACAGTCTGCTGAAGGAGTTTGATGATACGGCCGACCTGATTGCCTCCGGCACAATGATCGTTGATCACATCACTTCCTGGGAGGAGAACCTGATCCAACCGGAGCAAAAGACCTTTCAGGACGTCATCAACTTCCCGAACCAACTCAACGCAGAGTTGATGAACCTGAAAAGTCGGGTTGACGGTGCCGTGCCAGCGGCTACTGCCGGCGCCAAGCTTCGTTTAGCCGACCTAAGGTCAGTTTGGAGCCTACACCAGGTAGCGCTGCAAAAGATCATCTCCGAGGAGGTGGCCGGGTTCAACGCGAAGTATAAGGAAATGGGGCTGCCGGCGCTGATTTTGCCTACTGATCCAGCTACTAAGGTTCGAAAGCCTTAGGAGAGGGCTTCTCCCTTATTGTAAGGGTTACTAGGGGACGCCTCCAGCAGTTTTCAGATTAACGTTGACCCCGAGGGGTCGAACTTTAATTGCCCCGGGTGAAAGGTCTCGAAGCGGGCTTTTACCCGGGGTGCCTTGTGGTCCTAAAAGCGTTGCGGCGCTGCGCGCCGCCTTGTTAGCTTCCTCCTCCATTACCCCGGGTTTCGGCGTACCGCCTCACCCGGGGTAATTATGGTTGGATCCCTCTGGGATCATTAGCCTCGAGTAAAACCGTTAATAACTTTTGAGCACGTTAAAATCAACGATTTCCGGTATGCCTTGCTCTCGGAAATGCGCGTAGTGGGAGACCCCGTTGATGGTGAGGTAGCCAGCAAAAGCACCCTTCCATTCGGTCAGTAGAACATCCCGCTCTCCGTTTTCCTGCAGCTGCAATTAACCTTCGTACTGGGCGGTGGCTTCGTCTTACCAACCTTGTTGCTGGAAGGCGGCACTCATTTGCTCACCATCAGTAGCGCGCAGGAGCGCGAATAATTAGCGTCATAGTATAGTACAGAGGTTATCAACTTTGCAAAAGGTTCTTTCTGCTCCTTCCTCCCTTGCTCCGCACCCGCGTCCCCGCCCAGATTCCACCAAGCAACAACAACAGCCCACCACCCCAAAGGGGCCAGTTACTAGCCGCTTTGATGTCAATGTTTCCTGCTTCGCCACTTAGTGTCATGGCCGACCAGTAATAAGGATGGGCAAATTCACCTTCGGATCGCTGTCGTTGCTGTGCTTCTGCCAGGGCTTCTGCTCTCGTTTTCCCTGCGGCCAATTGCTGGTAAAAGCTGACCATCAAGTCTTCGGTAGCCGCATCATCGACCTTCCAGAGGGAGGTGAGGGTACTGTGAGCGCCTGCTGCAGCGAAGGCACTACCTAGACTGAGGACGCTCTCCCCCGGCACCACTTTACCCAGGCTGGTCTCACAAGCAGAGAGCACCACCAATTCCGCCTCGATCGGCAGGGTGGAAAGATCGTTGAAGTATAATAACTCGTCTTCTTCCAGGTTATCCCCTCCCTGGGCAAAGGCGACAAAACTGAGGTTGGCATCGTCGGGGTTAACCATCCCATGGCTCGACAAATGCAGGATACGGCTACTTCCCAGGGCCATCAAAAAAGCCTTGCGGGTAGCCGCTTCATCGTAGTACACCTCATTTCTTGGCACCAGGTTAGCAATGGCTGCCACCTCGGAACGGTTATGGCTAAGCGGGAGCAAGCCCGGCAACGCACCGGACGCATCAAGACTGAGTGCTTTGGTAGACCGCAGGCTGCGCAGCTGGTTTACTTGTCCCGGCGTAGCTTCTCCGCTGAAAGAAGGCGCAAAGGCGAGCAGGTCCTCGGTAAATAGCGGCGCTTCGCGTTGCTTTAATTCCAGCAGGTAATGGATGGAATAGGCGAGCTGTAACGTGCGGCCGGTTTGCAAGTAGGAGAGGTTAGCATAATCAAGGGCTTCGCTGTCTCCGGAAAGTGGTAGCGCAGCAAAAGGCAGGTAATTGAGGGAGCCATCGGGGATGATGCATAGCCGGTTGCCCAGCGTAAGCTTACCGGCCAATAGTCCGGGGAATAATATTTCTCCCAGGGCTACCCCTTTGTCCACGAACGACTTGTCCAGTGTGTGTTGATTATTCCGAAGACTTTTCTGGCGGTAGGCGCTTTCCCGAATGGCCTGTCGCCAAGCATCGATAGATGCTTGCAAACCGGCGGCTACTTTAAGTTTTAGCATGCTGATCGATCCATCGGGCAGCAGGTGAAAAAGATAGCTTCCGGGGTTTTTCGGACCATCCTCCCTTTCATTCATGTGAAATTCCAAAAGCTCAATTTCCTCGGCGGCAAGGAACGACCTCACTTCATCACGATCAAGGGAACTAACCGTTTCTGCTTTCCGATTCGGTTCACTCCGCATGATTAGGGACAAGCGCAGTTGCGCGTCCGCCAGTGCGACCTCTTGCTCCGGGTGACCTACTGCTCCTCTTTCGAGGACGGCAATCTTCCGGCGCAGGTCCTGCTCCCGGCGGTTACTCAGGCCCCGGTTGCGGCGCAGGGCCGCCAGCTGGCTGTAGGCCTTAGCTTGTTCGCTCAGGGAGAAGGCATCCCAGAGATATTGTTCGTCGCCTTTGGCCTGGTGCAGGTGGTAAAGCAGGTCGATGGCTTGGTCGTAGTATTTACGCACCTCAGCGCTGAGCCAGTGGCGGCTCCCGTCGGAGTTAACGCGTTCCCGTTGCAGGTCCTGTAGCTCGAAGGTCTTCCTTAAGTCGGCGAGGGCTGCTTCCGGTTTTCCCGCATCTAGCAGCATCCCAGCGCGGCCAGCGTAAAGCGAAAAAGCTACTTGTAAATCGATGATGCTATCGATGATCATCATCGGGTATTCTCCGGTGGTGATCACGCCCCCCTCTCCTGCAAGGATAACCATTGCCTTTCGCAAGTAAGCCTTTGCTTCCTCGTTCCGGTCGAGTTGTTCCAATATCCTGGCATGGTCTTTATAGCTCGATGCTTTTTTCGCGGGATAATCTGGGTTAAACGGGTATGTTTCTGCTTTTACGATGTACTTCAGTGCTGCGGGTAAGTCTCCTGCACCCAGTGCAAGCGTGGCCAGGTTATTGTAAGCAATATTGATGGAGGTCGGGTTGCCCGCAATGCTGTCGAGCAGGTTAATCGACCGTTGATAGGACGCGGCTGCGCGTTGGCGATCTCCCTTCAAGCGATGGTTCGAAGCGACGATGTTTACGGCATCTGCGGCCATGGAAACCGCGTTTTTAGCTGGCATGACGGCTTGCAGGGCGTAGCCTGCAGCAATTGCAGCCTTACCGGTACGGTTAGAAGCGTCGAAGTCTTTGAGGTACTGAAAATTATCGGCCGCATCGAAGTATACCTGGTACCGGTCGATCGGGGTGGGCTTGCTCATTGTTTCGAGCAGGTTAACCATGGCGACGGTGGCACTGCGCATCAGGTCGGGGTCGTTACTTTCTTTGGCGATAACGCCGAGGAGTTTGAGGCTACGCAGCCAGTTGGTACTGTCTTTTCGTTCCAGCCGGTCGTAGAGATCAACGGCTTCGCGGAGCAGGTAAATCGCCGTATCGGGGCGGCCGAGCCAGTGCATTGAATTGGCCAGGTTATAGCGAGTGTGTGCCTGATCATTATGAATGCCGGGATAGCAACGATCGCGGATATTGATGGCTTGAAGATAATTCGGCACGGCGTTCACGTCGTCGTAAACCTGATAGTAAGCCATGCCGGCCATGTGGTAGGCCAGGCCGGAGAGGCTGTCGGTGATCAAGTCGCCGGAGGGTCGGTGGACCAGTGAGTCAACGGTCTGGCGGCACATGGCATAGTTTTCCTGGGTGTACCAGCTGAGGGCACGTTGAAACTGCTGCGCGCGCAGGTCATCGGTCGCCTGGGCGGTGGCGGCTAGTTTGTCGGCGGGTTCGTTGCTGAGGTTCTCTGTACCGGACTGCTGGGCGGCGACCGGTAAAGCAAGGCAACAAATTATCGGCCAAATGACTAAGTGTAGTAGACGTGAGAGTGTGTACATAGTGTAGGGGGGGATGGCTAACGCTAAGGTAGTTTTTTTTGGCTGGGGCTTTGTAGGAGGAACTACTAAGGGGGCTAAGAATTCACCCTAAAGGGAAGGGCGTGGGAGGTAACCACTAAGGCACAAGGCACTAAGCAACTACATTAAGGGGGAAGGGCGTGGGAGGTAACCACTAAGGCACAAGGCACTAAGCAACTACATTAAGGGGGAAGG
>JBLHRW010000309.1:0-6184 GCA_047626445.1 Neolewinella sp.
TCCATTGCGCTTCTTGTGTCTGGTTACTGGAGCGACTCCCGCAGTTACTACCCGGGGTCCGAAACTGCGTTGTGGACATTACGCGGAAGCAGGCAGCCATTCAATTTGATCCGCAAAGGACTAATTTACGGGAGGTTGCAGAAATACTTGCCCGTATTGGATATCCTCCTCATTTTCAATACGATAAGTCGTCTGACAAAGAGCCAAGCAGCAAGGGGCTTATTTATCGTATTGGCGTTGCGGGTTTTGCGTTTGGAAATATAATGCTGCTCAGTTTTCCGGAATATTTCGGTTTGGGCGCGGACGCAGGGGCACAGATGGTTGGAGGGGCAATGGGCTACTTGCTGCTGGCCCTAAGTATTCCGGTAATGTTCTATGCCGGCAACGGTTTTTTCACTGCAGCGTGGCAGGGGCTGCGGGCCAAACGAGCCACTATTGACCTTCCCATTGCCATCGGGATGATCGCCTTATTCTCCCGCTCCGTTTATGAAATCCTCTCCGGAACAGGCCCTGGCTACCTCGACAGCCTTTCCGGCCTGGTGTTTTTCCTCCTGATCGGTCGCTGGTTTCAGTCTTATACCTTTGCCCGTTTAAATTTTGACCGGGATTACCGGGACTACTTCCCGGTAGCTGCCCATCGCCTGCTAGCTAACGGCTCCACCGAACCGGTGGCCAGCGAGGACCTTCGCCCTGGAGACCACATTCTGGTCCGCCCCGGCCAGCTGATTCCTGCCGACGGCCTCCTCATTGCCTCCACCAAGGCCGGTATTGACTACAGCTTCGTTACTGGTGAAGCGATCCCTCGTTTCGTAGCCATCAACCAGGAAGTCTTTGCCGGAGGCCGCGCAACAAGCGCTCCGCTCGAAATCGCGGTTACCAAAGAAACGTCTCACAGCTACCTATTACAACTGTGGCAACGCGGTGCCAGCAAAGACGAAGAAACTGGCATTCAGCCTCCGGAAGCATTGGTAAGGTATTTCACGCTCTTCGTACTGGCGCTTGCCGCCGGCACCCTGACCTGGTGGTATCCTACTGACACGAACCTGGCCTTCAGAGCCGCTACTGCGGTGTTGATTATCGCCTGCCCATGTGCCCTGGCATTAGCCTCCCCTTTTGCCTACGGCACCCTCCAACGGCTTTTTGGCCAACAAGGTTATTACCTTAGAGGGGCGGGCGTGATCAGGGAGTTGGGCCGGGTTAATGCCTTTGTCTTTGACAAAACCGGCACCCTGGTAGACAATGAGCATGAGCAAGCAGCCATCTGCCACACCGACGAACATACCGCTGCAGGATACGCGCCGGTGTTCCTGGCAATGGTGGAGCGATCAGACCATCCCCGCAGCCGGGCGATGGCCAGGGCTTTACGTGCCACCGGAGTTCAACCAACTCCACTATACGGACTTTCTGAGGAAATCGGAAATGGCCTTGTAGTAAATCACCACGGTCAGGTCTTCCGGATCGGAAAAGCGAGCTTTTGTGGGTTACCTCCCACGGCAGCTGGCACTTTTGCCGTCGCCGGAGACAGCTCCATCTTCTCCTTGAAACCGGCAAAACCTCATTTACGTCCGGGAGGAGTGGAATTCCTGACCGAGTTAGGCGGAAAGGGATCGACCTCACTGATTTCCGGCGACCAGAACCCAGAAACTAATTTCTGGGAACAGCTCTTTCAACCAGAGCGGACATACTTCGGTATGTCTCCATTTGCCAAGCAGGAATACGTAGCCAAACTCCAGCAAACAGGCCTCGAAGTGCTTATGGTTGGGGATGGCCTAAATGATGCTGGTGCCCTGACAACGGCCAACGTCGGTTTGGCCGTTAGCGATGACGAAGCCCGCTTCAGCCCAGCCTGCGACGGCATTTTGACCGGCGACAAGCTCCACCTGCTCCCACGGGTTATAGCCGCTTCCACCAATTTAAGGTGGGTACTGTGGCTAACCTTTGGCATTGCCTTTTGCTACAACATCATCGGTCTCCGCTACGCCGTTTCGGGGACACTCAGCCCGATAATAGCGGCTATCCTGATGCCCTTAAGTTCAATTACTGTCGTCGTTATAGCGACGCTTGGGGCCTGGGTGGTGTACCGGCATTCCTTTACTGAACCTTAATCAGTATCCAGCGGATCGTGTACGCTCCGAGTGCGCCAAATACCTACGATTGCGGAGCACTTTTTATCCGCTCGCACTCGGAGAGTGCTTCGTCCGGGCTAAGACCATTAGTGTACAATGCAGCCAATGATATATATCACCCGCCAGCCTACGATCCATCATTTCACACCCACGCAGACCTTAAGACCTTACAGCCATAATTGGTTCCGCCATGAAAATCATCTTACTCCTCATTTTGCTTAGCCTATTGCTAGCCGTTGGCTTTCTCTACGCCTTTTTCTGGGCGGTAGGAACCGGGCAATACGAGGACGACGTCACACCATCCATTAGAATTTTATTTGAGGACACCAAACCATCCAACGATGAATGAAACATTAACAGCTCCGGATTCCATCGGACTGGAACATTTTTCTTACGATAACAAATCGGTTAAGCTATTTGCCTATGCAACGGCTTTCTGGGGGTTGATCGGCATGACTGTAGGACTGCTTGCTGCCCTGCAAATGGTTTTTCCGTCTTTCAACCTGACGGCCGAACTCACCTTCGGTCGTATCCGTCCTCTCCATACCAATGCCGTCATCTTCGCCTTCGTCGGCAACGGTATTTTCATGGGTGTTTACTACAGTATGCAGCGATTACTGAAAACCAGAATGTTTTCTGACCTGCTGAGTACGATACACTTTTATGGGTGGCAACTGATCATTATTGCTGCAGCGATTACCCTTCCGTTGGGTCTCACTACAAGTAAAGAATACGCCGAACTCGAATGGCCAATCGACATCGGTATCGCGGTAGTCTGGATCATTTTCGGCATCAACATGTTCGGAACCATTATGAAGCGCCGGGAGCGGCACCTTTACGTAGCGCTGTGGTTCTACATCGCTACCTGGGTCACCGTCACGGTGCTCCACGTTGGTAACAGCCTGGAAATACCCGTTGGTCTTTGGAAAAGCTACCCCCTCTTTGCCGGCGTTCAAGACGCATTGGTGCAATGGTGGTATGGCCACAATGCCGTCGCCTTCTTCCTGACCACCCCGTACCTGGGCCTCATGTATTACTTCCTGCCCAAAGCTGCTAACCGTCCAGTTTTCAGTTACCGGCTGTCGATCATTCACTTCTGGGCCCTAATTTTCATCTACATCTGGGCCGGCCCTCACCACTTGCTGTACACCAGTTTGCCCGACTGGGCACAGAGCCTGGGGACCGTCTTCAGCCTAATGCTAATCGCGCCTAGTTGGGGTGGTATGCTGAACGGTTTACTTACCCTGCGGGGGGCCTGGGATAAAGTCCGGGAAGACCCGGTACTGAAGATGTTCGTGGTCGCCATCACCGCCTACGGTATGGCTACGCTTGAAGGTCCGCTGTTGTCCATCAAAAGCGTCAATGCCATCAGTCACTATACTGACTGGACCGTTGGCCACGTACACATCGGCACCCTGGGATGGAATGGTATGCTCACCTTCGGTGTTCTCTATTACATCTTCCCCCGCATATTCAAGACCAACCTTTACAGTAAGAGCCTCGCCAACGTCCACTTCTGGATTGCCACGCTTGGTACGGTCTTTTACGCCGTTCCGCTCTACTGGGCCGGCTGGACTCAAAGTGCCATGTGGAAGCAGTTCCTCCCCGAAGGAATGCTTCAGTACGGTAACTTTCTGGAAACCGTAGACGCCATCCTCCCGATGTATGCCTTGCGGGCATTCGGTGGTACCATCTACCTCGCAGGTGTCATACTGATGATCTACAACCTGATCAAAACCGTAAAGCAGGGTACGTTCGAAGCTAACGAACCCGCTGCCGCTCCTCCCCTGGCCGCCAGCCCTGGTGGTCATAAAGGAGAGTACTGGCACCGGTGGATCGAGCGCCGGCCCGTACAGCTGCTCGTTGGTTCTACCATTATGGTACTGATCGGTGGCCTGGCCGAAGTTTTCCCGATGGTTATCGTTGAAGACAACGTCCCCAAAATTGCCTCCATACGGCCTTACACGCCATTAGAATTACAAGGACGAGATATTTACATCCGGGAAGGTTGTAACAACTGTCACAGTCAGATGATTCGCCCCTTCCGCTCCGAGACGGAACGGTATGGACAGTACTCCAAGTCTGGTGAGTTTATCTACGACCGGCCTCACCTTTGGGGCAGTAAGCGAACTGGGCCAGATGTGCACCGCGTCGGCGGTAAATACCCCGACAGCTGGCACTATCATGCCCGACTATTCCTGGCTGCTGACCCGAAAGCTCAACAACGACCTGTTACCAGCTAAGATCCGGGTCCTACAGATGCTTGGCACACCCTACGATGAAGGGTACGACGAGCGAGCTATTACCGATGCCGCAGCACAAGCTACCAGAATTGCGACCTCCTTGCGCAATGACGGTATCAAAGATACCGAGCTGGAGCAGAAAGAAATCGTTGCCATGATCGCTTACCTCCAGCGATTGGGCACGGACATTAAAAACACTAAGTAGTAGGTAGTTTATAGTCGATAGTTCGTAGTTCATAGTCTTGAGACCTGTGACCGCCCGACTATCGACTAAAAAAAATAATTATGGCAAAGTATCTCCTCGCCGACTCTGGCATCAATTGGCTCGCCATCATGGCCCTCCTCACATTTTTTTTCATTTTCAGCGTCGTATTACTGATGGTTTTCGGGCGCGGGCGCGGGTCCTATGCTGAGGTGGAGAAGCAGCCATTGATCGACAGCTATCCCCTAACTGAGAAAAAGACCCCATCGTGAAAGTATTCAGCATCAATTTCCTGTTACAAGCTACGCCGGCACCCGAAACCTTTATTGGCGGACCGTTGAGCGGAATGTCTGTCCTGGAGCAACTTCTATTTACCCTCATCATCCTGGTAATTCTTGGTGGCGGCTTGGCCATCATCAACCTTAGTTCTACGATGATGAAGCTACAGCAGGCTCGTCTGCTGGCAAGCACTAATCCTGAATTCATCAAGAACGCAGGGCTAGAGCACCTCGTACAACCCACGCCCTGGTGGCAGGAGCTAATGAAAAAGCTCACCGACCGGGTCCCCATGGAAAAGGAAGCCAGTATTGTACTTGATCATAATTACGACGGCATCCATGAGCTCGATAACAACCTTCCTCCCTGGTGGACGGGATTATTTTATGCCTCTATTATTTTTGCCCCCATCTACCTCTATTTTGGCCACTTTTCCGACAACGCTACTTCCACTCAGGAGCAGTACGTTATCGAAATGGACGCAGCAGAGGACGACGTAAAAGCCTTCCTGGCCACCCAAAAGAACGCCATTGACGAATCCAACGTGACGCTGTTGGCTGATGCCAACGCTTTGAGTAATGGAGACATCATTTTCCAAAGCAAGTGTGCCGTTTGCCATGGTAAGGCAGGGGAAGGCGGTATCGGGCCGAACATGACCGATAAATACTGGATTCACGGCGGATCAATCAGCGACATCTTCAAAACCATCAAGCACGGAGTTCCTGAAAAAGGTATGATCGCCTGGAAAAGCGACCTCCGTCCCCGGGACATACAGGAAGTGGCCAGTTACATCGTAAGCCTGGTGGGCACTAAACCGCCTAACCCCAAAGACGCCCAGGGAGAAATCTATACTGAGCGTGCGGAGAATGCTGAAGATACCCAGGGGAGTAAATAGAACTGAGTTCAGCGCTTTCTGCACGATTCTCTCGTGCGCCTCTCCCCCGGCCCCTTTAGGGACGCGGTGAATATCTAAACATTGAATTCAATCCAAATGAGTACCGACAGAGATAAGGATGCCTTTAGGGATACCATCGCAACCGTCAATAAAGACGGTAGTCGAAAATGGGTTTACCCTAAGAAACCAGTCGGTCGCTACTACCAGTGGCGCAGCTATGTGAGCTATGTCCTATTGGTCGTGCTGTTTGGATTGCCCTGGATCAAAGTTGGCGGAGAACCGTTGGTATTGTTCAATATACTGGAACGCCACTTCATCCTTTTCGGGGTGTCTTTCACACCACAGGATTTCCACCTGTTTGCCATCATGATGATTACGGGGGTCGTATTTATTGCTCTCTTTACGGTGGTTTTCGGCCGGCTATTTTGCGGTTGGCTTTGCC
>JBLHRW010000310.1:0-6154 GCA_047626445.1 Neolewinella sp.
AACCCCGCCACTAGCACAGCCGAAGCGTAGGCCGTCGGACGGCTCGGAGGCTTCTGGACAACCGACAATCCGCCCACCCATCCGCCCGACGGCCCACGCAACCAAGCCTCCGGCGTGGACACCCATCCGCCCGACGGCCCACGCAACCAAGCCTCCGGCGTGGACACCCATCCGCCCGACGGCCCACGCAACCAAGCCTCCGGCGTGGACGCGTAGCCGTCCGACGGAAGAATCGTCAGCGGAGGAGCATTACACCACCACTTAGTTGCACCTGCTGAAAGCCGTCGTGGTAGGTAAGGACGTAGACGTAATGGCCGGCTCCGCCAGCCTCCCCAGCGACGGTGCCATCCCAACCCGAAGTTAGCTCGCTACCGGCATAGACCTCACCACCCCACCGGTTGAAAACCCGGAACACATAATCAGTAACCGGCGCACACAGCTCCGGATCAGGAAAGGCCCTAAACACATCATTGGTCCCATCGCCGTTGGGGGAAAAAGCATTGGGCAGGTAGAGTTGGCAGCAACTCTGGCCGTTCAGGCGGAAGGTCAGGTCAACCTCTTGGCAACCGTTGCTGATGGTCAGGGCGTAGTCGCCAGGAGCACGGAAGGTTCGCAAGGGCTCGTCGGTGCCATCTTCCCAGCTATAAGAGAAGGCACCTTCGGTGGTAGCATCAAGCCTAAGGGAGTCGCCGGGGCAAAGCGCTTGCTCTCCAAATGCCGGAAGGGCACCAAGGTTTTCGCCGCCGGAAACCGTTACCGTATCCAGGGAGGTATTACAGACGTTGCTGATGGTGACCACGTAGGTCCCCGGCTCCCTTATTCTTCTCCTTGCATCCTGCGCGCCGTCGCCCCATAAATAAGCCGTTGCCCCTGCCGCCGTAGCATCAACAAACAGTTCCTCGCCCGGGCATAAAACCTCATCTGGAAGATCGGGTTCGAAAGGTCCGCTGGCCAGGAGGTTAAAGCGCGTTACGGCCCCGGAAGTGGGGGTACAAGCCGAGCGGACGAGGACCCTTATTTCTTTTTCTCCCGCAGTAATGACCTCGTTATTATTCCGGTATCGAATCCGTTGCAACAGGCGGACAATCTCTTCATTCAAAAGGTTACGATCGTTGGTAAAGTCGATCTCATACGGCCCCGTCAGCTGGAATTGGTCGGCGATGTCTGCCGGCACCTCCAACGATTCCGCGGGGTCTACGGATAACAACGCAAGGTGGACTTGCGCTATCGGCGAACCAACGAATTTAAAAACTGCGTCTACATCCATGATGGGCAGCGGCCCGGCATAGCAGGTATCGGGCAGGGTAAAACCGTTAATGGTCGTCGCGCCCGAACTATCGTCGGCGTCAAGGTCCAGCTGTGGGCAGCTGCGGTCCTCGATGGTGACGGGCCGCTCCGCCAGCAGGAATGGTTCAACTGGCGGCTCCGTACGCTGAGCAACGGTTCCAATAGCGGTACGCGTGAGGTTGGCGGCGGGTCTTCGGACCAGGTTCACCGGTAACGCAGGACAGGATTCCAGGGCATTCCCCAGGGTGTCATTTAGGTAAACCAGCATTAGGTCCCGGTGCGGAGTAAAGACTTAGAAGCAGGGCTCGACAAGCCGCCCGACCGCCTGCGCCTCGGCGCTGCCGAGGCTCCGAGCGGTCCGACGGCCTACGATGCTTAAGGCTTGGGGTTCCCGTCGGACGGCTACGCGTCAAGGCCGGAGGCTTTATGAGGTGGGTCGTCGGGCGGAAAAATAACATCAAGCCAGTGCTAGCCTAAACGTCTCTGATCTTCCCTTCTCCGCAACCCCCAACATTTTTTCCCGTCCTTCTTGTAACAAACAACGCTTAGGCACCGTGTCTTAGGCAAACGCACCCAATTTTGGACCAGTACTCCAGTATTATCACCTCCGTTCGTGACCGCCTTTACCGACTGGCACTGCGCGTCGTCAATGACGCGGACGAGGCGGAAGACGTAGTGCAGGATGTATTGGTCAAGAGTTGGAAAAAGCGGGAACAGATCGTCGGTCTTGACAACCCACCAGCCTGGCTGATGCGGATGACCAAGCACCAGGCGATTGACCGGCTTCGCTCTGCGAAAGTGCGGTGTACCAGGGAAACGGAAGCGGCCGCTCCCGATTTCGCCACACACACACCTTTTCAGATTGCGGCCAGCAACGACACCCTCAGCCATATCCACCGGCTCCTCCAGCAGCTTCCGCCCGATCAGCGGACGGTGCTCCACCTGCGCGAGGTGGAAGGGATGGACTATAAGGAAATAGCTGAGGCCACCGGCCTAAGTTTGCAGCAGGTAAAAACCTACCTGCACCGCGGCCGCGGCAAACTTCGGACCCTGTTACTTCAACAAAGAATCGTAGAATCATGACGCATACTACCGCTAAAAAACTGCTCGACCGTTACTTCCTCGAGGAAACTACCTTAGTGGAAGAACAGCAACTGAGGGCTTACTTCCGGGCCGGAGACATCCACCCGGACCTGGCCGCCTATCCGCCGCTTTTCTCCTACTGGGAGCAGGCTGGAGAGATCGTAGCACCAAAGGCTAAGCGGCCAGCAGTGCGTCTTAAACTCCCTATGCGTTGGCTGACTGCAGCTGCTGCTTCAGCAGTATTATTGCTCAGCCTTAATACCTGGGTCGGCCCGACCGAAACCACTCCCCCCCCGATCGCTGAGGCACAGCCCATCGACTGGAGCAAGTACGAGGTCACCGATCCCGAGGAAGCCTACCGCCTGCTGCGTGGGGCCCTCAAAATTGCCAGCACCGAAATCAACCGTGGTCCTAAGATCACGATCCGGGAGCTGGGGGAAGTGAGTAAAATGTTGAAGTAATCCTTCAGCATGTTACGCCTACCATCATCAACCTTTAAAAAATCAACCATGAAATACCTGATTGCCCTGCTCCTTTGCCTTTACCTGGCACCTGCGACCGCGCAAAAAGTGCCACAGGATGCCATATCGACCTATTTTAGTGAATACATAGACAATGAAGACTTTACGATCGTATACATAAGTGGTAAAATTTTCCAGCTCGTTAAAGATGCCAAGCTGGACCTGGAAGACATGGACGAGAAAGAAGTGGAAGCCGTCCTGCAAGTCGTCAAAGACATCCAGGGGATTCGTATTCTACATACCGATGAAAACGTGAAGTCCCACTGGGAAGCTGCTAAAAAGCGCATCCCAACTGATAAATACGAATTGCTTTTCAAAGTCAGAACCAAAGACGGCGACAACGTCGAAGCTTTTATTCAAGACGAGAATGCCGTCATCAGTGAACTGTTTCTACTCATCGGTGCTGTCGATAATTTCGCTATGTTCAGCTTCGTCGGCAATATCGATCTTACCAAACTTTCTGATCTGCAACGTGCCATTGAAGGCCGCGATTAATAGGTAGTTTAGTACTCGATAGTTCATAGTAGCTGCCGCAAGGCAATGCTCCCTTCGTTCGTGAAGAAGCGGCCAACTATTGAACTATAGCCGCCTCGGTCACCGGAAGTAAAAAGTACTTGCGGACTAATTGCCTCGAAGCAGGCGGCTCGGTCATTCCAGATCAAGTGCGAAGCGGCTCGACTCCGTTATTCACATTTTTCGCAAAAATAACCTGGAGTGACCGAGTCCACTATATGAACTACCACCTATTGAACTAAACACTCCAATAAAAAAATCACCACCATGAAAAAGCTATTACTCCTGTTTCTATTGGTCATGCTGGCCGCTCCATCTCTTTTTGCGCAAAACAAAGTTGTCCGCGATTTCATCCGTGAGCACCGCCGCGGGGAAGAAAATGTGGCCCTAACTATTCCCGGCTTTCTCATTGGTCTTGCTGGCGAAATCGGCATGCTGGCCAGCGAAGAGGAAGAAGAACGCGCGGTGTTCTCCCTGGCGCAGGAATTCGGAACCACCCGGCTCTTAACCTTCGACACCGATGACTTCGACACCGGCAAAGACATCCGCCGGTTGCTCCGCACCCTGGAGTCAGAACACGACTATGAGCGATGGGCTACCGTCCGCACCCAATCCGGCGAGCAAATCGAATTATCCGTTAGCATGAAGGGCGATGTCATTCGGGAAATCGTGGCCATCGTTAGCGAACCAAGCGAACACCGCACAATGTTCTTGCATGCTAAGACCGACGTTACGGCGGAGGAACTGGGGGAGGTTTTGAATGAGTTGATGAAGTAGTTAATCGTGGGTAGTAAGTAGTAGGTAGTGCTGCCGCATTTGAATGCTCACTTCGTTCGTATTAGTATTGCTCAGGAAAAGAGGACGGTCCTACTTACTACCCACTATTGACTACCTACTAGTTACTACCCACTACTTTCTACCCACTACCCACTTTCTATACTCCCCCAACAGATTCCCCTCCGGCTGCCTTGCCATCCGCAGCGATTCATCCGGCAGTGCACCGATATTGAAGTAGGTGACCGAGTCTTGGGCGGTATCGATATAGAGTTTAAAGTTGCCTCGGCGAACAGCGGCAGCAGGACCTTCGGGGCCAGCGTAGGGTGCTTCCCAAAACAAGGTCCGCTGCTTTAATTTTTCACCTTTGAGTAAGGGTAAGAAACTGCGCCCGTCCGGGCTTTTGGCATAATTACCCTGCTGCAGAGCTTCCCCGACCGAAGGAAAAACGTCCGTTCCGATCACCTGTGCCAACGAGGCATAAGTTGTGGTGGCATAAGCAGGGTAATGGACAATCAGTGGCACCCGGATGCCGCCTTCGTAGAGGGTGCCCTTTCCGGCCCGGAGAATACCATTATCGGTGGGCGGAGTGTGCTTCGCCAATGCAGGTTCCGTCGGCTCCTGATGGAAGCCACCATTGTCGGAAGTAAAGATGACCAGGGTTCGTTCCAGCTGCCCCGTTGCCTTAAGGCTGGCGATGATACGTCCGATGTTTTCGTCAATAACGGAGATCATGGCGGCATACTCCAACGAAGGAAATTTCCGCCAGTGGGTGCTGTCCACCAATTCCCGGTAGGCCTGTACCTTGTCTTCCCGTCCTTCGAGGGGAACGTGCGGCGCGTAATAACTGAGCGACATCATCCACGTCGAGTCCTGCCATTTCCCCAGCAGATCGATGGCATGGTCGGTCAGCTTATCCGTCAGATAATCGCCCTCCTGGGACTCCACCAGCAGGTCAGCAACTGGCAAATCAACAAAATAAGGATGGTAGTAGCTATCAGGATGCCGATCCGCAACAGCGAAAACGTGGTCGTACCCCTGTTGATCGGGGGCTTTACCATCTTTTCCAAGCTGCCATTTTCCGATGTGCGCCGTTTTGTGCCCGGCCAGTCGGGCCAGTTCTCCAAGGGTCTCAAAATTCTTATCCGATTTACCGTGGTCGGTACGTACAGGATGCAGGCCGGTTTGCAGTGCGAAACGAGAAGGCTGCCCTTTTGGCGCAGCGGCATAGGCTTGCATAAACTGCACCCCATCCCTTGCTAAATTATCCAGGTTCGGGCTTTTCACCAGCGGGTTGCCGTAGCAATTCAGGTCGGCCCACCCCAGGTCATCTGCTACAATGAGTAGGATATTAGGCAACGGCCCGTCAGGCTTTTCAGGCGCGGACGCAGGTGCGGAAGAGTTGGTACAAGAAGCAAGGTGGAGCAGGCATAGGTACAGCGGGAAAAACAATCGTCTCATCTGTGTTTAGGGATAAACTGTTGGGTCAGGTGGGGGATAAGAACGTTCGGAAAATTGGAAAATTGCAGGGGTTGCAGGGGTTGCAGGGGTTGCACAAAAAAATGCCGCAGGCGATTCATCCAAATTTCTCAGGATTTACTTTGCCTTTTAAAACCCCTGCCAAGCACGAACGAAGTGAGCTGTCTCGTGCGGTAGCTGCAACGCGCCGCAGGCGCCCTGCAACAAGGAGCGAAGCGACTGGCCTGTAACGCTCGCGCAGCGAGCCCTAATCAAACCGAAACAACTGGTACCGATCAATAGTCCCGAGCAGCTGCTTGGCCAGGTCATCGGTCTTATTGAAGCCGAGTTCTTCCAGTCCTGCGGCCCAGCGGCGGTAGTCGGCTTCGGAAAACTGGGTCATGGCGCTGAATTTCCCGGAGGTGATGAACAGACTGTGGTCGCGGAAGCTGGTCCAGGCATTTTCGTAGGCGCGGATACAGCGCCCGGCCTCCCGCCCGGTGGCCCCGGGCCAGTCG
>JBLHRW010000311.1:0-6113 GCA_047626445.1 Neolewinella sp.
TTTTTGCATTTTAGGCCATCAGGGGGCTGGTTCGTGATCAGCCGGTGACACAGCCAAAGGCTTTTGTTTCTTTTGGCCTCAAAAGAAAGCCCCCGGCAGGAAGGTGTGACGGGAGGGTACGTAAATGCATCGTTTTAACTACTGGCTTGGCGTATTCTGAGGGCTAGAAAGCGGTGAGTGGAAAACTTATCAGACTGAACACCCTACCCCTAAGGGACGTCGTATAAATAACTTGCGCCTTTTGACCGCCTTATTTTGCCCTCACCAAATTTAAAAATCATTTCCGTAACTGAGGCTATGCAAAGGATTTGTAAATTCGGTAAGAACAAAAGCGTCAGGTCAAGAAACACGTTTTATTTAATTCGCGTCCCTAAGCAATAATTAAATCCCGAAACCATGATTAAAGTAGCCGTCGTAGAAGATCTAAAAGACATTGCCGACGCCATCGGCAGGAATATTGGCCGGGAAAAGGAAATGAAACTGACCGGTATTTATTATTCCGCAGAAGAGGCATTATCAGTCATTGCCGCTGACCGCCCCGACGTTATTCTGATGGACATTGGCCTGCCCAAAATGGACGGAATCGAATGTATGGTTCGGATCAAAGATATCCTACCCGCATGCAACGTATTGATGCATACCGTCTTCGATACAGACGACAAACTATTCAACGCCCTCCGTTTCGGTGCCGATGGATACATCCTAAAAAACGATGGCTTTTTGGGTGTCCGGCGGGCCATCAAGGAAGTCATGGAAGGAGGGGCCCCCATGAGCCGAGAAATGGCGCGCAAGGTCATCACGAGTATGCACGATAATACCCCCAGCCAAAGACACCGGCCCATCGACCAGTTGACCCCCCGGCAGAACGACATCCTGAGTAACCTCGCCGAAGGCAAATCCAACCAGGAGATTGCTGATGCGCTGGACCTCAAGGTAGGTACGGTAAAACAGCACGTTCACGCCATTTACCGGGTGATGCAGGTGGCCAATCGGGTGGAGGCTGTTAATCTTTATTTGCGGGGGTAGGCGCCTCTGCCCCGGAGAGGGGTGACCCAAGTATTAGTGTTTTCAAGCAATATGGGGGAGGCTTTCCGACTAAAGTCGGTGCTGTGATACAAATCTCTGACGAGCTGAAACGTTGCCCCTCCGACGACGGCTCTGTGCTTCCTCCTTTAGGTTTGCAGCTGTGCCGCCCTCCGTGAGAACCATCAGCTGCGGAGCAGCCCTTTCCAGCATAAATGCGGGGTAACCGATACGCTGCGAAGCAGCCCTCAATGCCTAAATGTCCTTAATGGTTAACGCCAACGCCCACTTTTCCTTAGTGTAGCTTCTTAGTGCCTCGGTGTCTTAGGGATGGGGATTAAATAAAACGTGATTCTTTGACCTGCCGCTTTTGTTCTCACCGTTCTTGAAAAATTCTTTGCATAGCCATAGCTACGGAAAGAATTTTTAAGTGCGGTGAGGGCAAAATAAGGCGGTCAAAAATCGTGGTTTATTTATTTCGCGTCCCTTAGTGGTTAATGTACCCCACTACTCCACCACCAACACTCCCCCACTCCGGTAATCAGCCGACCGTATCAAATAGCCATAAACCCCGGCTGGCAACTTAGGCAACCTGATCGCCGCATCTCCCGATACCGGGTAAGTGCCCACCTGCTCGCCATCAGCGGTGTACAGGTCCAGGGTATAAGTTCCTCCGTCCTTCGTCCGGATGTTCAACAAATCACCTGTCCGCAAAGGATTGGGGAATACGCTTACCTGATCGGCAAGGCCCTGAAACAGGACGCTGCGTACTTCTGAGTAAGACGCCGTGCCATCAAAGTCCACCAACCGGAGCCGGTAGGAGGAGCGGCCGCGTAAGGGGGCTTCGTCAACGTAGTCATAGCTTTGGTTAACCGAGCTATTGCCTACTGCAATCACTTCGGTCAAGGGGAGGAAGGTGCCACCTTCCACGCTTCGTTGTACTTCGTAATAAGCCAGGTTCTCTTCGTTGGCACTGACCCAAGTCAGCTCTACTTCTTTCTGGTCGCGAACGACCGCGGAGAACTGCAGCAACTCTGCACCCAGAATAGGCGATTGGAAGCCAAGAATGAATTGACTGAAGCTCGTCTGGCCATTGCCTGCCCCGAAGGTGGCCGTGCCGTTGGCCCCTGCCGTAACACTGGTGGCCATAGCTGCTGCCGTTCCCCAGGTGGTGCCGTGGGCGGTGCTGGCCCGCTTATACAATTCAACGGAAGCGGGGTCGGCGGCTTGGTCCCCACTTACTGGCCCGATGCCGGTGAAGGTCATGCCGGTGAGTTCGCTGAAGGCAGCGTTGTTGGCGTAGTTATGCACTACCCAGTATTTGTCGGTCACTTCGCTAATCGCCGGAATTTCGTCGGGCCGAATATCAATACGCGTGACGCACAGTTCACCATCGGGGACGGTGCCGGCGGCAAAATCCAGTGCAAGGTTTGTCGTCCCAAAGGAGTAGTTCCCGGCGGCATTGACGTTGAGGCGGGCGCTTTCTCCCGGCCCCACCGGTGCCGTAGAAGTCGTGCGGGTCACCGAACCGCTTAGCGCAGCGTGGATACCTGTGGCCCGGTTAGACACCAAGCCGGCATCCCGGTTAAACTGATAGTAAGCCAGTACACCAGTCTCCTCAGCGGGTACCCGGGTCAGGTGCATCAACTCTCTGATTTCTTCCGGGCTCATTGTCCGGTCATAAATGAGGACTTCATCCATTTCTCCTTTAAACTGACGGCTGTTCCGGCCGGGATCCCGGCCAAAACTGATCGGACCGTCAAAGTTGACCTGGTCCACGGTAAAGTTGCGATTGGAAGGCACGCCGTTCAGGTAGAGGATCACCTGGTTGGGCGCGACCGTCATCGCTACGTGCGCCCACTCACCGTCAGGAACGGTCAGGCCACTGTCCCACCACCATTGGGTATCATTCCAGTGAATAGAGAGGTTCTCGCTGTCGTAAAAATTCAGGGCCACGGCAGCGCTAGAGCGCATGAAGAAAATACCGGCGGTACTCACCTGTGGTCCGTCCCGTTTGATCCAGGCACTCATGGTCATCGTATTCGTCGTGATGTTCAACGGGGCCTTCATCGTCACGTAGTCTCCGGCATTTCCATCCATGACCACGCTGTTTCCGGGAAACTGGTCGGGGCTGCAATTATCGCCAACAGTTATTTCAACCGACTCCGTGTCGGTCTGCCCATCCTGGCTGACCGTTAGGGTAGCGCTGTAAGTACCAGGGGTGGCGTAGGTAACGTCTACCTCCCGTTGGTTCAATGCGGTCGTTGTCGTTGCTTCGGGCAATGACCAACTGTAGGTAGCCGAAGCTTTGGCCACCGAGTAACTACTGAGACTAACGGGATCATTAGGGCACAATACCTCACTACCGTTCACGAACGGTTGAGCAATCGGCGACCAGTTCTGGTCCACCAAGGGCATTTCCCATACACCACGGTTACCGGCCCAACGTAAGACATTGCCCCGGTAAAACGGCAGCATTTTCTGTGGGTTGGCCGAAGCTGGGAATCCTGCGGAGCAGTCCATCCATTCCGTCATAGATTTATCGCGGTACATGATCTTAGCCGGCATGGTACCGGCGTTACCTCCCCGGTCAGATGCGATGTACACCCCGCCGTTACTACCGACGTGGTGCGACATAGCCGTCCATTGCCGGCCGGCCAAAGCCGGAGTATGCCAGCTCATCCAGCTGTTGCCGCCATTATTACTGTACCAAACCCGGTTCCGGCTGCTGTTGACACCCGCGCGATAATCCATCAACCAAACGTCCAGCGGGTTCGTGCCGCCGGCAGCGATCCGGCCGTAGCTGGCATTGTTCGCAGAAAGAGCGGAAGGGAGGGAGACCGCCGTGAAGCTTTCCCCACGGTCCGTTGACCGGTAAATACCATTTCGGGCCAGCAGGTACATATAGTCGGAGTTGGCCCGGGAATTATCGAAGTGGAACACTTCACTACCGAAGTTGTGGAGGCTTTCCCAGCTGTTGCCACCATCTTCGCTACGCCAGAAGTTGTTGCCTTCCCCAACGTAAAACGTCTCGTAATCCTCGTGGTCGATTAGCAATGAGCTGTAGCCACTGCCGTAGTACCAGATATTTGGGAACTTCGAGAAAGAAAAGGTTCCTTCCGCCACCGCGTTAAAGTCAGCAGGAATGATGGTATTACTAATGTCATCAAACATGGCGTGGCGGGGTTTACCATGCCAGGCGTGCCCGGTGGGGCTTTCGGCACCGCCCATGCGCAGGGCATACTGTGCCGGGTAGTTTTCGTGCATGGCCGTATTACCATTGTGGTAGCGGCCACCGATCATATAGTCTTCGTTCCACCCCTGGTCGTAGCCCCAGAAGTTGGTACCGTCGAGGCCGTCGATGCGCGCTTCCCAGTTGGCTACGTCGTTAAAAAAGTCGGTGGAGTAGTTCATTCCTCCGTCCGTAGCTATCCAGGTATCTCCCCCGATGCTGATGATTTCCTGGATGTCCGGGTGAATATCAAAATCCCCACTATAGCCACCAATCGCCGTAAAAGAAACTCCGCCGTCGGAGGACCTCCAGGCGGTGGTGGTGGCGAAGATCACTTCTTCGGCATTTTGGTCGTTGGCCTCGATGTCGAGGTCATAGTAGCCTTGTCCGTTGGTACCATCGAAATTCCCCGACCCGCCGATCGCGGTCTGGGTCCAGCTGCCGGCGGCATTGGAACTTTTCAGGATGACCGGTTTTGGGTTGGTAGGGTCTTGTAGCAGTCCTACGTAGAGATAGTTGGGGTCGGCGGGGGTAACGGTCAAACGTCCGCCGCTGTGGTCGGGGTATGGTGTCCAGCCGGTCATGCTCAGGTTAAAAGATACCCCGCCGTTGGTGGATTTGTACAACATACATTGGTTGGGCCTCGCCTGCCGCAGCAGGGCATAAACGGTAGTATTATCTCCCGGGCGAAAGGCGATGTCCATTATTTCACCGCTCAGCGGGGTGCTCCAGTTGGCACCGGCGTCAGTGCTTCTTCGCACGCCCTGTCCGCTGCCTGCGATGATGGTGCCGCCGTCCGGGCTAAACTCCAGGCTGTTCGCACTCAGGCCGGAGACCGTCAGTACACTGGCCCAGGTCATGCCGCCATCGGTGGATCGGATGATGTCGGTATTCGTGGTGACAAAAACCAGCAAAGGATTCGTGGGGTGGATCGCGATTGCCCGGCCAGCACCGCCCCAGTTGTAAGTCATCACGGGCGTCCAGTTCAAGCCCTTATCGGCCGTTTTATATACTTCCCCGGTTTCACTGGTGGCGAATAAGATGTTCGAATTACTGGGCGCTACGGCGAAAGCATAGATGTTTACCTGCCAGGGAGCCACCTGTTGGTTCGGCCGGTGTTCGGCACGCCAGACGGTGCGTTTGGGGCCGACAAAGCTCCAGTTACCAGCTGATTTCTCCATTGGCCGTTCTTCCATTTTTCGCTCCGCAACGCTGATGGCAGCCCGTTGTTCCAGTAGTTCGGAAGTCGATAGTTGCCGAACCTTCCCATCGGCATCTACTTGCGATGCCGCGCCTTCCATCCAGTGGTGGAAGAACTTGGCGTAGGGATCACGTTCCAGGTCTTCTCGCCATTCCCGCAGCCCGCGGTCAGCGTAGTATTCCTGGTGGATGTCCATCACTTCACCGTAGTCTACTTCGGTCGCATAAAGTGATTTCACGTAATCAGGCATATCCGGTGAAGGCAGCGGAATGGAGGCTTGGTCCATGAAATGCCAGGCCGGACGGGTGTCCTGTGATGATAAGGGGGTAAAGGCAATAAGGAGTAAAGGAAGGAGCGCCAAAATCGAAATTCCTTTTACCCCTTTCCCCTTTAAGTCTTTTTTCAGGGCGCGGCCGCGGGTGCAATAAAAGGTGAAGGCGCAAAGTGGGGAAGGCTGAAGGCGCGGGCTGAGCGCGCGCGTAGTTTTTTGAAGTAAATTCATCTTTTTTTGAGTAGGTCGAGTAACATAGGCTTTAAAGGTAGGGTGTTCAGTCTGATAGGGATTCTCCCCGACGGTTTTTAGCGCTCAAAAGACTTCCTACACCTTACATGATATCCCGCCACACCTGCCTGCCGGCGGCCTACTTTTGAAGAGCA
>JBLHRW010000312.1:0-6059 GCA_047626445.1 Neolewinella sp.
AGGAAGTCTTTTGAGCGCTAAAAACCGTCGGGGAGAATCCCTATCAGACGGAACACCCTAGTCCTCAACCCGTTTGAAAGACCCCCGTAGCTTCAATCAAGCTTCTAAGCGAAGGAGGTTGGTTGACCTGCGGGCGTCCGAACGTTTGGGGCCAATGCTTTGTGGGGGTCCATTATTAGTTGTGTAATTTGTTGTGCACACCAGCGCGTGCATATAACTGCCGATCTCTTAAAAAAAACCGTTATTGCGCCCTGCAACGGGCTAAATGCCGACAAACTGAAAAAATGGAAGAATTAATAATCAATTACATCATCAACGAAATTCACGGCGGCGACCCAGACCTGGAGATTACTCCGGAAGACGACCTGCTGGGGAGTGGCCTGCTGGGTTCCATGGAGATGATGCGACTGGTAGAACACCTGGAACAGACTTATAGCTTCCGGGTAGCCCCTCAGGATATGGCGATTGAGAACTTCATGACCATCGAAGCTATGACCAACTACGTGACCCGCGTTACCGCCTAACGAGCCCCCGAACAACCGAAGCCCTCCCAACGGCCGAAGGCCCCTCAACATGAGCGAAGCGAATCCCCCAACGGCCGAAGGCCCCTCCAACATGAGCGAAGCGAATCCCCTAACCCGCAGCCAGACCTGGATCTGGGCCGGTCAGCAACTACTGCCCACCAGCCCAATGAACAATATGGCTTTCACTTTTGCCGTAGGGCAGGTGGAAGAAGCGTCTTTTGTGGCGGCGATCCACCAGTTGATCGGGGCGTGCGAGGCGATGCAGTTGCGGTTTACGGAAAAGGACGGGGAACCGATTCAATATTTGACCGGAGACCTAACCCCGGTTGTGGAGGTTGTCGGGAACTTTGCCGGCGGTACTACAGAGATCGTTGCCTGGTGTACGGAGCGTTGCGCCACGACGAGTTTCTCCCTGGACGGAAAGCTTTACGATACGGCATTGATCAGGGGATCTGATGGCCAGTACCTCTGGTACCTTAACCAGCACCACCTCATTACCGATGGTTGGAGCAAGGCCCTGCAGGTACGGTATGTGATGGCTTGCTACGCCGCCCTGCGGGCAGGCAAGGCAGCACCGGAACCTGACTTCGCTCCCATCACCGATTACCTCACTAACCCGCCGAAACCGAAACCTGCAGACCTGGCTTACTGGGACGCTAAAGCAAAAGAGTTACCGGCTCCGCCAAAGCTGTACGGACGCGGTAACCCGAACCGGGAGAGCCGTGCTACCCGATGGACGACCCGCCTGAGCGACGACCAAGCCAAACGGCTGGCAGAGGTGGTGATGGAGCCAGGTGTTCGTAACTGGTCGGTTGATTTGGCGCGATTCACGGTGTTTGCCACCGTGCTCTACGCCTGGCAATATAAGGTCAGTGGCCAACGGGAGCTGGTCTTCGGTAGCACAGCCCACAACCGGGTGTCTGCCGCCCACAAGCAAACGCCAGGTCTGTTCATGGAGCTCTTTCCGCAGTCGGTAACCATTGCGGAGGGAGAAACCTACGCTAGCCTGTTACAAAAGGTGAAAGTGGCCACAATGGACTTCCTCCGGAACGCCAAACCCGGCAGCAGTACCCTGGCACTGACGCAGAGCTTCAACGTTGTCCTGAACTACATCAACCAGAATTTTGGTGATGGGGTGGAGGCATCCGAGTGGCTGCACGCCGGGCATACGGAGCCGGGGCTACATATGAGCCTGCAGATCTATGACTTCGAAGGAAGGGGAGTGCCCCGACTGAGTTTTGACGTAAACGAAGCGGTCCTGGAACCAGCCTTCCACGGCCTGCCGGGACAATTGTACCTGGAGTTGCTGGACCAGTTTCTGGCGGATCGCACGCTGCCCTTAAACGCACTTTGCACTCGCGACCGCGCCCAAACTGCCCACTTCAACTCCGTAGACAAAAGCCTGGAAACCGGAGCGACGATTGTCGATCTCTTCTACGAAACGGTTAACCAGCACGCCGACCGTGTCGCCGTAGTTGCCGCTAACGGAGAACTAACTTTCGCCGAACTCGAGAGCCGGACCAACCAATTGGCCAACCACCTGCTCTCCTCCGGGCTGCAGCCAGAAGAGCCCGTCGCGCTGTGCGTTGACCGTTCGATAGAAATGATGATTGGCCTCCTCGGCATCATGAAAGCCGGCGGTGCCTACGTGCCCATCGACCCTGAATACCCCGACCTGCGCGTGCAGTACATCCTGGAAGACGTGACGGCGAAATGGTTGCTGACTACCAGTGATTTTGCCGCTAAGCTCCGGCCTCTCCACGCCGGAAACTGCCTGCTGCTTGATGACGAAACGGCCGAACTTCAGCAAGCCTCGACTACTCGCCCGACCTACCGCCCGAGCCCCGAAGACCTCATCTACATCATCCATACCTCTGGCTCCACGGGCCGCCCGAAGGGCGTGATGAACCAGCACAACGGGCCGCTGAACCGGATTTTATGGAGCCAGAATTACTTTAAGGCCGATCTTGAAATTGACGTGGTATTACAGAAGACGACCTTCTGTTTTGACGTCTCAGTCTGGGAATTGTTCTGGCCAATGATCACGGGTATGAAGCTGGTTTTTGCCAAGCCGGGCGGCCATAAAGACGACCGCTACCTGCGGGAAGTTGTCCGGGAACAAGGCATTACGATCATGCATTTCGTGCCGCCGATGCTGGAAATATTCCTCGACCAACCGGCTGATCTCCCTTCGCTGCGCCGTGTGTTTTGCAGTGGCGAAGCGCTGAAGCCCCACCAGGTAAATACGTTCAAAGAACGGTTCCCGCAGGCGGAACTACATAACCTTTACGGGCCCACCGAAGCGGGCATTGATGTGACCCACTGGATGGCACCGACCGGCACCGAACCGGTGGGCCAAGTACCGATTGGTAAGCCTTTGCCAAACGTGCCGTTGTACATACTGGATGAGGTGGGAGGGCATTGCCCTATCGGCGTCCCCGGAGAACTTCACATCGGCGGTGTACAGGTAGCCCGCGGCTACTTTGGTAAGCCCGAGCTGACGGCGGAGCGTTTCGTTACCCGAGTAGTTTTTGCGGGCGAACCGGCGGAAAGATTATACAAAACTGGCGATCTGTCCCGTTGGCTGCCCAACGGGGAGATCGACTTTCTGGGGCGGATCGACAGCCAGGTGAAAGTCCGGGGTTTCCGGATCGAATTGGGCGAGATTGAGGCCGTGCTTTTGGAGATGCCAGGTGTGGCGCGGACGCAGGTGCTGGCCAGAGACGAAGGCAAGGGGAGTTACCTAGTCGCTTACGTAGTGGCCGATGCAGGCTTCGCGACGGCTGGGGCAAAGACTTTCCTTGGGGAACGGCTGCCGGCACACATGGTGCCAGGGCACTTTATCCAGCTGCCCGAATTCCCGCTCCTGAGCAACGGAAAGATCAACCGGGCCGCCCTGCCCTCACCGGAGATGATTGGCGGGCCTACGGCCCACGAGGAACCCGCTAATGAATTCGAAGAGATGCTCCACGAAGTCTGGAAAGACGCACTTGCGATAGATCATATTGGGGTAACCACCAGCTTCCATGACCTGGGCGGACATTCCCTCTCCGCTATCCGGCTCATCAATCGGGTCAACGAAGCCTTTGAGCTGGACCTGGCAGCCAATACCATTTTTCGCTACCCGACCATCCGGGGCCTGGCTGACCATGTGGAAGCCGTCATCCGCCAGCTGCTGGAGGAAATGAACGAAGAATAGGGTGGGGCATATTTTCATTGTTACCTCCGGCCTGACCGGCATCCTCAACGCGAGCTTCGAAATGGCCCGCCGGCTGCGGCTGGCCGGGCATCAAGTGACCTTGGGCGCTCCGCGCCCGGTGGGCGACCGGGTGGCCGCCGAAGGCTTGGACTTCGAAGAATTTCCCTTCATTAACACCGATCCTGCTCCTCCGTTAACAGCTTCTGCCGGAAAGGTCAGTCGGATGTGGCAAAGATTCATTCACCAGAAACAACGTCGGGCTACCGCACTGGAAAGCTACCGGCCGCACGCTTTCAAAGCGGCCGTCAACCGGCTAAATCCGGACCTGATCCTTATCGATATTGAACTGCACGAGTACATCTTTGCCGCCTACGGGATGGACCGATATTTCGTGCTCTTGAGCCAGTGGTATTCAACCTGGCGCCGACCGGGGTTGCCGTATTTACTGACCGACGTGATACCAGGAAAAGGGAAACACGGCACGCCCGCAGCCATCGAGGCACACTGGGGAACGGTAAAGCAACAGCGCAAGAAGATGTTCCGCAAGATGGCCGCGCGCAGCTTCGGTACTGACCGGAGAAGCGTCTTGCTTAAGCTTGCAGCAGAAAACGAATTTCCCTCGGAGTACATCCGGAAAAACTGGTGGCCGGGTGTCTTTTCCTACGCCGACCTGCCGGCTATTTCGATGACGCCGTTTGAAATGGAGTTCCCACATGAGCCAAGGCCGGCCTTGCAATATGTTGGGCCAATGGTCCACGAGGGTAGGGCGGAGCAAGACGCCGTCAGCCAGCGGGGTACGGACATCGGTGCGTTGATGACGACCGTGAAAGCGTCCGCTGCGAAACTGATCCTTTGTACCGCCAGCACGATGAAAGCTGGAGACACGGCCTTTTTGCGGCGTTTGTTCGATGCCGTAGCGGAACGATCGGATTGGCAATTGTTCGTCGGGCTAGGGGGCAAAACCAACCCTGCGGAGCTGGGCGACATACCGGCGAACGTACATACGTTTACCTACGTCCCGCAGTTGCGGGTCTTACGAGCGGCGGACCTGAGCATCAACCACGCTGGTATCCACACCATCCATGAGTGTATCCATTTTGGCGTGCCGATGCTGATTTATTCCGGTAAACAGTCAGACCAACCAGGCTGCGCCGCCCGGGTACATCACCACGGACTGGGGTTAATGGCGGATAAGGATACTGATGATGTGGTGGCCATTCGTGCTAACATTGAGCGGGTGCTTACGGAACCGGCTTTCGCGGAGGTTGTACGGAAGTTTCAGGCTATCTCTCGTAGTTATTCCGCCAACGAGGTGTTGGAACAACATGTAGTTGGGCTACTGGATGGGGAAGAGGAACCAGGGGACATTTAACCAACTACAGAATATTTAAGTAAAACTGAGCTATGATTATCGTAAGATTCAAAGGGGGGATGGGTAACCAAATGTTCCAGTACGCTTTTGGCCGGCAGTTGGCGGCTGACCTTGGTAAGGAGCTGGTTTTTGACCCCATGAACCTGCTGTATCGGAACAACCCGCCGGATTTCGTTTATCGCAATTATGACCTCGATGTATTTCGACCAGACACTCGGTTTTTGGCCTCGCCAAAACTCCTTGCCCCGCTTTTTAACCTTCGGGTAGAAAAGCTAGGACAGGGTCTTCGCTGGTTGGTGACGCGGGGTTATCCGGTAGTGAAGGAACCGTACTTTCATTTCTCTGCGGAAGTACTTGATGCTCCCCGGGAAGGGGTGATTTATGACGGCTGGTGGCAGAGCCCAAAATATTTTGCCGGAGAGGAGGCCCGAATTCGGAATGACTTCCGCTTCAGCCGGGAGATCATCCCGGACTCTACAGCCTTATTGCAGCGGATTGAAGGGGCTAACGCCATCTGCCTCAACGTGCGCAGGACGGATTTTCTCAAAGTTGATACCCTGAACGCTACCGACCTCAACTACTTCCTTCGGGCGGCTGATCACCTGGGTGAAACGGTAAGCGAACCTCGCTTCTTTATCTTTTCTGACGATGTAGCGTGGTGCCGCGAGAACATCAAGCTGGATCACCCGACCGAGGTGGTCGGCCACGAACACAAGGGCTGGAAATTCGGTAATTACCTACAGCTGATGACCAGGTGCAAGCACTTCATTATCCCCAATAGCTCCTTTGCCTGGTGGGCGGCCTGGCTGAATACCGGGCCGGAGAAAATCGTAGTTGCACCGAAAAATTGGTTTACGGATCCGGAGATTGATACTTCCGATTTGGTGCCTGGGGAGTGGTTGAGGATGTAGAATCGAGTTGGGGGGGGGTTGATGTAAAGACGAACAACACCCCCCACCCCAAC
>JBLHRW010000313.1:0-6021 GCA_047626445.1 Neolewinella sp.
CAAACTGTCCTTTAAAGAGCAAGAAGAGAGAACCGAGGCCTAAAAGACCAAGACCGACAACACCAAGGCCCATAACGGCACCGCCATCAAAGGCAACACCGAGGGCTTTACCGAGGCTGGTACGAGCGGCTTGGGTAGTACGAATATTGGCCTTAGTGGCTACGTTCATACCGATGAAACCAGCCAGTGCGGAACAGATGGCACCGAGCACGAAGGCGACGGCGATCATTATGCTGGAGGTAGCGGGGTCCGCCGTAATGGCCAGAATAACAGCTACGACGGCTACGAAAATAGCGAGCACTTTGTACTCTGCTTTGAGGAAGGCCATAGCCCCGTCAGCAATATTTTTACCGATACGTTGCATCAGTTCGTTACCGGGATCCAGCTTGGATACACCAGCAGACTTGATGAACATAAAAACGAGTGCGAGTACGCCCAGGAGGGGAACCGCAATTAGAATAGTTGAAACCATAAATGCTAAAAGATTTACTTGTTGAAGAAGAAAGTTTCCAGTCTTCGATGACAAGCGATCAAGATGGCCGCAGGGGGATGAATAGCTCAAATGTGTGTGTGCTGTATCCTACGCTTCAAAAGGTCGTTGACCCGAAATATTCGGCAAAAGTAACGTTTTCACTGGTTTTGGTCAAATGATGGGCGTTTTTGATGGCTAAGAAGGCGATTTTGGGGCGCGGCCGCAGGTGCAAAGGGAGGTTTTGGAAGCAGGGAATCACCAACGAATACGAGGGGCTGCGCTTGGTCCTGCGGATCAGCCTCCCTACGAGAGACGGCCCTCCGGGCCTGCCCTGGCTGCTCCCTGTCGCTCGTGGCGGTTGCCGCCGTTTAGGCGCCGTGAAATGGTGAATAATAGAATGGGGGAATGCTTGAATAGCCACCGTTCGCGACGCTTCGCTTGCTCACCTCGGCGAACAAGCGCAGCGCCGTGAGTGGTAACAGCGGTAGCCATTCTCTCCTTCTCTTACTCACTCCTTCAATTATTTTCCAGCGACAATCCGAACCGCATCCTTAGCCTGCTTAGCCCGCTCCCGGGCCATAGCTACCGTATCGCCCAACGCCGTCACGTGGCCCATTTTCCGGAAGGGGCGGGTCTCTGCCTTGCCGTACAGGTGGGGATATACTTCAGGGATGGCCAGCAGGTTTGCCCAGCCTTCGTATACCGCCGGACCGGTGTGCCCTTCGGCACCCAGAAGGTTGATCATCGCGCCGGGGCGAATAAGGTCGGTGGGGCCGAGCGGGAGGTCCATAATGGCCCGCAGGTGCTGTTCGTACTGGCTGGTCATGCACGCCTCAATGGTATGATGACCGGAGTTGTGAGGGCGGGGGGCCACTTCATTGACGAGGATCTCGCCAGTTTTGGTCAGGAAGAGCTCCACAGCGAGCAGGCCGACAACGTCCATCTTTTCGGCTACGGTGCGCGCCAGCGCGGCAGCTCGGGCATCGGTGTCAGCGTCGATAGCCGCTGGGCAGATTAGGAATTCGACGAGGTTAGCAGTAGGATGAAATTCCATCTCTACGGTCGGGAACACCCGCAGCTCTCCCGAAGGATTCCGGGTGACGATGACGGCCAACTCCTTATCGATGTCTACCAAGGGTTCTACCACACAGGGGACATCGAGGATCTTTTCTTCCAGGTCCGCCGCATCACGAATCACCGCAACGCCCTGACCGTCGTAGCCGCCAGTCCGCGCTTTTTGCACGAAGGGCAGGGAGACGTCTCCGGCTTCTACTGCTTCCTTAACTTCCTTTGCACCTGCGTACAGCGCAAAAGAAGACGTTGCTATACTATGATCGGCATAAAATTGCTTCTGCAACCCTTTGTCCTTAATCAGGTCAATCTTGTCTGGTTGGGGATACACTTTTATCCCTTCGGCCACCAGCTGGTGCAGCGCCGCCGTATCAATGTGCTCGATCTCGATGGTCACTACGTCCATCTTGCGGCCAAATTCCAGCACGTCCGCCTTGCTGCGGAAGTCGCCCCGGTGAAATACCGTCGCGTAAGTAGTGGCGGGGAAACTGTGGTTCTGTTCAAGCACGTGGATGGGCAGGTGCCAGTCGGCGCCGGCCTGACACAGCATTTTGCCTAGTTGGCCGCCGCCAAGAATACCGATGCGGGGGGAGTGGGTGGAATCCATACTTCTAAATTTATTCGAATTTATCGAACTTGTTGATTCTAATACTAAGTCCAGATTCCTTTCTTGTTATAGACAGAATTGAGGGTGTCTCGATACTAATATCTTGTACCAATAATTCTCTTAATGTTTCTATCGTAAAAATAGGATCAAAGTGTCCGTGTCTTTGACATAGATAATATCAAGGTTCTCACTGCTTAAAAACTCAACTACTTTACGGTGTACGTTTTCGTCAACGAGCCACTTTATCCTCCTTAGCATGATACGGCCAGAGGTAATTCAATGTATTCCGTGGTTGACAATTCTTTACCTGCGTACAACAATGCTTGCTGAACAGCCTGGACACTTATCTCAGGATGTGCCTCGTTAATTTTATCAGGAGAACCTCCTGTAGCAAGCCATTCCAAAATTATGGCAACGCTAACCCTTGTTCCTTTGACGATCGGCTTCCCACCAGAAATTCCAGGCATACGAACCAGAAGATTGAAAGTAGTTTCCATTGAACAGAAAGATTTTTTAAGTAACGAATCTCCAAAGCATAAAGTTACAAACTCTGAGAGAGGACTTTTGGAACACTTCACAATATTAAGCAACTCGTTATATTCTGACAACAAGGCAAACGACTAAAACCCGTAACTTTGCGCTTCCTTTAAGCGTTAGTAGATCCCACAGGCTCGTAGTTTTTACGGGTAAATTCAATCCTTTATGTTCCCCACATACGACGTCATTGTTGTCGGAGCCGGCCACGCCGGCTGCGAAGCAGCCATCGCCGCCGCCAATCTCGGCGCCAAAGTACTGTTGGCTACCATGAACATGCAGACCATCGCACAGATGAGCTGCAACCCCGCCATGGGGGGCGTGGGTAAAGGACAGATCGTGCGGGAGATCGACGCCCTGGGCGGTTACTCTGGCATCATTACCGATGAGACGATGGTCCAGTTTCGACTCCTCAACAAGAGTAAAGGCCCCGCCATGTGGAGCCCCCGGGCACAGAGCGACCGGATGGCCTTCGCCCTCAACTGGCGCGAACGGCTGGAGGCCCACCCCAACGTCGACTTCTGGCAGGAAATGGTCACCGGCATCGTAGTAAAGGACGGAAGGGCAAAGGGCGTAAGGACCGGCTTGGGAATTGATATTCCGGGTAAGTCTGTGGTTCTCACCAACGGTACCTTTCTTAACGGCATCATCCACATCGGCGAAAAGCAGTTCGGTGGTGGCCGTGCCGGCGAACGCGCAGCTTCGGGCCTCACCGCTCAGCTGGAGGAACTCGGCTTCGAGGCCGGCCGCATGAAGACTGGCACCCCTGCCCGGCTTGACGGCCGTTCACTCGACTGGAGTAAGATGACCGAGCAGCCCGGCGACGAAAACCCCGGCCGCTTCAGCTACACCGACACAGCACCGTTGACGGATCAGATGCCCTGCCACATCACTTATACCAGTAAGGCGGTGCACGATACCTTGCGCGAAGGTTTCGATCGCAGTCCGATGTTCAACGGCCGCATCCGCGGCCTGGGGCCGCGCTATTGCCCCAGCATCGAAGACAAGATCGACCGCTTCGCCGGTCGCGACGCGCACCAGCTCTTCGTAGAGCCGGAAGGCCGTAATACCTGCGAAATCTACGTCAACGGTTTCAGTTCCAGCCTGCCCGAAGACGTCCAGTACAAGGCTCTGCGCAAGATTGTCGGTTTTGAAAACGCCAAGATGTTCCGTCCCGGCTACGCGATCGAGTACGACTTCTTCCCGCCTACCCAACTAAAGGCGACCCTGGAGACGCGCAAGGTCCCACGGCTGTTCTTCGCCGGCCAGATCAACGGTACCACGGGCTACGAGGAAGCAGGCTGCCAGGGCCTCATGGCCGGCATGAACGCCGCCCTCGCCGTGCAGGAGCGTGAGCCGCTGGTGCTCAAGCGCAGCGAAGCTTACATCGGTGTACTCATCGATGACCTGATCAACAAAGGCACCGATGAGCCTTATCGGATGTTCACCAGCCGGGCGGAGTACCGCATCCTGCTGCGGCAGGACGATGCCGACCTGCGTCTGAGTCCAATCGCCGACGCCCTTGGTGTCCAAAATATGGATGACCGGATGGTCCGCGTCAACGAAAAGCGCGATGCGGTAACGGCCATCCAAAAGAAACTTGGTAAGATCAGCGTTACGCCCGATCAGCTCAACGGCTTCCTCGAAGCCAAGGGCGATACCCCACTGAAGCAAGGCGTTAAGTTGCTCACGATTCTCTCCCGTCCGGGCATCTCCCTGCCGGAGCTCTCTACCACGGTGCCCTCCCTCAAAGATTTCCTCGAGCCCTACGACGACGAAACCATCAACCTCGCCGAGGTGACGATGAAGTACGAAGGCTACATCGAGCGCGAAAGAGCGGCGGTGGAAAAAGTCAGTCGATTGGAAGGCATCAAGCTACACGCCGATTTCGACTACCACAAAATCACCAGCCTGAGTATGGAAGCGCGGCAGAAACTCAGTGAGCTGCAGCCGCGGACTATTGGGCAGGCTAGTCGGATTAGTGGGGTTAGCCCGGCGGATGTGTCTGTTTTGTTGGTGCACCTTGGTAGGTAGTCCGGTCGAAGCGGCCTCCGGCAGCGAGCTAGAATCTGCATCATCTGGCTGTGTTGTTTACCCTAAGTAAGAACCTAGGCTTCCTGTAGGCCGGTTAAATCATTCAAAATCTCCCCACAATTGGTAATGATTCCCATTTAACAGTTATTTTATTTCCCCTTTTTTCATCTAAGTAACTTACAACTCCTGTTGGCCAAAAGCCAAGGGTGGAACAATAATCTGTATACCTGTATTTCCGGATTGTCCTTTCGCTTGGCATGAAAATTAAGGTTGTTTCATCTTTTGTAGGAACTCGTTGTACAGACCTTTTCTCTATCGTGCAAATGTAAATATCCGAATCCAGAACACGCCCAATTGCACCCGATAGATACTCATTCGTATTGAAATTGATTTCATGCAAGACCTTGTTGTTTTTAATTTCAATAACCCTGATACTTCCACCTCCCTTCTGTTCTCTGGTAAAACTATACCCTGAAAGACATATCATAAAATCAGTACTTTCAGATATCTCACAGTATGAGTTTCCCCACTCTTGACCATTGACTATCCCTATTAAATTACCTTGAGAGTCATAGATTATACTAGTGCTAGACATGGCTAAAACCCCTTCGTCATCAGCAAACCCAAACACGGAGTAGTTGACATGGACGATGCATTCTTTGTTTAGCTGAACACTTACCATGCTGTTTATGCCCGTTATCGCAGTATTAGGCCTTTGGTAAGGAAAGACATTAAACAGGACTCTTTTTTTTATACTATCAGGATAATCGGACAAGTCATAAACAGACATGTTGTACGCCCCGTCTTTTTCTGAAAACGGTATAGAAAGTTCATTGTATGGATTGTTAGAGTGTAAATCAACGGTGAATTCTTTTCCATTGTCTTGCTTAAAACGAATCGAAGTCTGCTGGAAATTGGCATCATTGAGAATAGATACCGAAGGACAGTTGTAATTCTGGCTATATCCAACAGCCAGTTGAATGCTGAAAAACAGCATAACAACGAATAGTCGATTTACCTTTAGTCGTATCTTCATTAGCGTTGAATTGGATACCTCAAGCCATCCATACTGTGCAATTAATGAAGGGAGCAACCCAATTTCATTCGTATGATGGAGAGGACAATCTTACCCAAGCTTCTGCACCACCTCCTTCATCAACCCTCTAAGTTTAGGCTCCACCGCCTGCACCGTAGCAATCACGTCATCTACCGTAGTAGGTTGGATTTCGGCAATGGGGAAGCACTTGTTGGAGACAACGGAGATGACGAAGACGGGCAGGCCAGCGTGGCGAGCCACGAGCAC
>JBLHRW010000314.1:0-5976 GCA_047626445.1 Neolewinella sp.
GACACCGGTCCTGCAGCCGCCCACGCTTCGATCGGCAAGACCTCTCTTTCTACTTGGTTGTTCTTCCCTACCGGGTTGATCACCGACGAGCAAGTGCGGCAGATGACGACCATCATGGCCCCTAACGTACACCCTGTAGCCGTCAACAACTGCAAAAATGGATCCGACGACCTCGATGAACTGATCGGCCGGTGTTTTGCGGATGATGACTTCCGGGAAGAGATGCAGCTTTCCAGTGTTAACTCCATTAATTGGGCACGGGTGATGACACAAACGGTCCATTATTTCTACGGCTACCTACGCCATGCTGAGCGCGTGGGCGACCCGGTGAACTTTGCCGTCCCCTGCGGTGCCTTTGGGAACATGTGTTCCGGCTCGATGGCCCGCCGAATGGGGCTGCCGGTGGGGGAAATGATCATGGCTAATAATGCCAACGTAACCCTAAGCCAGGCATTGGATACCGGCGTATTTCGAAAACTCGACATCAAAAACACCCTCGCTTCTGCGATCGACATTTCTGTGCCGATGAACTTCTGGCGGCACTTGTATTTCAGTCTGGATGGAGATTCCGCCCGGATACGAGCAGCCTGGGAAACCTACGAAAGCGAAGGCTTAGTCCAGTTTTCAGCGGCGGAGCACGCTGCCTTTCGGGAAGGGTTCCTGACCTACACCGTTACCGATGACAATATTCTGGCGACAACGCGTAGTCACTGGCAGCAAGAGAACTACCTTCTCGATCCCCACGGCGCTGTAGCCGTGGCGGCGGCGCGGCACTACCGGCCAAAACTTTCCGGGCCCATCGTCTGCCTGGCGACGGCTCACCCCGCAAAGTTCCCGGACACGATCCGCCTCGCCATCGGCGAGTTGCCATTGGACGGTAAGCATGATACGCTGGAAGCTGCCCGATCTGCTTGCGAACGGAAGTACGTCTGTGAATCCAAGACCATGCAGCAGGCGATACCGGAGATGATGCGGACCGTGATGGCAAACAAACGCTAATTTTGAGCAAAACCACCACATGGCCGTTTACACCCAGTTGACTCCAGCAGACCTCCAACAGGTCGCTACCATTTTTGGCTTGCCCGAGATCACCTCCGTGCACAATTTCGCCGGCGGGCAAGAAAATTCCAACTACCTCCTTTGGGCCGGCAGACAGGAATACGTACTTACGCTTTGCGAAAATAAAACGATCGACGAGGCACAAGTCCTGATCGATACCTTGCGCCACCTGGAGAGCCATGGTTTTAGCACCACCCGGATCATCCCGACGAAGGACGGGGCAATGCAATCCGACATTCATGGCAAGCCACTGTTACTAAAGTCTTACCTATCTGGACAGGTCATTGATCCTTTACCGCTCGAAACGATGTATCCGCTGGGGCAAGCGATGGCCCGCTTGCATCAGGTCCCCGCTCCGGAGTTTCTACCGACTCAGCCGGCTTACGGCCGGCAAACCTTCGGTCCCATGCAGCAAAATTTTGGCCGGCCACATCCTTTCCTGAATTGGCTTAAAATGATAGAGGCGTACCTGCAAGATCATCTCCCTGAAGACCTGCCCAGGGCCTTGATCCATGCCGACATCTTTGCTGACAACGTCATCCTCACGCCCGACCACGGCCCGGTAATTATGGACTTTGAAGAGGCTGCAACCTACTATCGGGTGTTCGATCTTGGAATGGCAATTGTGGGTACTTGTTATCCAGAAGGAGAACTCAATGTACGGGCCAAAGAGGCGTTGTTGCAGGGTTATGAGTCGGTGATACCACTGACCGAATCCGAGACAAAATCACTTATTCCTGCCACCATTTACGCTGCGGCGGCAATGGCTTCGTGGCGGTTCTGGCAGTTCAATGTCGTACAACCGGGTGAAGGAAAACAGGAGCATTACCGGGCTTTACAGAAGATTGCGGATGATTTGCGGGTAGAGGCTCCTTAGAAATATCAGGGATATTTTTTGGCGTGGGCGCAGGTGCAAGATTGAGATACTGAAGCAGGCTTCTAGGGCCAGAGAGCATGGTTTTGGACTTTACAAACTCTCCTTCCTCAATTCTTCTTCTATGATCTCCCCCAGCAACGGATCACTGGGTTTGGGGCAAGGCCGGCAAACCGTCTCCCCCTCCATATCAACCATCAGGTAAGTCGGCGCGCCAGTGGTGCCCGCCGCACTGCGGACCAACTTCGTTCTCATTCCAGGAATATGGAGCTGGAAGTGCGCCGGGGGTTGATGCTTCTTCAGATACTCGAGCCAGACATCTTTGCTGGTGCTGTAATTGATGTAGATCAGGTCTACGTCGGGGTACGCGGCGAGTAGTTCCTGTTCGTGGGGTCTATGTAAAAACCCTGCTGAAAAGCAGGGGCGGCGAAAAATACAGTGAGCAACGGGCCACCCGCAAAGCCGGTCGCCTACAGTTGCGCCAAAGGATGGCCAGGATTGATGTACAACCAACCCACCAACCCATGCGCCCCCGCTATGGCGACCTCGAACGGCAGAGCTTTCGGATGGCGCCATTGCGCGCCTGGCTGCGTAAGCGAGTGGGGCAGCCCTGGACTCCCGTGCAAGCAGACCTGATCCAACTCCTCGATCCAGGTTCCCGGGCTGGCTATGCCGCCTACCGGGAACTGTTGTACTGGATCATCTGGGATGAGAACGAAGACGGACCGGTGAAGAACACCCATTTTTCCCGCTCCCCTTTTTATGTTGATCGGGAAGAAGGCCGCCTGCGGATGAAAAAGTGAATGGGAAAATAATGCACTCCTCCGTAGCTTTAGGTCTATGTTCTCTTCCCCCCTGTTCGTACTTACCGTCCTTTGCCTCAGCGTAGTTGCTTCCGAATGGTTGGTGAAGCGTACTTTCCTGAAGCACCTCGGCACGGCCCTGGTCGTCATTTTTTTCGTGGCCGTGCTGGCCAACGTCGGCCTACTGCCTTCTGCTTCGGAAGGCTCGGTGGTCTACACCGGCATTTTCAGGTACCTGGCGCCCTTGTCGATTTTCTACCTGCTGCTGGACGTTAATTTGGCCAGCATTCGCCGGGCAGGGGCATCGATGCTCCTACTTTTTGGACTGGGGAGCATTGGGACCGTCCTGGGCGTAATGGCCGGGATGTGGCTGATCGATGGGGCCACGCACTTTGGTGACCTATACCCGGCCATCAGCGGGATGTTTACGGGGACTTACTCCGGCGGCAGCGTCAACTTCAACGCGGTGGCCATCCATTACGACATGATGCAAGAGGGCGTCCTCTACGCCGGCATGACGGCAGTTGATAACATCATTACCGCCATCTGGATGATGGTTACCCTGGGCGTCCCGCTGCTGTTGCGGCGCGCCGTTGGCCGCAAAAAGGAGACCATCAACCCTGTGCAGGAAGACGTAGAACGGGAACACGAAAGCATCAGTATCATCTCTTTGGGCATATTGCTCAGCGTCGGCCTCGGCTCATTGTTTATTGCTCAGTTCCTGGCCAACTGGTTGGCGGGAATGGGGTTGGTGGTACCGTCCATCCTGATTCTAACGACGATCGCTTTGATCCTGGCGCAGTTTCCTGTATTCCATCGCTTATCCGGTGGGCAGGTGATCGGTTTGTTTTGTGTTTATCTTTTTCTGGCGGTCATCGGTGCGTTTTGTGAGTTGGCAGCCCTTGGCCAGATCGGTGCATTGGCCTGGCGCTTGCTAGCCTTGGTGACCACCATTGTGGTGGTGCACGGTGCGGTCGTTTTCGGCGCGGCAGCGGTGGGGAAGCTGGACTGGGATACTGCAGCGGTAGCTTCGCAGGCCAACATCGGTGGTTCGTCGTCGGCCCTGGCACTGGCCAAGAGCCTGGATCGGATGGATCTGTATTTGCCGGGAATTCTCGTTGGCTCGTTGGGGAACGGGTTGGGGACTTATCTTGGATTTATGGTGGCGGGGTGGTTGGGGTGATTTGGCGCGGCCGCAGGTACGGGGAAAAGGATAAAGAAGCAGGGAAGGGCGACGGGGCTGTGCTCCGAGAAAGATGTTGGCTGTTCAACCAACCCGCCCGACGGCCCACGTCGCAAGACCTTCGGTCTCGACGCGTAGCCGTCCGACGGGGAGCACCCTCTCACTACTTACCGCAGGCCGTCGGGCCGCTCGGAGGAGAACCGAGTTCTCGGGCCACAACCTGCTCGCTCATAATCCTTCCCTTTGCCCCTGCGGCCGCGCCCAAAAAAGCATGCCAAAAACCATCGCTATCCACCGACTTTTACCGCTGCTAAAAAGCTAGGTTTTTTCACCCTTTTTTCGTATTTTTGCAGTTATGGCAGATACCAGCAATCAGTCGCCGAACAAGACGTACGGCGCGGATAACATTACCGCCCTCGAAGGCCTCGAAGCCGTAAGGAAACGGCCAGGTATGTACATCGGGAGTACGGACAGTAAAGGGCTCCATCACCTCGTCTGGGAAGTGGTTGACAACTCGATCGATGAGCATGTTGCGGGCTATTGCAGCACGATCGACGTGATCATCAAGCCAGACAATTCCATTTCCGTGACGGACGATGGTCGAGGCATCCCCGTGGGCATGCATAAGAAGCTGCAAAAATCAGCTTTGGAGGTCGTCATGACCATCCTGCACGCCGGTGGTAAATTTGATAAAGACACGTATAAAGTATCCGGTGGTCTCCACGGGGTAGGTGTTTCGTGTGTGAACGCGCTGAGTAGCCTCATGATTGCCACCGTCCAGCGCGACGGGAAAGTCTACGAGCAACGCTACAGTGAGGGTAAGCCGATAACGGAAGTTGAGGTAATCGGCGAATCCACCAGTAATGGTACCAGGATCACCTATACACCCGACGCAACGATCTTCGACAGCATCGTTTATAAGTTCGATACTTTGGCCACGCGGATTCAGGAACTCGCTTTCCTCAACTCCGGCCTCAAGCTCAGCCTGACCGACGAGCGGGTGAAGGAGGACGACGGAACGTTCCTCCGCAAAGATTATTACAGCGAAGGCGGCCTGGCCGAATTCGTACAGTACCTCGACGAGGGTAAGCCCGACCTGATCGAGCACCCGATCTACGTCAAATCCAAGGAAGACAACGTGGAGGTCGAGGTGGCCATGCAGTACAACACGACCTACCAGGAAAACCTCTACTCCTTCGTCAACAACATTAAAACCCGCGAGGGCGGTACCCACGTCAACGGTTTTCGCCGCGCCGTGAATCGTCTGTTCACCAAGTACGGCGAGGAGACCGGCATGTTCAAGAAGCTTAAGTTCAAGATATCTGGCGAGGATTTCCGCGAGGGCCTCACCGCCGTCATCTCCGTCAAGGTCCCCGAACCTCAGTTCAAGGGCCAGACGAAGGGCGAACTCGGTAACAGTGAAGTGACGGGTATCGTGAGCCGCTGTGTCGGCGAATCCGTTGGCCACTGGCTGGAAGAGAACCCGACCGAGGCACGGCGGATCATCGATAAGGTGATCATTGCCGCTACGGCGCGCCACGCGGCGCGCAAGGCCCGCGAGATGGTACAGCGCAAGAACGTGCTGGCCGGTGGCGGCCTGCCCGGTAAGCTGTCCGATTGCTCCAGCAAAGACCCTGCTGCCTGTGAGATCTACCTCGTGGAGGGAGATTCTGCTGGTGGTACGGCCAAGCAGGGCCGCGACCGCAGCTTCCAGGCCATCCTGCCGCTGCGCGGTAAGATCCTGAACGTGGAGAAAGCCATGGAGTACAAGATCTACGAAAATGAGGAGATCAAAAACATGTTTACTGCCCTGGGCGTCCGCATTGAGGAGAACCAGTATGGTGAGCGGGTGCTTAACCTGGACAAACTACGCTACCACAAGATCATCATCATGTGTGACGCCGACGTTGACGGCAGCCACATCGTGACGCTGATCCTGACCTTCTTCTTCCGCTACATGCACAAGCTGGTCGAAGACGGCTACGTCTACATCGCCCAGCCTCCGCTGTACCAGGTACGCCGGGGCAAGCAGTTCCAGTACTGCTGGGACGAGGAAG
>JBLHRW010000315.1:0-5962 GCA_047626445.1 Neolewinella sp.
GCCGGAGGCCGTCGGGCCGCTCGTAGCCCGACGGAGTCGGAGCGTAGGCGGTCGGACGGCTCGGAGGCATACTATTATCCGATTGATGGGCCCCATCCGCCCGACGGGCCCCATCCCCGACGGGCCACATCCGCCCGACGGGCCACATCCGCCCGACGGAAACCATCCGTCCTGACACCCTAACATTTCGACCTATCGCTTCCAGCAGTCGAAACGGGCGACTTGTGGGTAAGCCTCCCCCCCAATAGAGGAATACCCCTTCTACTTATATCTTAGCAAAAAGCCATGATCTTCAGCCTATTCACGCCACGCCAATCCTTCTGACAGAGTAGACAAGAAAGTTTAGTGGTCCTAAGTAGTTTAAAATCGAAATTAATCTTGTCAAGTTCCCAGACATGACTACCTTTGCCGCGCTTCAGAGAGAAAGCTAGCAACTTATCCTTCCGCCGGTAAGTTGTGAGCAGCGGATACAAGTCCTTCCAGACAAGTATCTTAGTAGGGTGAAAGCCCTTTCAAACTGAAACTTTAGTACCATGCCCTTGTGGCGGAATTGGTAGACGCGCTGGATTCAAAATCCAGTTCCGAAAGGAGTGGGGGTTCGATTCCCCCCGGGGGTACTGAGGTCTTCTTCAACTTCTTACTAAAAATGGGCCTTCGGCTTCGTTTTCAGCAAGAAGTTGGAGTTGGCATAACAACTGCCCACCAATGGGAAGCTCTTAGCGAAAGCGAAGAACTGAACAGGGCAAAAAAAGTTTCCTTAGTGCTTGGAAATTTGAGTGGTCGCATTACCTTTGTGGCCCACGAAAACACAATGGTTGTCTTCGTTTTTCAACTTAAGCGTTTTACCCTGGTTCACCAGTACCAAAGCGTTTACGTCTACCTTGCCGAAGTGGTGGAATTGGTAGACACGCACGTTTCAGAGGCGTGTGCAGCAATGTGTGCGGGTTCGACTCCCGCCTTCGGCACTATCTTCCTAAGAGATGCAATGGCCCGGTTCCAACTTTGTTGGGGCCGGGTTTTTTGTTTTTGGGGAAGACTAGCTGGATTGTTATGCTCCTCCGTGCCAACCTCTGTGAGAAATAAAAGCTGCGTAGCAGCCCTCCCCTTCCAGCCTAAAGGTGGGAGAACAATGTACCTTGCACCTGCGTCCCCGCCAAAAAACCAACAAACCAAATGACCAACCTCCTAACCCGCTTCCTCCGCTACGTCCAAATCGACACCCAGTCCAATCCGCACTCCCCCACCCAACCGAGTACGATGAAACAAAAAGACCTTGGAAAAATCCTGGCAGAAGAATTACGGGAACTAGGCCTGGTCGACGCCCACCTCGATGAGCACGGCTACGTATACGCCACGCTGCCCGCTACGCCGGGCCATGAAGGTGCGCCCGTCATCTGTTTCTGCTCCCACATGGACACCAGCCCGGACGCCAGCGGGAAGGGCGTGAAGCCGCTCGTGCATAAAAACTATCAGGGCCAGGACCTGGTCTTACCCGACGACGAAAGCATCGTTATCCGAATGGCCAACCACGCTGGGCTCGACCAGTGCATCGGCCAAACGATCATCACCGCCTCCGGCACTACCCTGCTCGGTGCCGACAATAAATCCGGCGTAGCGGCCATCATGACCGCCGTTGCCACCATGGTCGGCGATCCGTCGATCTCCCACGGCAAGCTTCGTATCCTGTTTACGCCGGATGAAGAGATCGGCCGGGGCGTCAACGCCGTGGACATGGAGAAACTCGGCGCCGATTTTGGCTACACCATCGACGGGGAAGAATTCGGCTCCCTGCAAGACGAGACCTTCAGTGCCGACGGCGCCCGCATCGACATCACCGGCGTAAGCGCCCATCCCGGCATGGCCAAAGGCCACATGGAGAGCGGCATCAAGATCGCCGCCGACATCATCGCCGCACTACCCAAAGACCGCCTCAGTCCAGAAACCACGGAAGGTAAGCAGGGCTTTCTCCATCCCGTCGAAATGGAAGCGAAAGCCGAGTCTGCCCGCATAGACTTCATCGTCCGTGACTTCGACAACGGTAAACTGGCGGAACACGGACAAACGTTGAAGGACATCGCCCTAGAAGTCGGGAAATGTTATCCCAACAGCACCATCGAGGTGACGTTCACCGAGCAGTACCGGAACATGAAAGAGGTCCTCGACGACCACCCGCACGTGATGGAACTGGCCGAAACGGCCATTCGGAACGTCGGCATCACCCCCAAGCCAGACAGTATCCGGGGAGGAACCGACGGTTCCCGCCTCAGCTTCATGGGCCTGCCCTGCCCGAACATTTTTGCGGGAGAGCATGCTTTCCACTCTAAGTATGAGTGGGCCTGCCTGGAGGAGATGGAAGGGGCCGCTAAAGTTGTCGTGGAAATTGCCCGGCTGGTTACCCAGCCTTAGGGACACCATACAAATAACTTATACTTTAATCTTACCAGCCTGAAGGCTGGGTAACCGCAACCACATGACCTGGAATATTATGCCTACCCTCGAAGGCCTTAACAACAGCGGTGACAATACGGCCGTCTCTGCCCTCGGCATCAACTTCATTGAAGTTGGGGATGATTACATGGTAGCAGAAATGCCCGTAAGTGAAAAAGCCGTGCAGCCCATACGAATGCTTCACGGGGGCGTTTCCTGCGTGCTGATCGAGACGCTTGGCAGCGTGGCGGGCATGCTTTGCGTACCGAATGCAGGCAAGGACTACATAGTAGGCACCGAGATCAATGCCAGCCACCTACGCGGCGTACCGGAAGGCGGCAAGGTATTCGGAAAAGTAACGCCGGTTCGGATCGGCCGGCGGGTCCAGGTTTGGACGGTGGAGATTACGAATGAGGCGGGAAAGATGGTTTGTGTGGGGCGGCTGACTTGCCAGGTGATTTCGGGGTAAGGTTGACATGTTTTTCGCATGGAAGCCTGTGAAGGTTTCCGTTAAAGGTTTTCGAGGTGAAGCGGAAGTATGTAAAGAACTCGTTATTATTACTTGTTTGAATACGCTTACTCACAAACGCCTCAGGGACAGTTACCGTCTATCTAAAAAACACCCATGCGCATATTTGCTTTTCTCCTCCTTCTGATTATCCCGGCTACGGCTTTTCCCTGCACCTTCATCAACACTGCGGAGTTTTGCCCCCTTGCTCGTTCTCTCGAATCCCGAGCGGGTGTTAACCATGCGGTAGTGCACTTCATAGGAGAAGACATCATTTATGATCAGCGATCAGATGGCGCTTATTATGCGCCAATTTACCGTGTCCGAGTTCTGAACACGCTGTATGGCCACTTCCGCGCTGGCGATGTGATTTATCTTTGGACAGGTGATGACTGGGACTGTAATGGTCCGGTCGACTACATTGAACCAGGCCAGGAGTATGTAATTGGTTTTCCCGATAGCCTCACCGATCAAACCATCGTTTCGGAACTTACGCCTAACGCCCCCCAGCCCCTCTACAACCTTTGGGGCTGGGGCGCTTTAGTATATCCCGTTCGTTCCACCCCCACAGGAACCATTATCAATACGTTGGAGTATGGTGAGCAATCCCTCACTGAGTTTTCCAAGAGTATCGATAAGTGTCATCCCGAACAACCTGACATTGACCTCACCCTGTACCCTAACCCTACTGTCGATCAATTAACGATAACTTCCACTGAAGTAAGCATCAAAACTGTAGAGATATATGACCAGAGAGCTCGGTTTTTGAGTCAACATCAATACACACCAATGACTACGGACGAAGTCTCCTTATCCGTTGGCCATCTTCCTGCTGGCATTTATCATGTAATAGTCAGGACCGGAATCGGCTCATATTACCGACGTATCGTGAAGCGGTAGACGCTGCTACTACACTTGATAATCTCTTGCATTTTTTGATTAGGCTCAAAATTACATACTCCTAATCCGTCACCTTTAACGCCACGCGCTGCTCACTCAGCCGCTCCATCAGCTTAGTCTTCACCTCCTCCAGCGCCGGATCATCTATCCGGTTGTCCATTTCCGTAGGGTCCTCCTCCAGATCGAAGAGTTCGTAGTCTTCGAAGCCGGGTTCCGTGAAATGGATCAGCTTATACCGTTCTCCACGGACGCCCTCGTGGCGGGCCACGCGGTGGTAACTGTCCATCTGCTGGTAATAGCGGTAGTAGACGTCTTCCCGCCAATCGTCCGGGGTGTTGCCTTCCAGGATGGGGCGGAGGGATTCCCCCTGTACTTCGGCCGGAGGCATAACTCCGGCGTAGTCGAGCAAGGTGGAGCCTAAGTCGATATTCAGTACTGGTGAAGAACTCGTTGACCGGGGCTTCACCCTGGCGGGAAAACGGATCATCAGTGGTGTCCGGTGGCTTTCTTCATACATGAAGCGCTTGTCGTACCAGCCATGCTCTCCCAGGTAGAAGCCCTGATCGGAAGTGTAGATGACGATGGTGTTTTCGGCCAGTCCGCTTTCGTCCAGGAAGTCGAGTACGCGACCGACGTTATCGTCGACAGATTTGACACTGGCGAGGTAATCCTGCATGTAGCGTTGGTAGCGCCACTCCAGTTCGCGGTCGGTACCCTTCACGTCCTGCCATTCTTCCCCTACCCTTTTCAGGAAGGGTTCCCAGGCTTTTTGCTGGGCTGGTGTCAACCGACTCAACTGTCGGGCAAAATTTTTGACCTGGTCAAATTGCGGGTTGGTGATGAACCCAGCGCCGCCAGTACCTGGGTCAGGGTTCTGGTAGTCGCCCGTTACTTTCAGGTCGTGGCTGGTAAACATATCTGCGATGCGCATATCCGCATGATCGGCGGCTTTTCGGCCCTGGTATTCGTCGCGGAGGTTGGCGGGGATGGGGTACCGTTTGTCTAGCAGACCGGGGAGGTCCGAAGTGTCCGGCATCCAGTTACGGTGCGGGGCTTTGTGCCAATAGAGCATGCAAAATGGCTGTCCGGAAGTATCTGCTGCGCTGCGCTTCAACTCCTCCAGGGCGTAGTCGGTGATCACGGTGGAGGTGTAACCCTCCACGGCGTCCAGCGTATCGCCGTTATGGACAAAAACGGGCGAGTAGTAGCTGCCCTGACCGATCAGGCCATGGAACTCATCGAAGCCGCGTGGCAGGGCCTGCAGGTGATGTTTACCAATCAGGGAGGTGCGGTAACCTGCGTCGTGGAGTTCTTCGGTAAAAGTCCACTGGTCGGGGTTGAAAGGCCCGAGGTTATCGATTTTACCGTTGAGGTGGCTGTACTTGCCCGTCATGATGGCGGCGCGACTTGGTGCACAGATCGAGTTGGTGACGAAGCTGTTGCGGAACAGCATTCCTTCGTTGGCAATCCGGTCCAGGTTCGGCGTTTGAATCAGCTCATCGGTGTAAGCGGAGATGGCACGCTGGGCGTGATCATCCGACATGATGAAGACGATGTTGGGCCGGGGGCGTTCTTTTTCCACTGCTTCATTTTGGGCGGGGCCGCAGGAGCAAAGGAAGGTTAGTAAAAGCAGGGGGAGGAAATAACGCATAGTTGTTGATGATGTGGATGTGGCGGTTAAGGTAGGAAATTGCGGGTGGTTTTCAGTATTCCGTCAATCGTGGGGTAATCTCGAATCGTTCGCTGAGCGAACGCGCTAAAGCGTTTCGGGGGATTTCGTTCGGACGGGGGCGAGTCCCGTCCGTACCGAAAGAGACGTAAGGGCATAAATGATACTGTACTCGTGGTGCGTCAAGTTTGATTATGGCAATTTTGTTATACTTTTTAACGCCGAGCATCCCGTCATACTTCACTAGTGGTCTGACGACTTTGGTCGGTGCAATTTGTTACGTACACATGGTTCCGCAGTTCGCCGCAGTAAGCGATCATCGCCAAAAAAACGTTAAAGTCTGTCCTAGTCCCAACGAAACGCCATTCTTTCCGGTCTTTTAAGTGACCCTTAACTGACAAGCACATGGCATTGCCATGACAATGCCTTATTTTTACGCCAAATTCAGCCCTAATGAA
>JBLHRW010000316.1:0-5942 GCA_047626445.1 Neolewinella sp.
GAATTTGGAGAAAATCAATGCCTCGCTTATAGGTAGAAGCAACAAAGCCACTCATGTCTTCCAGCACCCCACCGCCCAGGCAGATGGCGCACCAGCGGCGGCCTACGCCGGCGGTGAACAGGTCTTCCCATAAGGACTGGCAGGTTTCCAGGTTCTTATTCAACTCTCCTTCTGGCGCTACTATGATCGGGGTGTCTTCCGGCAGAAACTCCTCGATCAGGGGGAGGCAGAGTTCTACGGTGTTCTCATCAGCAAACAATACCCATCCGGCGTAGTTGCGGGCGGACAGCCAGGCGAAGTTATTTTGCGTTATGGGGCCAATTTCTATGTTGTATTGGTCGGATACGGGGAGGGTCATGGGGCAAAGGTAAGATGGTCAGCGTGGTATTCTGGTTACAACCTCCAAGTAGCCATCAATATTAGGTAACGGATTTACACCTTGGCCATCCGCCTGCTTATTCAACCTCCTTTGCACCTGCGGCCGCGCCAGAAAAATAGTCACCGCCTCAGATAGTCAAGGAGTCAAACAGTACGCGCAGCACTCCTTCACTACCTGACTTTCTGACTCCTTGACTGCTTGACTATTTGATTACCTTTGCGCCTCCTAACCAACCACCAAAGATCATGAACAGAGATTTCCTCAAAGAGCTGGGCCTCAAAGAAGACAACGACGGTACCAGCACCGGCCAAAAAGGCCTGCACAACGAAGCAAAACACATCGTTTCTTTCAGCCCGGTTAACGGGAAAGAAATCGGTCGTGTTTCCGTAACGACTAAAGAGCAGTACGAGACCATCATGGAGACGGCTCAAACTGCCTTCAACCACTGGCGCACCGTCCCTGCGCCGCAGCGTGGCGAGATTGTACGTCAGTACGGCGAAGCCCTGCGTAAGCACAAGGATGCCCTTGGCCGCCTGGTCAGCTACGAAATGGGTAAAAGCCTGCAGGAAGGTTGGGGTGAAGTACAAGAGATGATCGACATCTGTGACTTCGCCGTCGGCCTCTCCCGCCAGCTTTACGGCCTCACGATGCATTCCGAACGCCCGCTACACCGCATGTACGAGCAGTGGCACCCGATGGGTGTCGTTGGCATCATCTCTGCCTTCAACTTCCCAGTAGCCGTATGGAGCTGGAACAGCATGCTCGCCCTCGTTTGTGGTGACGTGACCGTTTGGAAGCCCTCCGAGAAAGCGCCAATGTGTGGCGTTGCCTGCCAGAACATCTGGGCACAGGTGGCTAAAGACAACGACCTCCCCGAAGGCATCAACAGCCTCATTAACGGCGACTACCACGTCGGTGAATACATGAGTACCGACAAGCGTATCCCCCTCGTTTCCGCTACCGGCTCTACCCGCATGGGTAAGATTGTTGCGCAGGCAGTTGCTGCACGTTTAGGTAGATCTTTACTTGAACTCGGTGGCAATAACGCCATCATTATCACGGAGTCAGCAGACATGGACCTCATCCTTACTGGAGCACTCTTCGGTGCTGTCGGTACTTGTGGCCAGCGTTGTACCTCTACCCGTCGCCTGATCGTGCACGAGAGCCGTTACCAGGAAGTACGGGATAAGATGGGTGCCGCTTACGGCCAGCTGCGCATCGGTGATCCGTTGGACACCAATATGCACGTCGGTCCACTAATCGACAAAGACAGTGTCAACACCTACCTTGAGGCCATCGAGAGCATCAAGGCGGAAGGTGGAAAGACCATCGTCGACGGTGGTGTACTGGAAGGACCTGGCTACGAAAGCGGTTGCTACGTGAAGCCCTGCTTCTTCGAAGTCGCTGCCGACAGCAAGATGGCACAGCACGAAACTTTCGCGCCCATCCTGTACATCATGCCCTACTCTACCCTGCAGGAAGCGATTGACATCCAGAACAGTGTCCCACAGGGCCTGAGCTCAGCGATCATGACCAACAGCATGCGGGAGAGCGAGCTCTTCCTCAGCACAGCTGGTTCTGACTGTGGTATTGCTAACGTCAACATCGGCACCAGTGGTGCAGAGATCGGCGGCGCCTTTGGTGGTGAGAAAGAGACAGGTGGCGGACGTGAGTCTGGCTCCGACAGCTGGAAAGCTTACATGCGCCGGCAAACTACTACGATCAACTACTCTACTGAGTTGCCTTTGGCTCAGGGAATTAAGTTTGATCTTTAGTAGGTGGCAATAAGTGAATAATTGAAGGAATGAATAATTGAATGGCTGCTGCAGTTTCCACTCACTGCGCTTTGCTTGTTCGCCTTCGGCTTTAAATTTTGGATGGGCTATTGCATTTTTGGATGCGGTAGCCCATTCTTTATTGAGTGAGTCACTGAGTTGCTCCGCTGCTACCACTCATTTCGCTGCGCTCATTCGCCCAAAGTGAGCGCCGCGAACGGTACTTGCGGCAGCGACTATTTGACTGATCAGGGCGCGGCCGCAGGTGCAAGCAAACGGTTTGGAGCAAAATTGGATTATAAACAAAACCGCGCACGCAGAGCGGCGCGCGACAGCTCGCGCTCGGAGAGCGCTTCGTCCGAGGCTAAAAAAAACCGCCCCGGTCATCGCAGAAGCAATGCCGGGACGGTCCACACACTATGAGAACACCCATTAAATCTTGAAGAGCTTGTGCGGCGGAGCGCCCCGTTTGCGTCTTCAATAATATAGACGCTCGAAAGCCCAAAAAGTATGCGTACGGAATTGTTAATTAACGTTAAAGTCAGACCAACCGTACGGAAACACTAGGTTTTCAATTTCGAAAAAATTCGCAACTTGGGTGAAATGACGTATACATGACAGTGAAAAATCAGGATATCAATTTGTCCCGTTGTCTGGTTATCGGGGTCTCCGGTTGTCCGGTCCCTGGAACTATCGCGTATTTTAGGCACGATGATGTTCTGGACAGCTTGATAACTCGACAACTTGATTATATCTTGCAGTTCTAATGATCACCGACGAAAGCATTCAACTGGTAAAAGATACCGCCCGCGTAGAAGACATCGTGGGTGATTACGTCAACCTGCGCCGACGCGGGCAGAATATGCTGGGGCTTTGTCCTTTTCATAACGAGAAGACGCCAAGTTTCAACGTCAACCCCAGCCGTAACATCTACAAATGCTTTGGCTGCGGAGAAGGCGGGGACCCGATCAAGTTCCTGATGACGCTGGAACAGCTCACCTACCCCGACGCCATCCGTAAGATTGCTGGCAAGTACAACATCAATCTGGAGGAAAAGGAAGTTAGCCAGGAGGTCCGGGAAGAACGGCAGGAAAGGGAAAGCCTGATTCTGGTCAATGAGTTTGCGCAGCAATGGTACGCCGACCAGCTGTACAATACGGACGAAGGCAAGAGCATCGGTCTGAGCTATTTCAAAAGCCGCGGCTTCCGCCGCGACGTCATGGACAAGTTCGGCCTTGGCTTCGCGCCCAACAGCCGCAACGGCCTGTACAAAGCCGCCCTGGCCAGCGGTTACAAAGAAGAACAACTCGACAAGCTTGGGCTCATCCGGAACAAGAAGGATTTTTTCTGGGACCGGGTCATGTTCACCATCCACAACCTGAGTGGTAAGCCGATCGCCTTTGCTGGGCGGATCCTAAAAAAGGACGTCAAGGCGCCGAAGTACGTTAATAGCCCGGAGTCGGAAATTTACTATAAATCCGAAGTTCTCTATGGCCTGCACCAGGCCCGGGGGATGGTCCGTAAGCTGGACAACGTGTACATGGTGGAGGGTTACACCGACGTCATTAGCTTGCACCAGCACGGTATTGAAAACGTCGTGGCTACCTCAGGGACCAGCCTTACTTCAGGGCAAGCTCGGCTCGTCAAGCGACAAACCGAAAACGTTACCCTGCTTTATGACGGTGACAAGGCTGGCATAAAAGCAGCCCTGCGCGGCGTCGACGTACTACTGATCGAAGGCTTGAACGTCCGTGTGGTCATCTTACCCGACGGTGAGGATCCCGACAGCTACATGCAGAAGGTTGGCACGACCGCCTTCGAAGAATACCTGAACAAGAAGCGCCGGGACTTCCTCTTCTTCAAAGCAGACCTGCTACTCGAAGAAGCAGGAGATGACGTTGCCGCGCGCAGCGACGCCATTCGTTCCAGCATCGCTACCCTGGCCCTGGTCGAAGACCCGCTGAAACGAGCCGGTTACCTCCAGCAGTTTACTGGTCGGCTGGGCTTGGAAGAAAGCCTGTTGGTCAACCTGGTCAACCAGGCCGTGGCCGATCGCCGGGCAGAAGTAAAAAAAGAACAAGACCGGGAGCAACGCCGGCGCGAGCGTAACGCCCGGGCAGAAAACGCCCCCGGGCTGCCGCCCGTGCGTCCACAGCCGCAACAACGGCCTACCCGGAAGGATGCACCGCCCCCACCGGGCGAAGACCGTTGGGCGGGTATGCAAGAGCCTGGGTCTGTGGGGGCCGAGCCCCCGCCCCCCGGCAACGATGACTACGCCCCCGACTGGAGCGGCATGGACGATGGCGGCTGGGGCGGCATGCAGGAGCCTGATTTCGACGACGGTGGCATGGAAGTTCCACCGCCTTTCATCGACGGCCAAGTGCCGGGGATGCCCGGGAAAGACCCGTTGGCAGAAGCATTATTATTTACCGGTCACACCTTTCAGGAACAGGACCTGGCTAAGATCCTGATCATCCACGGAAGCAAGCCCCATGATGAAGACACCAATACTTCTATTGCCGGTTTTCTAACGGCAAACACAGCCGATATTCTGGGCGATTTCGACAACGAGCAATACCGGAAAGTTGTAATCCTTGTGACGGATTATGTCCGTCAGCACAGCCAGGGCCCTGCTCCGGAGTGGTATTTAAATCACCCGGAGGAGAGCATCCGCCAGATGGCGGTTTCTGCAACGCTGAGCCCACACTCCATGAGTCCCAATTGGCAAGAGAAGTACAAAGTGTACCTCCGTCAGAAACACCCAACGGAGAACCACCAACTCTACGCGGAGAACTTCCTACGCATTTTCCGGATGGAGAAAATTGATCGGAAGTGTAAAGACAACATACGCAAAATCAAAGAATACGAAAAAGCGGAGGACGAGAAAAAACTCGTCCTGCACATGAAGCTACAGATGAGGCTTGATGAAATGCGTAAGGCACTGGCTGCTGAGTTGGGGACGGTGGTGTTGGGAAAATAAGATAGGTCAATAGCCGTAAAGGTTTACCAAGGTTCTGGCAGCAAAACACGCAGTGTTTTCAATAGCCCTCCCCGTGGGGAGGGTTAGGAGGGATTTTCTTTCAATTACTCCTTTAGACTAACCATCAACCACCAAATATTCCCCCAATCTTCCCTACCTTGCCCCATCAAAACAAGCCCATGCTACCAGCCATAAAAAACCGCAAGTCTGTATTCCCCCAATTCTTTACAGACCAACCCGTGGAGGATGCTTCTATTGAAGCCTTACTCGAAGCGGCCAACATGGCCCCCAGCCATAAGAAAACCGAACCCTGGCGTTTCCGGGTGTACACCGGAGCCGGCCGGGCAAAGCTGAGCCAGACGATAAAAGAAGTCTACGAAGCGGCCCGCGCACCGGAGGAACGGAACCCTAAAGTGGCACCCAAATTCGCCAAAAATGTTGACCAGTCGCCCGTGGTCATGGCGGTATTCCTGCACCGCGACCCAGAGGAATGTGTTCCGGAGTGGGAGGAAGTCGCCGCAGTAGCCTGTGCCGTAGAGAACCTGTGGGTCAGCCTGGATCACTATGGCCTCGGCGGTTACTGGTCCAGCCCTGGTTTCCTTTGCAGCGGCTACGGCCAATGGCCTGATGCTGCCGATAACGAACGGTGCATGGGCATTTTCTACTTCGGCCACTACGAGATGCCGGAGCTTCCGCGCCCACGCGGAGCTTGGGAGAATAAGGTAACCTGGACCAAGTAACCCGCCCCTCAATTTTCATTTCCACCTACCCTACCATGCGCCCACATCTTTTCAACGTCGATACCGCC
>JBLHRW010000317.1:0-5924 GCA_047626445.1 Neolewinella sp.
ACGAGGGAGAGGCGCCCGAGCGAAGCGAGCAGAGACGAGCGGTAGCCTATAAATCTACCGAGGCCGTAGGCCGTCTATCAATCTACCAAGGTGCGAAGCACCGTCTATATCAGTGCGGTAGCTATTCTCTCATTCAACTATTCTCCCACTCACTTACCCGGGAAGACCTCCCATAAACGGTTGATCATACACCCGCTCTCCCGTAGCCTGGTACATGGCGTTCGCCAGTGCGCCCATGATGGGAGGTAAGGATGGTTCGCCCAACCCGGTAGGTGCAATGCCGTTATCGACGAAGAACGTTTCGATCTGGCGGGGTGCTTCCGGATGACGGATCAGCCGGTAGGTATTGAAGTTGTCCTGATCAGGCTTGCCGTCGGTGAAGGTCAGCTGGCCGAAGAGGGCGTGGCCGATGCCGTCCACAATACCGCCTTCGATCTGGTTGCGGGCGCCTTCGGGGTTGACGACGATGCCGCAGTCGACGGCACAGTAGACTTTTTCTACTTGTTGTTTGCCATCAGTTCCGAGGGAAAGGTCGAGGACCTGTGCAACGTAGGAGTTGTGGCAGTAGTAAGCGGCAACACCACGGGCTTCGCCCGAGTCACCATCCCATCCGGATTTCTCCCGGACCAGTTTCAGCACACCGGCGTAGCGCTCGGCGTCATAGTCGTTAGTTTCGCCTACCGGGTTTTTGATGGCCCGGTCGAAGAGTTCAAGGCGGAAGTCGATCGGGTCTTTACCGGCCGCTTCGGCTACTTCGTCAAGGAAGGACTGTTCGGCGCCAGCAATGAAGTTGGACTGTGGTGCCCGCCAGGCACCAGTGGTGATGTTGGAGTCCATCCCTATGTTCTCGGCCAGGTAGTTGTCAACCGTACCCGCTGGGAAGCGGTTGGCGAAAACCGGGCTGCCATGGGTACCCGTACCTCGTACGCTGAAGGCGATAAGCTTACCGTCGGCATCGAGGCCGGCGCGGTACTTCACCAGGTAGTCGGGGCGGTAGGTGCCCTGCGTCATGTCGTCTTCGCGGGTGTACACCAGTTTGATGGGGGCACCGACGGCCTTACTGATCAGGGCTGCTTCGACGCCGAAGCTACCGTAGAGCCGGCGACCGAAACCACCACCCATCCGGGTCATGCCAACTTCGATGTTGGCAGGGTCCATGTCGAGGAGCGTTGCGATGGACTTCTCCAGAAATTCCGGGGTCTGGACGGGGCCGAGGAGGTCTGCCCTTTCGTCCGTCACGTGGGCGAAGAAGTTCATCGGCTCCATCGTGTTGTGGGCGAGGAAAGGGGCGGAGTAAGTCGCCTCTATAATTTTAGCGGCGCTGGCGAAGGCGGCTTCTGGATCACCGTCGCGTCGTGCTACATCTGCTTCACCGTTGGTGATCAGATCGGCCATTTTTGCTTGGTGGCCGGCGGTGCTTTCGGCGGCAGTAGTCTGCTCCCATTCTACCTCAACGGCTTTTTTAGCTTGCATGACTGCCCAGGTCGATGTGCCAACCACGGCTACTTGCTTGCGCACGGTGGGGCCATCAGACCATTGCATCTGCTTGCCCTCTGGGGCGCAGTCGATGGAAATAACGTCAGAAATACCGGGCATCGCCAGGGCGGCGTCGGCATTAAATGAAGTGAGGGTCATGCCAAATGCCGGCGGCTGAATGATGCCGGCGATGAGCATGCCTTCTTTTTGGATGTCGATGCCGAATAGCGGCTTGCCCGTCACGATCTTGCGAGCGTCTACGTTCTTTTTGCCCTGGCCGATGATCTTGAAGTCCTTCGGGTCTTTCAATTCTACCTCTTCAGGTACATCCAGCGTTGCGGCAAGCGAGGCGACTTCGCCGTAGCTGACACTTTTGCCGGAGCCGTCGTGGTAGATCATCCCTTTTTCTGTGCGCAGTTCTGCCGCTGGAACTTCCAGTTGCTGAGCGGCTGCGCTGACCAGCATGGCGCGGGCCGTAGCCCCTGTTTTACGCAGTGGTTCCCAGCCTTGGCGAATGGACTGGCTACCGCCGGCGATCTGGCGGCTGAAATTTTCTGTGTCTAGTTTGCCTTGCTCCACGATGACGTTTTCCCAGTCTACGTCGAGTTCTTCGGCAATGATCATCGGCATGGACGTCTTCACGTTTTGGCCGATCTCTGGATTGGGGTTAATGATGGTCGTAATGCCATTCTCGCCGATCTTCAGGTACCCGTTTAGTTGGGTCCATTGATCGGGCATTTTTAGTTCGGGCGCCATCATGACGACGGCTGGTTTCTGCTCGCAGGAGGTCAGGAAGCTGAAGCCGAGCAGGAAGCCACCGCCGGTGGCGGCGGAGACTTTTAGGAAGTTTCTACGGTTCTGGTTGGTAGACATTTTTTATAAATTGGAGCCGTGCTGGAGTGAATGGAAGAGTAATTGAATGGGAGAATACGCTGCCGCAAGAAACCGGTGTCGCGTTGTTCGCTTATGCTCTCATTCTATTATTCACTTTGGCGCGGACGCAGGTGCAAAGAGGAGGATGAAAAAGCAAGGAAGCAGGCCGTTAGCTCAGCTTCCCGGCCGCCGTTTTTACGGCAGCGTGGATGCGGGTATAAGTACCGCAACGACAGATGTTGCCAGCCATGCCCGCATTGATGTCTTCGTCGGTCGGGTTGGGGATGTTGTTGAGCAACGAAGCCGCACTCATTATTTGCCCAGACTGGCAGTAGCCGCACTGAGGTACGTCGTGCTCAAGCCATGCCTGCTGCACGGGGTGCTCACCATTTTCTGACAAACCCTCGATGGTGGTTACTTTATAGCTCCCTTCGCTAACGTTGCTGATGGGCTGTTGGCAGGAGCGCATTGCCACGCCGTCGATGTGTACGGTACAAGCGCCGCACTGACCGATGCCGCAGCCGAACTTAGTGCCCACGTAGCCGAGTTCCTCGCGGATGACCCATAATAAGGGGGTATCGGGGGCAGCTTCCACCTGGTGATCTTTGCCGTTGACGGAAATGGTATAGTTAGCCATGAATGATTGGATAAATGATTGGTGTGATAATCCACTTGAATGAACCCTAAAGTTAGGGGTTGAACGTGAAAGAATGAATTTAAATTACAGTTGTAGTAGGGAGGTAGGAAAAATCTGGCTCCTGATGGTTGCTCGCTGGTCGGAGCGAACCGTTAATTGTTGGAGTTATACTCAAGGCCTAGTTGTTAAAACCGAAAAGTGCCTGTAAACCACGTAAGGAAGTTTTGGGATAACAGATTTTGATGATCTAATAGCCCATTGCTAATGGCCGTTTGTGGACTCATCCCGGGCTGTCGTTGGATAGCTAAAAATAAGGAAAGGATTGCCTTTTGATCACGTGTTGCCGGAAACTTTGGGTTGCCAGCAGCTTTCGTTAGACGAAGAAGCTCTTCTGCAAGTGCTAAGTCTGTGTCGTCGTTCGGGATGAGGCGAGCCAGGAAATGCTCAAGGTAGCCTGGAGATGCATTGTCTGGCATAACCCAAAGGCCGAAGGTTAAGCCATCTTTTAACTCCGTTATCCACCCTTGTGGTGATAGTTCGATATTGAAATCAACACCAGGAGATACTTGTCTAATTGAGGCTGAAATACTATCAATTCTACTTTGTACACCCACTTCGTTAGCATCGACGACTACGCCAATATTGGTTACGTCTTCGTCTTGAAGAGCTGTCCTAATAGCTTCAGGTATCTTAGTTATACTTCCCGCTTTTACGACGAAATTTTTAAAAGACTGCTTATTGTAGCCGCTGGGATAACCTAACCCTTGCTTAGTTCCCAAAGCTGTCAAAACGTAAGCATCATTCCCTTCTACGATAAATTGCTGAGCCATCTTAGCGGATTTCCATTTCCATTTCCATTACAGCGTCCAGTCGTTCGAAAGGGAACTGGATGACTTCGTGCTTTCCTTCGCGACCTACTTGTAGGCGGAGGACCTGGCCTATTTTTTGGTATTCCTCCCTGGTGGCTGCTTCGTACCAAAACTCCCGAATCGCATCCTGACTATGCGTAGTCGCCACCACCTGAATGTTCCACTTGATCGCATATTCGAAGATAATCTTCCAGAGCTTGCGGATTACTGAATGGTGGAGGTGGGTTTCTATTTCGTCTATTAGGAGGAGGCCGTTTTTAGAGGAGACTATGGCTAGAGCAAGCATTAATATTCGCCTAACACCTTCTCCTAGAGATTCGATATTTTTGGGCTGGTCATCGCCTCTAAGTCTTACTTTTATTGTGGTGTCAAATATTGATAATCGTTCAATCTCCTGATTTATAACACCGTTAATTATAGAGATGACATCTTCTTCAGCTGGCGATAAAGCTACTTTGTCCCAGAGTTCGGAAAGCGACGAGTAACCGGATTGCGCATAGACGAAGATTCCTTCTTGAGGGGTCCTGAAATCACCTTTCCAGTCGTATGCATCCGTTAGGATTTTATCTCCTTCTATCTTTAATAGTTCGAAGCCTGTCTGGGTTTCCTCATAAAGAAGTTCATTTATTACGAATTTGGGCCAAACACTTTTTCTATTCCCGACTATTTTAAGGATTGGTGCATTGCTATTAACGAGGCTATCTTTTCTACGTTTTTTTAAGCGTTCAATTGTTGGTGTCTTGCCTTCGCTGTGGTGAATCCATAACGCCTCCAACAATGCTGTCTTCCCCACACCATTCTTCCCAGCCACCAAATTAATCAATTTCAACTCCGGGACCTCAAGTTCCGGGAAGGCAAGAAAATTCTTAATATGCAGATGGTCGATCATAAGTTGAAAACCGTTGGCGGAAGTGGAAAGTTACAAACCGTTCCGATCTTTACGGCCTTAACCATCTAATATCATGCTAACGACCACTACCGACCAATTACACGAGACCCAAATAAAATCTTACATCGGCATGGTGTCTGGTACCAGCATCATCGGTGGCGAAGACCGGGAACTCCTGCTCACCGCCCTGGCAGCGGCTGCCGATGGCATCCCAATGGCCTACGAACGCCTGGAGAAGGAGGCCCGCCTGCAGGCCATTGGTCGGATGCGGGACCAGGCAAAAGAGGCCGGTGGTAGTGGTGTGATCGGTGTCCGAGTAAAGCACGAAGTGATGGATGCAGACCAGCACATTACCATGGTCTTTGCTATGGGAACTGCCGTGGTGCTAAGGAATGCTAAGTAGGAACCATTCCCTCGCTCTATTATCCTTTTCTCTGCACCTGCGGCCGCGCCCTGAGGGAATGCGTGAATTATACGAAGTCGACTTCTTGGGACAACATATTTTCTAATTCTCCCATTCACTAATTCACTCATTCCCTACCTTCGCCAACAAATTATAAAGACCATGAGTACCACCCGTCAGGAAAAAGACTCCATCGGCTACGTAGACGTCCCCGCCACCCGCTACTGGGGCGCACAAACGCAGCGCAGTTTGACCAATTTTGAAATTGGAGGCCAGCAAATGCCGATCGAGATCATCCGTGCTTTTGCCATCCTGAAGAAAGCCGCTGCTCAGACCAACGCGGCACTCGGGGTTTTGGAGGAAGGAAAATCTATCCTGATCGGTAAGGTGGCCGACGAGATACTGTCCGGCAGCTTGGACGAAGAATTTCCACTCGTGGTATGGCAAACCGGCTCCGGTACCCAGTCGAACATGAACGTAAATGAGGTGATCGCCAACCGCGGCCACGTCATCGCCGGTGGCAGTCTGACCGACGAAAAGAAGGCCCTGCACCCCAACGACGACGTCAACAAGAGCCAATCGTCCAACGACACCTTCCCGACGGCCATGCACATCGCCGCCTACAAGATCCTGGTGGAGAGTACCATTCCCGGTATTGAACAACTACGTGATACCCTTGCGGCCAAGAGTAAGGCCATGATGGACGTGGTGAAGATCGGCCGTACCCACTTCATGGATGCGACGCCCCTGACGCTGGGCCAGGAGTTCAGCGGCTAC
>JBLHRW010000318.1:0-5900 GCA_047626445.1 Neolewinella sp.
TGCCTGCGTTAAATGTTCGAAGACTTAAGAACTCGACCACTAGTACAGTGTACTCTAAGTTTCATTGCCTAATTCGCGGTGTCTTTTACCGCCTAACTGCGTTGGAAAAATCCTCACTTAGCTACGGCTAAGCTCCGGTGTAAGCGTCTCGCCAGGCGGCAAAATTCATCAGCGCCTAAGATGGCAGAACTTAAATTACACTGTACTAGCGGCCCAACGGCCGCCGGCAACGATAACTCGAAAACCTGACAACTCGCCTACAACGCAGCCACCACCGGCTGGTAACGCGCCACCAATTCCTCATCGAGGTTATCCACCACAGTAAGGTTAGGATTGTTCCGAATGGCTTCCTCGATCGGGCGGTGGTCGCTCATCAGGTCGGCGGGGGCGCCGCCTTTGGTAATGGCGATGGAATGCTCGTAATGGGCGGCTGGTTTACCATCGCGCGTGATGATCGTCCAGCCGTCTTCCCGGCTGTGGACGTCTTTGCGCCCTTGGGTAGTCATCGGTTCGATAGCGATGATCAGGCCAGCCTTAAGGATCGGCCCGCGACCGCGCTTACCGAAGTTCGGTACGTCTGGTGCTTCGTGCAGGCTGCGGCCAAGGCCGTGGCCGACCAACTCGCGCACCACGCCGTAACCGCCGACGTTCTCCGTATAGTGCTGGATGGCATAGCTAATGTCCCCTACCCTCTTGCCCTCCCGGGCAGCGTCGATGCCCAAATATAGGGAGTGCTTAGTGTGGCGGCAGAGCGCCATCACATCCTCGGCCACGTCACCAACACAGAAAGTGTAAGCGGCATCTCCGTAGAATTCGTTAACGATGGTGCCACAGTCAATGCTGAGGATGTCACCATCTTGAAAAACCTGGTTCTCATCGGGCAGGCCGTGGACCACCTCTTCGTTGCGGCTCACCAACAGGGTTGACGGACAGCCGTATAGCCCCTTGAAGCCAGGTACCGCGCCATTGTCCCGAATGAACTCTTCGGCAAAGGCATCGATCTCCTTTCCGGTCAGGCCAGGGCGGAGCATTTTACCTACTTCGGTCAACGTTTTAGTCACCAACAGGCAGGCAACTCGGCTGCGTTCTACCTCTTCGGGTGTCTTGAATATCATCTTACGGTCCTTTCTGCCCATGTTACTCTTTGTTCGGTGTTTCAACACTTGATTACGTAGGTGGTTCTAAACGAGGGTAAAGATAGGGAAGTCGTCAGAGAGTCAAACAGTCAGCTAGTCAAAGAGTCACATAGTTGGCGGCGGCTCTCTGACTATCTGACTATCTGACTATCTGACTATTTGACTAAATGCCTAACTTCGCCGCTCAAACGAGCCCATGGGAAAAGTTATCGCAATCGCTAACCAAAAAGGAGGGGTAGGTAAAACCACCACCGCCATCAACCTTGCCGCCAGCCTCGCCATCCTGGAACGGAAGGTGTTGCTCGTCGACGCCGACCCGCAGGGTAACGCCAGCTCCGGTGTGGGCATCCCGTCCGACGACCTGGAGCAAACGATCTACGATGTTCTGGTGAACGACCTCGACGTCAACGAGGTCATCTTCGAAACAGAAACGCCCAACCTTCACCTCATCCCGGCCGGCATCAACCTGGCTGGTGCCGAGATAGAACTCATCAACCGCTTCCGCCGCGAAGACGTGATGAAAACTACCATCATTGATAAGGTGCGCGACGACTACGACTTCATCATCATCGATTGCCTGCCCAGCCTCGGCCTGCTCACCATCAATGCCCTCACCGCCGCCGACACCGTGCTGGTACCGGTACAGTGCGAATATTTTGCGCTGGAAGGGCTGAATAAGCTCCAGAACACCATTTCCCTGGTACAAGAGCAGCTTAACCCGCAACTCGAGATCGAGGGCATCCTGCTAAGTATGTACGATCAGCGATTACGCCTGGCCAACATGGTGGTGGAGAAAGTCCGGGAGATCTTCGGAGAGAAGGTCTTTGATACCATCATCCATCGCAACGCCCGCATCAGTGAGGCACCTAACATGCACCTGCCGGTGGTGATGATCAACGCTGGAAGCCGGGGGGCGACCAATTTCTTGAATTTGGCGGAGGAATTCCTCAAGAAAAATGCTTAAGGAATGGGATTAAATAAAACGTGATTCTTTGACCTGCCGCTTTTGTTCTCACCGTTCTTGAAAAATGCTTTGCCCAGCCATAGCGACGGAAAGAATTTTTAAGTGCGGTGAGGGCAAAATAAGGCGGTCAAAAACCGTGGTTTATTTATTTCCCATCCCTGAAGGACGCCGTATAAATAACTTACGCCTTCTGAACCATGCTCCTTTAAGGCCGTTCCTTATTTTCACCCTGCAACGCGAGCGAAGCAAGCCCTGCAACAAGGAGCGAAGCGACTGGCCTGCAACACGAGCGAAACGAGTCTTCCTGCAACACGAGCGAAACGAGTCTTCCTGCAACCTCTTCCCCCATGCCCAAAAAGAACAGAAGCAAAAAAACGGCTCCCCCAATAGATGAAGGTTCTGTCCCCATCTCCTCCCGCTTCCAGTTCTTCCTCTGGATCAGCGCCTTCTTTTTCTTTGCAGCGCTGTTACTTCGCCTGGATGTCATCACCGTTTGGCCTGGTGCCGAGGGGTATTCGCTTGATTATGCCCTGAGCAACCAGCGGGGTGGCTCCATGCTTTCTTTTGCTTACGGGCTCTTGTTTCCACTGGGGGAAGGCATCGACACGGAGACCGAAGCCGTCTGGTTGTTCCCCCGAATGCTCTCGGTTGTCTCCCTGTTGCTCACCGCCTTTTTCACCTATCGCTTTGCCGGAAAACTGTTCGGTAAAGAAGCCATTGGCCTGGGCTTACTAGCCGCCGGTGCTTCCCTCTTCTTACCCTTCTTCGGCAAAGTCGCTACGCCCGATGCGCTGGGACTGCTGGGACAAGCCGGCTTTTTCTGGACCATCCTGCTTGCCGGAGCCGATAAGGAAAAGAACTACCTGTTACCTGCTGGCATCTTTTTGCTGCTGGGCGGCATTGCCGCTCCGCTGTCCACGCTAGTCTTCGGGCTGGCCACCATCCTTACCGGCCGCATGCTGATGGGTGGCGGTAAACAATGGATGACGTTATTGACGCTGCTCTCCATCCCACTCGTGGTCCTCATCCTCCAGGGAAATCAAGGGATCCGCAGCTACTGGTTCTGGGGCGGGCAACCGCTCGCCTACGGCAAATGGCTGGGGTACTGCCTCCTTGGTATGGCGCCTTTGTCTGGTTGGTTGCTGGGCGGCATCCGGGACCTGATCTATAAGATGCAGCGAGGGGAGCAGATGAGTAAATTGCTAGGTGCCGGATTAGTGATTGGTTTTGTGACCCAATCGCTGGTCTTCCCCCTCCTCCTTGCGCTGCTGGCCGGCAAACAGATGCAACTGTATTTCCGCGAAGCCAATTATCCCTGGCGCGACTGGGTACGCAGTGGTGCCACCCTCCACCTGGTCTTGGCCTTCCTGGTAGTTGTCTACGCCCTGGCAACGATCGGCATTACCTTCCCCGGCCCGGGCTTCCGGGCAGCACTGGGAATGGGTGCAGCTTACTGGATATTTTCGCTCTTCGGGGTACTTGGCCTCTATGGCGAACGGCGTGACTTCGCCCTCGGTGGCAGCATACTGGCGGGGGTACTGGCAGTGCTTTTTTTCTGGGTACAAGTCTACCCTTACTTTGAAGTGAAGCGCGGCTGGCCCGACCAACTGGCAAAACAAGTGGAAGTCAAACTCCCCGTTTACGTGCCACCTACAAGTGACTACAGCAACGCCTTACCCTACTTCCGCCGCCAGGGTATACCGGTAGTCTCCGACAGCCTAGACGCCGACCTGCGGCTGGTAAGCTGGCCAATGTCGGATACCGTCAGCACAGCAGGCATCGAGGAGCAAGGACGGGTTCTTCAGGAGCTGCGGGTGTTTGGGTTGAGGACGGAATGAGGCAGTCTCACAGCAGGTGCGCACAGGCAGCTAAAGCTGCTAATTATTCTCACCGAGGGCAGCGCAGAGGAAGGCACGGAGGGCGCACAGAGATGCCTTTCTTATTGTAGAACTTAGGGACGCCGTATAAATAACTTAGTGGTTACCACCCATAGCCCGTTCCATTACGTCAGCCCCACGCTTCGCCATAGCCGGAAAATCGTCCATCCCGTCGTTCGGGAACCCCTGCCGGGTGCGGTGAATCCAGAATTTATCGGAGAGCTTTTGCCCGAAGGCAGCTTCCACGCCATGCCGGCCGAGCATGAACCCAAGCAGGCCGCCCCAGGTGGCGGTGGGGTTGTCGCTGTCCCAGCCAGAGAGGGCACCAATTTTGATGGTCTCCTTCAGGTCCCCTTCGCCGTAAAACAGGCTTACCAGGGAGGCAGCGTAGTTGATGCCGGCGGCGAAGCAGCCGTTGCAATAGATGTTTTGGCTGGTGATGTCGTAGCCGTCCTGCTCTTCGACCTGGTAGCGCTGGTACACTTCGTCGCGGCATTGCTCCCAGGGGATACCGGCCTCGTAGCGAGATTTGACGAAGTCGTACATTTTAGCCGGGTAACCAGCTTCTGAGAGGTGCTCCCGGGCAGTAGCCGCAATCGCTTGAGTACCGGCTTTATCTGCCTTGGCATTAATCGCCAACGCATACATAATCACGTAGAATTCAGCAATCTCCGCCGCTTCCCCCCGAGCGGAAGTCCGGATGGGGAGGTGGGCCATTTTTAAGGCCAGGTCTGGTCGGCCGGGGGCGAAGAGACCGAAAATTTCGGTCGTCAGTTGGGCGTCAATCATGGCGTAGTGCTCGTTGTAGGCCGGGTCGCCGGTGAGCGGTGGCAGGGTATCAGCTAGCATCAGATCGAGGGCCCGCTGGTTACTTACCCAGAGGTAATTCTCTTCTTCGGGACGGATGTGCTTTAGCCAGCCATTGCGGATTTGTTCCGGGGTGAGCATGCTGGTCTTGTTTTCGTATAGCAGGTGCTGGTACATGTACTCGATGTCGGTATCGTCATCAGCGCCCCAGATGGTATCAGGCGACAACAGCACGAAGTCGATGATGGGGGAGATATTGCTAATGGTATCACCCGACCAGATGTTGGGTTGATCGGGACCGCCCCAATTCGCCCGGGTGTAAAAATCACCGGTTTTGACCTCTCCGATGTTGCCGATCTTGTCCATCTCCGTGATCAGGCCCGTCCAGTTGGCGATGCATTGGGCCAGCCAAAAGCCCTGAAGTTTAGCCTCGTAGGTCTCCCGATCAATAGGAAGCGAACTTTCGACTCCCTGACTGTTTGACTCACTGACTCCTTGACTGTTAGGGGCGCGGTCGCAGGTGCAAAGAAGGAGGACAAAAAAGCAGTGGAAGGAGATCAGCATCGTTGTTTTCATGCTGAAAGATAGGATTCTTGATGGTTTCACAAAAGGCACTACCCTGTTTTCGTGTGTAGGTGATTGATTACAGCGTCAATATTTCTCCGCTTGAGCTTGGGATTCTTAGACTAAATCCAATGCCTCTTCCATTGCTTTTTGGCCTTTCACTTGCACCTGCGACCCCGCCCGCATTAGTCTAGTAGTTCAATAGTCCGATGCCTGCAGACAACTAACGCGAGTCAAGGGCTACAACCAGGAGTTCGGACGCTCGGAGGTTACGATCGATAAAATTGCTTCGTAATTCCGACGATCGCAACGCTCCGAGGTCCTTGTATTGTCCTTTTCGGCGGACTGAGGACCTCGGAGCGTGAATTTTCAGGTTGATGCGAAGCGATCAATCTGAAAATTGACCTCCGAGCGTCCGCACTTGGCCTTTTAGCCCTTGATTCGCGTAACTAGTACAGTGTAATCTAAGTTTCATTGCCTAATTCGCGGTGTCTTTTACCGCCTAACTGCGTTGGAAAAATCCTCACTTAGCTACGGCTAGGCTCCGGTTTT
>JBLHRW010000319.1:0-5737 GCA_047626445.1 Neolewinella sp.
AAGGCTGGGTTTGGTGCTTCTGTCGCGGAGTTGATTCAATAAACGCCTCTGGTCGAGGATTTTTAATCCTTACTCCAAATTATTTCCGATTTTGCAACTCCTGCAACTCCTGCAACTCCTGCAACTCCTGCAACTCCTGCAACTCCTCCCCTTATGCAACTAACCTCCTCCCGCAAGATTGCCCTTCTCCTCGGTGCCACCGGCCTGGTCGGTAGCGCCTTACTTGATGAACTCCTGGCGCACGATGCCTACATCCGCGTTATTGCCCCTACCCGCCGAAAGCTGCATAAGTCCCACGATAAGCTGGAGAATCCGATCATCGATTTCGATGAACTGGAAGCTTATGCTGGGAAATTACCCTGCCAGGATGTGTTCATTGCGCTTGGTACGACCATCAAAAAGGCCGGCAGCAAGGAAGCCTTCCGGAAAGTAGACTTTGACTACATCGTGAAAGGTGCCCTGGTGGCCAAGACCGGTGGGGCCACCCAGTGCCTGCTCGTTTCTTCTTCCGGCGCAGATGTGGACAGTCGGTTTTTCTACCCCAGTGTTAAAGGGCAAACGGAAGCGGCCGTCAAGGGGCTGGAATTTTGGGCTACGCACATCTTTCAACCCGGCGTGTTGGTGGGAAAGCGGGAAGAGTTTCGGCTGGGGGAACGGATCGGCATCGGGGTTTCTAACCTGATATGCCGTATCAGCCCGACCATCCTCGGTGATTATAACCCAACACGGGTGGAGGTACTTGCCCAAAAGATGGTTAAGGCCGCTCAGGGAATGGAGCCGGGGGTTCAGGTACACACCGCCATGGCATTACTTGACGAAGCAAGTGTGTAACCAAAATAAAACAAGCCTAATTTTGTAAAACATTTAAGCTTAGGGACGCGAATTAAATAAAACGTGTTTCTTGACCTGACGTTTTTGTTCTCGCCGAACTTACAAATCCTTTGAATAGCCTTAGCTACGGAAATGATTTTAAGGTGCGGGGAGGGAAAAATAAGGCGGTCAAAAGGCGTGAATTTTTTGTACGGCCTTCGTTACATAAAGTTTCTTACTTTTGTGTAGCTCGCGGATAAATCTTGGGCAACTACTTAATCACCCTATTTAACACCTCTACGGATTACCGTACAAATCAAATTCTCACCATATGGTTTCTATTTTTCGTGCAGTAACGCTGCACCTACTTTTTGTTTGCCTGACCTTATCGAGCATCACCCTCTCCGCCCAAGAAAAAGTATGGGACGTAGATCTTTTCGCCGAACTAAACAGTGTCAACTGGATCCAGCAGGGTAATGACGGCACCCTACTTGCTGCAGGTGACAAGGCTTTGTTGGGCCTCGACCACCAAACAGGAAAGACCCTTTGGACGAATACGGACCTTAAGGCCGTAAGCAAAAACAGCTTCTTTAACGTAGAAGGGCTGCCCATCGCTTACCTCGAATACAGTACCGGCCTGAAAAACCGTGGTGCCATCATTAACGTCAATACTGGTGAAGTGTACTACGACACTGGTGAGGAAGGATTACGTATTCAGTCATACACCAGCCTGCCCGAACAAAACAGTATTCTTTTCGAAGCGACGGAAGGCAAACAACGTAAGGTCATCAACTTTGACCTTAAGACTCTGACGGCCAACTGGTCTGCTGATGCCGGCAAAGTAAAAGGTATGCTTAACCAGGTAATGAAAGTAGCCGGGTTGGGGTCCTTTATTTCTCAGGGCCCGATGTTCACCAAAGCGGGCGAACTGATCCTGGGGATTAAAGATCAGATTCATGCTTTCGACTTCGCTACCGGAGAACGCAAATGGCAATTGGAAGTAGATAAAGATATTAAGGCACTCGTTTACAGCCCCGTCAACAATAGCCTTTACCTCGGTATTCGGAAGAGTAAGAAACTAACGGTTCTGGAACCCAGCTCAGGGGAAGACATCACACCCGGCAAACTGAAGCTGAAGGGTACCATGCTTGACATTCTTCCGGATGCCGATGGCAACCTGATTCTCGTAGAAACTGAAGGTTTTAACCTGATCGACCCTGCCACCAACGACTTGATCTGGAAAAAGAGCTACAAAATTGAGGCCTTGGACGAAGTTATTCCTTACGAAAAGGGGTTCATCGCAATTGGTAAAACGGATAAAGGTAGTGAGGTACATTACACGGACAAGTCTGGTAAGAAGATATGGGATACGAAAGTGAAGGGCTACGCCTACTTTGCGGTACCTACGCCCAAAGGAGTTATGTACATCAGTACGGAGCGTTCCAACATCCTGTCTTTTGATGACGGTAAAGATGTATGGGACAAGGACGTGAAGTTCAAGTCCATCCCTGCTGTCGCCTATGACGAAGATGCCGACCAGGTATTCCTCTTCGAGAATAAGAATGCTTACCGGTTCAGTTTTGCCCTTGGCAAAATCGAGCTAATTGGTGAAGACCTGGAACTAGAAAAGGTTAAGCGTAGTACGCCGCTGGAAGCGGAATCACTCCCGGCCGGCTACTTCGTTTATGCCGACCAGCATGCCAGCCTGATTGACCGAACGGGGAAGATCGTCTACACGTCACATTACAAACCGATGTTTACGGTCAACCTCTTAAGTGTAGCACAAGTCGGCCTATCCGCCATGGGTGTTGATCTTGATGTACAAGGGGCTATGTCTAATATCGAAACGATGAAAGGCATCTCTAATGGCTCTTTCAAGTCTGGCAAATCTCAATCAGGTGCCCGTGCCGTTACCCGTAAGAATTTCAGTATGGGTACTGGTAGTGGTGCGGGGTATACCGAACTGATGAACGTAACCAGCACCCGTCTTTACAACAGTCTCCAAACGAAGGACTTTAAATTCCTGACGGCCCAATCAGAAGATGGAACGAAAAAAGCCATCTACATGATCGATAAAGCCACCGGTAAGATTGTCAAGCAAATTGCCCTGACGGACAAGGATCCTGGTTACGAAATCGATGAGTTAGACAACCTCATTTTTGTTAACGAAAAGAACCGGACGGTGACGGCTTATAAGATGTAAGCTTCTCCCGCCCGTTTTCAAGCAAAAGCCCCCGTCATGTAAGCAACATGGCGGGGGCTTTGTCATTTAGAAGCGAATCATCAGGCGCGGCCACAGGTGCAGGGGGAAGGATTTTGGAGCAGACTTTCTGCCTGAAGCAGGTATTTTAAACTGGTGACCACGGAGTGGTCGAACTGTATTTGCCCGGGGGAGGCGGAATACCGAAACCCGGGGTAATGGATGGGGTGGCAACTTAGCGGCGCGCAGCGCTGCAACGTTCATGCCCTTCATCATGCCCCGGGTAAAAGCCCGAAATGCGGTCTTTCACCCGGGGCGAATACGATTTGATCCCTCCGGGATCTTTATCGATTATTGGGGAGACGCTCCCTAATCACGTGGCAGCCTGAATTTTATCGGTAGGTTAAATTGGACGCGGACGAGCTTACCGTCTTGCTTGCCTGGGTTCCATGGTGGAAGATCTACAGCCATCACATCAACCATGTACAGGGCTTCTGCTTTGATCGACGGGCAGACCTCCCGGACGCATTCAAGGCTGGTTATTCGGCCATCTTTTTCGACAATAAAGGAAACGACCGCCATGCCTTCAATTTCATCTTCAAGCGCATCCTCAGGGTATACCTGGAGATCGTAGATATATTCAATCATTTTCCGATCAGCGCATTGTTTCATTTCCGCATAATCGTAGGCGTCTTCACAGCCAGGAAATAGCGGCATTTGTTCAACGACCTTGTACACTATGCCCGTGTCCGATGGCAATAACTGTTGCCCCAACATCGGTTCTACTTGGCAAAGCAATAATACCGGAAATAGGAGGAGGGATAAAAACAGGGCTTTGGTGTACATCTTCAAGATAGGGTTTAATAGATACTGTAAGATAAGCTTAAATACTCGGACAAAGTTAATTGCACCGACCAAAGGCATCTCCCGATGGCCGAGTCAGCTCCTACGCTCGCGCCTCGGCCGACGAGCGAGCTTGTACAAGGCCTATCGTACCTTTGCCCTTCAACTTTCCCTGCACCCGCGTTCGCGCCAAAAGATTGTCATGATTCAAGTTCCTAAGCTAAAGCACACTGATAAAAACAGCTTCTTCCTGATTGCCGGCCCCTGTGCCATCGAGGGGGAAGACATTGCTATGGAAATCGCCGAACGCGTCGGGGAGATCACCGATAAATTGGGGATTCCGTACATCTTCAAAGGAAGTTACCGGAAGGCCAACCGCAGCCGCATCGACAGCTTTACGGGTATTGGGGACGAAAAATCCCTCGATATCCTGGCCAAGGTCGGTCAACGTTTCGACCTGCCTACCACTACCGACATTCACGCCGAAGCCGAAGCGGCTATGGCCGCCCAATACGTCGACGTGCTACAAATTCCGGCCTTCCTCTGCCGGCAAACCGACCTCCTGGTCGCCGCCGCAAAAACTGGTAAGGTGGTCAACATCAAAAAGGGCCAGTTCCTGAGCCCGGAAGCCATGGCCTTCACCCGCCAAAAAGTCATCGACTCGGGCAACGAGCAAGTCTGGCTGACCGAACGCGGCGTCACCTTCGGCTATACCGATCTGGTGGTTGATTTCCGGGGGATACCGGTGATGCGCCAACTCGGCAGCCCGGTGGTGATGGACTGTACGCACAGCCTGCAACAACCTAACCAGGCCAGCGGCGTCACCGGCGGCAAGCCTGCCCTGATCGAAACCATTGCTAAGGCCGCCATTGCCGTGGGGGCCGACGGTATTTTCATGGAGACACATCCCAATCCGTCCGTCGCTAAAAGCGACGCTGCGAACATGCTTCCGCTGGATAAGCTGGAGGGGATTTTAGTTAAGCTGTTACGGATTCGGGAAGCGGTTAGTTAGTCTGGTAGTCTGGTAGGAGCTACCGCAAGTTGCTGCTCGCTTCGCTCGTTAGCGGGTGGCTACGTTGCTGTAATGGAGACGCGAAAAGGCCGGCGACACAATGGTCACCGGCCTCTTGGCTATTTATCAGTTCAGTTGTGAATTAGCGCTGTGAGCCACTATCTGACTCCTTGACTACTCTACTGCGGAATCCGCAGTACCTGTCCTGGATAAATCTTATCCGGGTGGCTCAGCATTGGCTTATTGGCTTCGAAGATCTGCTCGTAGCGCATGGGGTCACCGTACTGCGCTTTGGAGATTTTGGAGAGGCTGTCGCCGGCCTGAACGGTGTAGAACACTGCTTCTGCCACTGGATTTGCGACATAGATCTGATTATCCACAGCGCCTATTCCTTCAATATTACCCAGGGCTAAGACGACTTTCTCGGCTTCCTCGGTCGTGTCGGTGGCACCTTGTACAATCACTTGCTCGCACAATTCGAGGCGCAGGTCGTTGATATTAAGGCCGAGACGCTGAATTTCAGCTTCCAGCTTCTGCACTTTAGTGAGGGCTACCTCCTGTGTTACTTCCTGTTCTTTCTTGCCGAACAGTTTGGCGCCTTTTCCTTTGAGGAACGAAAACAATCCCATAATATTAATAGTTTTTGTTTGAAGAAAAGGAGTTATTTCCTTTCTAGTTAGTGGTAATATCGTAATTATCCACTATTTGTTCAGACGGACATTTTAACAGTTGGTCACTAACGCTCCAGTTTATTATCGCGTAATTCTTTAAGCTTCAGGCTCACCGCCTCGTCATCCAGTACTTCGTAGTCTTCCGGGTACGCCTTAATGTTGACAGGCTGCTAGTACAGTGTAAATTAAGTTTCGTAGTGG
>JBLHRW010000320.1:0-5735 GCA_047626445.1 Neolewinella sp.
CATCCCCGGCAGCCGGCGAAATATTCCCTGGGAGAACAACCTTCCGTTCCTCTTGGCTGATTTCCAGGAGGCAAAACATCCCCTGGCCGCAGCCTGCCCCCGTTCCCTGTTGATCAAGGTGCTGGAAAAGGCAAAAACCATGGGTTTCACCGCCCGTTTCGGCCCTGAATTCGAGTGGTTCACCTACCGGGAGACACCAAACAGCCTAGCTACCAAAGACTATCAAAACCTCGACCCGCTAACACCGGGCATGTTCGGGTATTCTGGATTGAGAACGAGCCAACACGCTGATTTTCATCAGGACCTATTTGATCAACTCGCTGCTTTCAAGGTAGACATCGAAGGGCTGCACACCGAAACCGGACCTGGTGTGATGGAAGCCGCCATCACCCACCAGGAGGCGCTGGAGGCTGCCGACCGGGCCGTGCTTTTCAAGCAAGGCGTTAAATCGATCAGTTACCGGCACGGGCTGGTGGCCAGTTTCATGGCTAAGCCTTCCGCACAGTTGCCTGGCTGCGGCGGCCACCTGCACCAATCGCTGTGGCGTGACGGAAAAAACGCGTTTCACGACGCCAAGGGAAAAAGTCCGTTGAGTAAAACGATGCGGCATTACGTGGCGGGCCAGCAAAGCCTGTTGCCTTACCTGATGCCACTTTTTGCGCCGAACGTCAACAGCTACAAGCGCTACGTGGCGGGTTCCTGGGCGGCCACCAGGGCGAACGCCGGCATCGACAACCGAACCGTCGCGTTGCGGATGATCCCCGGCGGAAAGAATAGCACCCGACTCGAAACCCGAGTACCTGGCGCCGATATCAATCCTTACCTTGCCATTGCCGGAGCGTTGGCCGCGGGCTTGTACGGCATCGAGCACCAGCTGAAGTTGCCGACAAAACTGGTAAAAGGCAGCGCTTATGACCAAGCGATTGGGCTTCCCCTGCCGCAGGATTTGGGCGCGGCCGCAGGTGCCATGAAGGGTTGGGAAGGAGCAAGCGACCTCCTCGGCCACGAATTCACCGAACACTTCATCCGTACCCGTGAGTGGGAATGGGAACAATTTCTATCCACCGTAACCGACTGGGAACGCCGTCGGTATTTTGAATTAAGCTAGCACCTATTACCAATGGAAAATCACGAAAAAATAATACGCTACGCCTGGCGTGCCTACGACCACACCCGGACGATTAAGTCCATTAAGGACATCAGTGCCACCGTCTCGACCAACTCCGTGTATGAGTTAAAGATGGAGGATGGCAATATCCTTATTGCGAAAGTCACCCTCTTCGGTTCCTTCGAAAATTTTGCCGAAGACCACACCATCATCAACGTATTGTCCAACAACCTACCAGTACGCTACGCCGGCCTGCTGAGTAGTGCGCTGATGAAAGGACCCAATATTTTTTTCCATCGGCATGTGGACGAAACGCAGGACTCCTGGATTGTTTTCTACCGCCCCATCCGGATTCAAAAAACCGCGCCCCGCCGGCTCACAGAAGATCAGGTTAGCCAACTGGGGCGCGAAATGGCGTTCTTTCACCGCGATTGCGCCCTCGTCAGTAATACCCTTCCCCCGTCTAACCGAGACATGACGACCGACGTCAACGCCCTGTTCAATTCCGCTGAAATTGACTACCCGGAAGACCACGAGGTGGTCAGGAAGCATTGCCGGCTATTTCTGGAAAACACCTTCCGGATCAACGTTCATGGTTTCCAAAAAATTCCCGTTTTCATAGACTGGAACATCGGGAACTTCAGCGTGGGAAGTGATGGCCGCCTGGCCAGTAGGTGGGATTACGACTGGTTCCGAATATCAACCCGAGTCACCGATTTTTACTTCCTCAGCCGGGTGGTTTCAGACATAGGAGATCAGACGGTGTTCACTTATGAAGTTGACCAACTCCTGGAAGACAGGTTTATCCTTTTCTTGCAGGAATACCATGAAGTATTCCCCCTAAAGCGGGAAGAAGTGTTGTTCATCAAGGAGTCTTACCGGTTCTTCCTGCTCAACTACGTCTTACGTCTGGGTCGGTACTTCTTCCGGCCGGAAATTGCCAAAAAACTGGCCGGCGAAGTAATCAATACGCATTTACCTACCCTCGACGAAAAATTCGATGAGGACATCCTACTCAATGCCCTTAAACTTTAAACTCCTTTCATCTTGGACATTAAAAAATTCGCTGACGTTGCCGCCGGCTACAAGGTCATCTTCTTCGACAGTTACGGCGTGTTGCGTAATCATCGTGGTCTCATTCCCGGCGCTGTTGAATGCGTCGCCCGCCTACGGGAAGAGGGCAAACATATCCGGGTACTGACGAATAACGCCGCCCGTTCCTCCAGGGCTGCTTCGCGGCGACTGGCCGATTACGGTCTCCACAGTATTCCGCCAGAAGAGATCATCACTTCCGGAGCAACCACCCGGCAGTTCCTGGAACAAAAGATCCGTACCGGTAAGGTGGCCTACCTCGGCACGCCAGCCGCCGCTGCCTACATCATCGGAGCAGGCCTGGAAGCCATACCGGTAGCCGAAGTGAATATTGAAAACGCCGCCGACATCAAGGCCATCGCCTTTCTCGACGATGAGGGCTATGACATGAACAAAGACGTTAACATTGTCATCAACCTGCTGCGGCATTGCCAGGTGCCAGTGGTGGTCGCTAATACCGACCTGCTCTATCCCGTCGCGGCTAACGAGGTCGCCCTGGCCACCGGCAGCATCGCCAGGTTGGCGGAATACGTACTGGGACGGAAGTTCGTAAAGTTCGGTAAACCGGCCATGCAGATGTTCCAGCTGGGGCTGGACAGTGTCAGCCGCGACATGTCCAACGTAAACTTATCAGACATTCTCATGGTGGGTGATACACTGCATACGGACATCCTCGGGGGCAACTCCTTCGGCATCGATACGGCGCTGGTGCTTTCGGGTAATACTCAAAAGGAAAGTGCTGATAATGAGATCATTTCATCCGGAATTTTTCCGGATTATGTTTGTTTGTCTATTGGGGAGTAGTGGTCAAACAATCAGCTGGAATCTAACGGATACCTTCAAAAAAATCGATTTAATGGTGACCACGTGGTGGTCTAACCATATTTACCTCGGGTGGAAGGCCGCAAAGCGGGCTTTTACCCGAGGTAGGAGAAAGGGAATAAACGTTGCGGCGCTTCGCGCCGCCAAGTTGCCACCCATCAATTTACCCCGGGCTTCGGCGTTCCGCCTTACCCAGGGCAAATAATGTTCGACGCCTACAGCGTCAGCTTGGCACTCCTGTAAAACTCCAGTCAATAAAATAGCTGGCATGCCCTACCTTCACATCATGCAATCCAAACTCCACCTACTCCTCCTTTTCTGCCTAAGCACCACCCTCTCGCTAACAGCCCAAACCGCAGAAGAAATTAACCGCGATGCCATGGCCGCCCTTGCGGCCTATGATACGCCCGGCTTCGCCGTAGGTGTCATCAAGCATGGCACAGTGGTCTTATCTGCCGGCTTCGGGACGCGGACGGACGGAAAACAGGAAGCTGTAGACGGTGCAACCCTCTTCGCCATCGCCTCCAACAGCAAAGCCTTCATTTCCACCGCCCTCACCAAGCTCCACGTGGAAGGCAAGTTGGACCTCGATGCACCGGTACAAACCTACTTACCCTATTTCCAGCTCTACGATCCGTACGTCAGCAGCCATACTACGGTACGGGACCTGTTGTGCCACCGGGTTGGGCTGGGCACCTTCAGTGGTGATGCCATTTGGTACAAAAGCGAAAAGAGTGCGGAGGAGATCATCCGTCAAATTAGGCACTTGCCCCAGGCCTACGGCTGGCGTGCGGGCTACGGATACACCAACTTGATGTTTATTACTGCGGGAGAGGTGATCCGGTCGGTGACCGGGCAGAGCTGGGCGGACTATGTGAGCAGTAATTTCTTCGGGCCACTTGGCATGAGTCGGACGCAGACCTCCGTAAAGCCCCTTGCCGGAATGGACAATGTAGCGACGCCGCACGTGACCCACCGAGGAAATCAACCCTTGAAAATGGCGCCCTGGGAGGCGTCCGGCGCAGCCGGTGGTATCATCTCCAATACCGACGACATGCTCAAGTGGTTGAATGCACAACTACAGGAGGGAACCGTGGCCGGCAAAGAGATCTTCCCTGAAAAAGTACTCGACCAGACCTTCAAGGTGCACAATCCTTACGGCGGCCAACTATCCTTTTCTTCCACCGGATTAGGCTGGTTCATCTATGAGCGGGAAGGTAAAGCCATAGTCACCCACGGCGGCGGCTACGACGGAATGTACTCCCGGGTAATCATGATTCCTGAACTGGAACTCGGCATCGTCGTACTGTCCAACAGTATGACCGGCCTATCCTCCACCCTTGCCAGCCGGATCCGAGACCTGGCGTTAGGAATCGATAATGCGGACTGGCTGACCGATGCTACGGCACGGGAAGAGAAAGGCAGAGCCACCTGGCAGGAAAAATTCACAGCTCCGAAGGCCGACAGAATAATGGATACTAAGCCGACTGTGTCGGTTACAGATATGACCGGAATCTACAGCGATCCACTGTTCGGAAAGTTTGAAGTGGTCCGCACTGGTCCTGAGAAATTGGAGCTACGCTTCGAACACAGTCCACGCCTTAATGCGACCCTCAGCCATTGGCACTACAATACCTGGAAGCTGGAATGGAACGAACCGCACGCGTGGTTTGATTTTGGTACGGTGCAGTTTGTTACTAATAACCGGCAGGAGGTTTCTGGTCTGCTGTTTGATGTTCCTAATGATGATATTTTCTTTGAGGAGTTTGAGGCGGTTCGGGAGTAGTTTATTAGGCCGAGGCTGTTTGGTTGAGACTGGGATTGTTGGGCAACAACGCAACTCTTGTAACAACGCAACTCTTGTAACAACGCAACTCTGTAAAAATCAAAAAGCTAAGGGACGCCGTATAAATAACTTACTGGCGCTTGATGTTCGTCGACCAACTGGAATTACAAAAATTAGGCTTTAAGAGACGCCGTATAAATAACTTACGCCTTTTGATCGCCTTATTTTGCCCTCACCAAATTTAAAAATCATTTCCGTAACTGAGGCTATGCAAAGGATTTGTAAATTCGGTGAGAACAAAAGCGTCAGGTCAAAAACCAGTAAGTTATTTATACGGCGTCCCTGATCAAGCACGGGCGGGAATCACTCGTCGGCTACAACGTCCAATCGGTGGTAGACGATGCCAATAAACTTATCGCTCATACACAGGCCACCAACGAAAACGACCTTAACGCCCTTGGTCAGCTCGTTGAAGACACCCACGAAATACTGGAACTGGACGAGGGGGCCGAGATTCTGGCCGACAAAGGCTACTACAATGCCTGACCTCAAGAGGCATAGCCAATAACGACGCCCGTGCCATCTCCCGCCTTGAGCATGCCGCTGCTGTTGAAGTCAATCGTGACAACCTATATAACAACCCGGAGGTCTACCAACAACGCCAGGCCATTGTCGAACACCCCTTCGGCACCATAAAGAGACAATGGACGGGCTATTACACGCTACTACGCGGTCTCGAAAAAGTGGACGGGGAGTACAGTTTGCTGGCTTGCTGCTACAACATCAGGAGGAGTGTGTCTATTTTTGGGGTATTAGGGCTGCTTGAGCGGCTAAAATGCCGGTTCTCTGGCTTTTTGAATACTTTTCGCCTGAGCGGCTTCGTGATGTCTGGTGATAATGGTGTATTTTGTGAGCGGCCACAGTGGC
>JBLHRW010000321.1:0-5701 GCA_047626445.1 Neolewinella sp.
ATCATTACCAGCGAAGGCATAGGCCTGGTTTGGGAAAACGCCTTCAACAGTTCTGCCACCATCGTTATGGCTAAACCAGCTGATTACAGCGGAGGAGACGTCACTTTCAAGCTTATCTTCCGGGTATTCACCGTAAATTCCGGTGTAGTCCAGTTCTTCCTCCGTCCACGTTCTTACAACAATCAATCCACCTTCGCTGATGGGGCCAGCGTTACCGAAAACCCCGTTTCCGTAAGCCCCACCACCGGTTTCGGTCGCATCTATGAACAGAAAATCACCATACCCGCCAATCGCCTGGTGAATGACTGGTGGTACATTGGCATTCAGCGCAACTCAGTTGTGGCCAATGCGCTGACCGATGACGTGAATGTAATAGGGACTTCGCTGGAGTTTGGGGTGCGGTAGGTTTAATTTTCGCAAGCAGGGCGGGGGCAAATACCGAAAATTTCTGGAGGTGGCCACTAACATAACGGCCCGGGGAAAGAAAAAGGGGATAGAGCATTGCCTGCTCCATCCCCCTTTCATTGCACCTGCGGCCGCGCCTAATTAACGCGCTTAAAGGCATACTCATTGAACTGCAAGATGTTTACATACTTATTCTCAAACCGGTCCAACTGCGATTGCTCGAAATTGGTAGCGTCGGCCGGTACCACAGCCACCGGCTCAAACCGGAAACGGGTATGCAACAGGTCTTCGGGGTTTGCCTCCAGGGCGTACTGGAAGCGGGTACCGTTCTCCGCAGCCATCCGCAGGAAGTAGCGGGTTACGTCGTAGCCGACGTAAGCCTCATCCCGTGGAAGCACGGCATAGCGTTCAAAGAACTTACGCCGAAACTCCCGCACTGCAGGGTTCAGTTTATCGATGTAAACACTACTGGAAACGTGCACATTGGTGCCTTCGTAATAGTCGAAATTGATGCGGGTAAAATCGATCCACTGCGGCAAGCCGTAAACGGCCACATTACGGCCAAAATCGTCACGAGTTTCCGAGAACAGCAGCCGGAGGAAATTAGCCACAAAGGACTCATCCTCGTAAATGGGAACGATGAAAACGGTTTTCTGCCCCCGCATGTATTCCAGCAGGCTGGTCTGCGCATTGTTCATGTCCACCTGGACCTCTTCGAGCGGCTCGATTTCAGCGTTTCCTGTAAGGACCTTGTATTCGTCCTGGAGGTAACCAAGGCGTGCTTTCTGATTAGTATCCATGCCCGTTACCAGCACGATACGGTCGGCCCGCTGTGTCTGGTAAGCATGCCGTAGCAGCGCGCGCATATGCGTTTCCAGCGTAGGGTTTACCTGTACGTAGTTGGAGTTATTCTGGCTTACCCCTCCAGCAGCGCTGTAGGGAGAAATCAACACCGTCTCTTTACCACGAGCGGCTTCGGCCATCGTGGTCACATTGCTCTTTAGGTAAGGGCCGATAACCAATTGGGCTTGGTTGAACTCAGGGCTGGTGGTAATGAGCTGTGTCTTCTCGGGGGTCGCCCGGGTGTCCTGAACGCTGACGTTGTAATTCACGGCACCTAGGCCACGCATTTCATCAAGGGCAATTTTCGCGCCGCTGTAAAAGTGCAGGGCCCACAGCGAGTTATCGTCTACGCCATCCTCACTACCGAGGTAACGGTCCGTCAGAAATGGTAGCGCAAAATCTACGTTGTAACCGCTAAGCAGGCGGGACCCGGTTGGGGTGGTCCCTGTCTGCTCAATGGGGCTGGCACCGGGACCGGTTACCGGATTGGTGTTGGGGTTAGTACCGGGCACAAAGTCCGTACCGCCTTCTTCAACGATGGGTGGGTTTCTGTCTTCTGATACGACCGTCCAGCGGATGGTGTCCATTTTGTCCGTAGGCGCATTGGCCACATAGACATAGGTACCGGTGACCGGGTCGTAGACGCGGCGGCTCTGCACCGGGTCCAATTCGGGGTCATCCATATCGGTGCGGTCGTTCCGATCCGTCCGGTCGGGGTCAGGAGTGGAGATGGGCTTGAAGAGTTCACAGGACGACAAGCCGAGCAGTGTGCAAGCCAGCAGGGCTAAAAATCCAAGTTTACTCCCACTCAATCGTGGCTGGTGGTTTTGTGCTGATGTCATAGACGACGCGATTAATCCCTTTTACGTTATTGATGATCGAACTGCTGACCGAGGCCAGGAAGTCGTAAGGCAGATGGCTCCATTCGGCGGTCATACCGTCGGTTGAATTTACGGCGCGCAGCGCAACTGCCTGCTCGTAGGTACGTTCATCGCCCATTACACCGACCGTTTGGACGGGTAAAAGGATGGTACCTGCTTGCCATACCTGATCGTATAAACCGTATTCCCGTAGTTTGTTGATATAAATGGCGTCTGCTTTTTGCAGCAAATCCACCTTTTCGCGGGTGATGTCCCCCAAAATCCGAATAGCGAGCCCCGGTCCGGGGAACGGATGGCGCTTGATCAGGTGATCGGCCATCCCCATTTGGGTACCTACGCGGCGCACTTCATCCTTGAAGAGGAACCGCAAAGGCTCCACGATCTTCAGGCCCATTTTAGCGGGCAGGCCACCGACATTGTGGTGGCTTTTGATGGTCACCGACGGGCCGTGCACACTGACGCTTTCAATCACGTCGGGGTAAATAGTTCCCTGAGCGAGGTACTTGATGTTGGTTAGTTTTTTTGCCTCCCGGTCGAATACATCGATGAAGGTCTTACCGATGGCTTTGCGCTTTTTCTCCGGGTCGGAGATGCCAGCCAGCGCATCGTAAAATTCGGTCTTGGCATCGATCCCGGTTACGTTTAGGCCCATGCCTTCGTAGCCCACCAGTACTTCCTCAAATTCATCTTTGCGGAGCAGTCCGTTATCGATAAAGAAGCAGAACAAGCGGTCACCGATGGCCTTGTGCAGCAGCATGGCGGCCACGGAGCTGTCGACGCCGCCGCTGAGGCCGAGGAGGACGCGGTCTTCCTTGCCAATTTTAGCTTGAAGTTCGCCCACCGTATCGTCCACGAAGTGGGCGGGGGTCCAGTTGCCGGTACAGCCCGCGATGTCGATCACGAAATTCTTCAGCAACTCCTTTCCGTCCAGGCTATGGTAGACCTCCGGGTGGAACTGGATGCAGTAGACCGGAGCGTCGAAGGCGCCGGGCTTACTGGCAAAGGCGGCCACTTCCACATCGGCCGTACTGGCCAACAATTCGAAAGTGTCCGGAATAGCTTTGATGGTATCCCCATGGCTCATCCAGACCTGACTGCCGGTTTCGAGGCCGGCGAACAGGCCTTCTGGCTGGTGAATACGGGCAAGGTTGGCTTTGCCGTACTCGCGGGTATCACTGCGCTCTACCCGACCACCAAAGTGCTGGGCGAGGTACTGGGCGCCATAGCAGATGCCAAGCACCGGCAGCTTGCCGATCAGAGGTTCCAGATTGGGGTGCAGGGCTTTAGCGTCGCGGACCGAAAAGGGGCTTCCGCTGAGGATCACCGCCTTGATGGTATCGTCCAGCACGGGTACCTTATTAAAAGGTACGATTTCGCTGTACACATTGAGTTCCCGTATGCGGCGCGCAATCAGTTGAGTGTATTGGCTACCAAAGTCTAGGATAAGGACCTTTTCCGTCATAGGGGGCGAAGGTAGGGGTTTAGTCTTTTAGTATGTTAATCTTTTGAACTTTTAGTGTTTGTAGGGGGCGCGGCCGCAGGTGCAGGGGTGGGTTTTGGAGAGCAGGGGGCCGTCGGACGGCTACCCGTCAACGTCGGAGGCCTTGCTGCGAGGGCCGTCGGGCGGGTTGGTTGAATAGGCGAGAATTATGGGGGACCTCCGGCTCCGAGCCGTCCGACCGCCTGCAGGCCCTGACGCCTCCAACCTCAGTACGCCTGCACCTAAAAAATATTAGCACCCAGAAGCTACCCTTTTTTTTAAACCATCCCCCCACCCCGCTGTTTTGTCCGGTATGACGGCACTACTCTATCTCGGTATTACCCTGGCCACTTTGGCAAGCATGGAATTCGTCGCCTGGGCGGCGCACAAATACCTTATGCACGGTTTATTGTGGAACTGGCACGAAGACCACCACCGCCCGCACCATGAAGAAGACGGCTTCTTCGAGAAAAACGACCTGTTTTTCCTGATTTTTGCGATCCCGAGTGCCACTTCCTACATCATCGGTTTAAACGTTGAGAGTCTGTTCTGGCTAACTTTTGTCGGCATCGGTATCAGTATCTATGGCTTGATCTATTTCCTGATCCATGACGTCTATATTCACCGCAGATTCAGCTGGTTTAAGCAACTCGACAGCAAATACAGCCGCGCTATTCTCCGCGCCCACGGGCATCACCATACCGTCACAAAAAAGGACGGTTGCGAAAGCTTTGGCCTCCTGGTGATCGACGATAAGTACTTTGGTAAACGAAAAGAATGGCAGAAAGAGGAAAAAGTTAGTTCCTAGTGGGCTAGCCAGTAGTTTAATAGTCGGCAGCGGGTCAGGTAGGTCCCCATGCTGGCAAGAACGTAATTTGTTGTAAAAATTGAAGTTTGTACCTTTAACCGAAGGTACTTGACGAGGCTACTACCCACTACTTACTATCAACTACCCACTACCTACTAAAAATGGAAGACCGTCTTTTAGACAAAATTGCCGAACCGTTCAATCTCAATCTCCCGGAGTATACTTCGATGGAGGAAATGATTGATAACCTCCTGCCGGTGGTCGGCAGGTTTAGCGACGCTTCGCTAGATGATGAGCATGCGGCGGTCTATAATGTGGACTGGGTAAAGATGACCGATGTTCCCGGGGTAAAAGTAGTCAGCCTGCACACCTTCATGGCCAACAGCGGAGAAGTACGCATCGCGAATGATGGCAAGATGGACGCCATGTCGTTTAAGGTGTTAAGCGCCAAACGCGTGATTGTGGGCCAGAGCATTCATCGAGAAGCTTATTTGTACGAGCTGGCCTTTATGGATAACGACTTCTTCATTCTGAAACGCCACGGCAACGAAGCCAATTTCCAGCGCGAAAAGTACCTTTTTTACTGTCGGGAAGCCATCGGCACCCGCCTGGAATGGCACGAAGCCCTGGAACAGATTGCCGATAAATACCGGAACAATAACTTCCCGTGGTGGATTGTGGTGGTAGTATTGGTGATTGTGGTGGGGGCCTTGGCTTACTTGCGGTAGTTGCAACCTGTGACCGGTCGCACAAGCGACCTCTCCAACTTGCAACAATTCTTACCTTTGCCCCATGCGTACTTCCCTTCTCCTAATATTATTGCTTTTGCTCGGGGTGAGCGCGCTGCGCGCGCAGACCTTCCGAGCCTCGTTGATTGCCGGCGGCAACTTCAGCCAGATCGATGGCGATGACCTATTCGGCTTCCACCAATTGGGCGTAAACGCCGGTGTCCGGGTAGTCGCCTTATTGGGAGACCGCTGGCGGGTGGGGCCGGAAATTCTCTTCAGTCAGCAGGGCGCACGGCGCAAGAACAATTCTTTCGAGATCAGCGCTTTTGACCGCTTCGACCTCAGCACCCTCGAAGTACCCCTGATGGTGTATTTCAAAGATTGGCGGCTAACGGCGGAGGCCGGTTTCAGCTACCAACGGCTGTTCAACTACACCGTCATCAGCTCGGGGGGAGAAGACATTACGGCCGCAACGCCGCTCAACGAAAACCTGATGGCCTTCAAGGCTGGCGTCACTTTCTTCGTGACGCCCCGCTTCGGGATGAACATGCGGTGG
>JBLHRW010000322.1:0-5694 GCA_047626445.1 Neolewinella sp.
CGGCACTACGCTTCTCTGTGCTGGGCATCCCCAGACTCAGGTCGGCACTACGCTTCTCTGTGCTGGGCATCCCCAGACTCAGGTCGGCACTACGCTTCTCTGTGCTGGGCACCCCGGACGCTGTTCGTCGCTGCGCGACTCACGCCGTCCGGGGTTAAAACGATTGGATCCCTCCGGGATCGTTAATTTGGCGCTAAGGTAGGCGTTATTCGAGGATGTCTGGCCGACGGTCCTTAGTCCGCTGCAAGGCTTGGTCTTCGCGCCATTTTTCAATGTTGGCGGTATGGCCACTGGTCAGGATATCCGGCACCTTACGGCCCCGCCATTCCGCTGGGCGGGTGTAGACCGGTGGCGCCAGCAGATCGTCCTGGAAGCTGTCCGTAAGCGCACTGGTTTCATCGTTAATTACGCCGGGCAGGAGTCTGCCGATCGAATCCACGAGTACCGCTGCGGCAAGCTCTCCGCCGGAAAGCACATAATCGCCGATACTGACCTCCAACGTGACGTATTCGTCTCTGATCCGTTGATCGATGCCTTTGTAATGTCCGCAAATCAACAACAGGTTCTCGCCCATACTCAGGCGATTGGCCCGTTTCTGGCCGTAGCGCTCTCCGTCGGGGGTAAGGAAGATAACCTCATCGTAGGTACGCTCAGCCAGCAATTTATCGATCAGGCCGGCCAAAGGTTCGCAGCGCATCACCATGCCGGCACCGCCACCGAATTGCGTGTCGTCTACCTGCCGGTGCTTGCCCATTCCGTATTCCCGAAGGTCGTGAACGGTGACGGTTAACAGGCCTTTGTCCTTAGCCCGCTGCATGATGCTGTGGGAAAGTGGAGAAGCCAGAAGCTCGGGGAGGACGGTGATGATGTCGAAATGCACGGGAAATAGTAGGTAGTGGGTAGGAAATAGTGGGTAGGCTGCTGCACGAGGCAGGAGTACAAAGGACGAGGAAACAACGGTGCTTCCTCCCCTGCTTTTACAGCTGCGTATGGCACCTGCGGCCGCGCCCAAAGTAAGGTAAAGGTAGCCGAAATCTCAAACGGAGGAGGAATAGCGTTGACATCGTTCGGGCTTACAGTGTCCGTACGCCCGCCCGGTACCTGCTCCAGACATTATAGATCATTCGCGGTGGAGTAAGCAAGGCTGTAATGATCGCCCATATCCCAAAAAAACGGAACTCTGCCTCTATGTATCCTTTCATAATACCGGCGGTGTCTTTTGACAATCCTTTCACCAAAACATCCGGTCCGTAATCATCGAAAAAGCGGATGAACGCGTTGAGAGATTGCACCATCCAGAAGATCAGCAGAATCAACAGTAGGCTGAGTATGCCCTGCAATAACAGACGATCCCGCAGCCAGCTTATTTTTAGAAAGAAAAAGTATCGCGTGAGGGTAATGGCCACGATGATGTATACAGTATTAGCCACAAAGAATGGAAAATCCGGGGTCTGCGTATAGATGGGGAGCAACATCAGCCCCGCCAGAACGAGGGTAAAAGCCCACCATGAAAATTCGTAGAGGGCCGGTGTTGTAGAGGAGGGAGAAGACATGGCGCGAAGATAGCTTGCAAGTTTCAAGTTTCAAGTCGCAGGTTACAAAACCGCCTGAAACTTTTAACCTGCAACCTGATTACTATCTTCGCCCCATGACCATCAACGACCTTTTCCAATACGCACTCGACCATCCCCTAAATGTGGTCTTTTATTTTCTCCTCATCCCCTTTGCGGCACTACTGGCCGGATGGATGGAACGGGAAGAAGGTCATTTGCCGCCGTGGAACTACCTCTACAGCACCTTGGTTTACCTCGTTGCCGTACCGGCCATTCTGGCCGTGGCTTATACCATTTACAAGTGGTTGTTCGAACGAGGAAGCATTATGGATGCCAACATCATACTGCAAATCTTGCCCATCGCGAGTATGTTGATTACGTTTTTCATTGTAAAAAAGCAGGTGCGGATCGAGTCCCTCCCTGGTTTCAGCAGGTTGTCTGGCCTGGTCATCATGATCTCATCCGCCCTGATCTTCATGTGGTTCATCGACCGGGTGCACATCGTTGTCTTTTCCTATATGCCCATTCAGTACCTGCTGGTTATTTTCCTGATGTTGCTGGTCGTTATTCGGTTTGGGTGGTCTCGGGTGGCTAAATAGGCAAAGGTACAGCGTCTCATTAGGCCGTATTCAAGAAAGCCTCCTTATTTCTTACTCCGCAGATAGGACCTACCACGGCAAATGCACTTGCCGAATGTTTCAGCCTGACACACAATTCACAAAAGGCACAAAAAAGGACAGGTAACCTCCCCCCTTCTGTACTTTTTATGCCTCTTGGGCTTTTTATGCCTTTTTTCAGCCTCTTAGGGACTTCAGATGAGCGCAAAGTTCTTACTTACACCCCGCCCTGGCATACCCGTCCAGCGCAAACTGGTAATCGGGAGAAAAGCGAAGAGCCGTACCATAATCTTTACAGGCAGCCACCGTATCGCCCAACACTTCCCTGGCGTAGCCCCGGTAAGCATAGGCCCTGATGTGGATGGGATCGTTTTTGATGACCAGGTCGAATTCGGCCTGGCCGCGCTGGATGCTGTCCAGTTCGAGGAACAATAAGCCGGCGTTGAAGTGGCCAGCGACGTACTGCCGGTCCGCCCGGCTCGCCGCCTGGTAGGTAGCAATGGCTTCGGGCAGCCGCTCACTGTCACGCAGAAAATCCGCCTTGGCGTGGAGCGCATACACATCCTCCGGGTCAATGGCGACCGCCGCATCGAAGTACTGTTCGGCACGGGGCAGGCCTTTGGCGAACAGTAGCTGGCCCAGCGTAATGAAAGCATCCGTCATGTCGGGGTCGATCTCTGTCGCTTCTTCGGCAGATTTGATGGCGCGGGCAGTATCTCCGGTTTCCAGGAAGGTCTGGCTCAGTAACAGGTAGGCGTCGGGGTTTCGCGGGTCGATGCGGGTCACCTCACTGAGGGCCGCCAGTGCGCCGTCGTATCGTTTCAAGGTAAGCTGTGTTTCGGCCAGCCGCAGTTGCGTTTCCAGAATATCGGGGTCCAGCGAGGCGGCCCGTTCCAGGGTACGCAAGGCCAGGCGGCTGCGGTAGTAATCGAGGTAAACATCGGCCAGGTTGTAGTGGTAGCCGATGTTGGTACTGTCGATACCCAGCGCGGAGACCATATCGGAGATCGCGGCGTCATAGTTACGTTTGTCGTACTGCATGGTCGCCCGCTGGGCGTACAGGTCGGCGTTCGCCGGGTCGGCGCGGATGGCCTCGGTTAGTTTGGCGATGCCGGGGTCGGTGTTGTCGACTACGGCGGGGAGTTCTTCCGTAGTGACGGGGTCATTGCTGCAGGCGGCTAGCAAAAGGAAGAAGGAGAGAAGGAGGAAGGGGAGACGATTCATTTGGCGGAAGAGGAGGTTTAGGCTGCTCCGAAGCATTGGTTCCCACAGAGGGCAGCACGGAGGGAGCACAGAGTTGCGGTCGTTGGAGGAAAACCCTCCAACTTTGACGTTTAATTCCAACTTTAAGCTGGTTCATTATTTTAAAATCCATTAGTCCGCGTAACCCGGTAGCTTTGCAGGGATTCAACGTTTAGAAACGCAAAAGTACTATGCTGGAAGTAAGCCCACTGGTGGAATGCATCGTCAATGTGTCCGAAGGGCGTGACGCAGACGTATTGGCAGCCTTTGCCCAGGCCATCACGAAAGTGCCAGGGTGCCGGTTGTTGCACCAGGACACCGGGGCGGGCGCGCACCGGACGGTCTTCAGCTTTGCCGGGGAGCCCGAGGCCGTATTTACCGCTGCAGAAGGTATATATGAGGTGGCGACGGAGCGGATCGATATGCGGCAACACCAGGGGGAACACCCGCGCATTGGTGCGGTGGACGTTTGTCCTTTCGTCCCAATCCGGGGCATCACGATGGAGGAGTTGGTGGCGCGGACGCAGGTGCTGGGGGAGGTTTTAGGAGCAAGGTTCGGCATCCCCGTTTTTCTCTACGAGCAAAGTGCTTCGGCACCGCATCGGACGAACCTGGCAGCCATCCGCAAAGGAGAATACGAAGGTTTGGCCGCGCGAATCGCGGACCCCGACTGGCAACCCGACTACGGGCCAGCACTAAATCCCAAATTCGGCGCCACCGTACTTGGTGCCCGGCCTTTCCTCATCGCCTGGAACATTAACCTGGCGGATGACGTCCCAGTCTCCGTTGCTAAGCAACTCGCCGCCAAACTGCGTGGCTCCGGCAGTAAGGGCCAACCCGGCCTTTTCCCCGGTCTGAAGGCCATCGGCTGGCACATCCCCGAATTCGGCCGTTGCCAGATCAGCTGCAATGTCGTTGATGCTGACGCGACCGACCTGACCAAGGTCTACCTGACGGCCGTTGGCTTAGCGGAAGCTTTGGGCGCCAAAGTCACCGGTTCCGAACTCATCGGACTGATCCCGGAGCAGTACCTGCGGCGGGCGGGAAAGGCTTTCTCTTTTTCCGGCGACCGAGAAGAAGAATTTGATATGGCCGTAAGCGTTTTAGGACTGGACGACTTGGGAGCGTTTGATTGGCGGGAACGGGTATTGGAGGAACGATTCTTGGTTGGCAATACCTGATTATTGCTTATTGGGAATGCTCACTGGCGCTTGTGGGGGGCTACACATTTTGCACGTGCCTATACCCCACTAAGCCTACTTCTTAGTGTAAATTTTAGTGCCTTAACGCCTTAGGGACGGGAAATAAATAAACCATGCTTCTTGACCGCCTTATTTTGCCCTCACCGCTCTTAAAAATTATTTCCGTAGCTACGGCTATGCAAAGAATTTTTCAAGAACGGCGAGAACAAAAGCGTCAGGTCAAGAAACACGTTTTATTTAATTCGCGTCCCTTAGTGGTGACTCTTATCAGTCAAGTAGATAAACAACCACAAAAAAGCCAAAGATCATCCCCAAAACCATCGAAATAATGATCACCGTCTTGTTCTTACTATCGTTTTTATCTGTCATAATAATTAGCGCTTTAAAAAGTGATGCTATGTCGTTTTCACTGGTGTAAATATATCGTTCCAAGCTTTAGCGTACAAGTTGTCTTCATGCGCCAACAACTCATCGTGCGTTCCGGCGACGATCGTTTTTCCTCGATTGAGGACAACGATTTGATCAGCCCGACGGGCAGTAGAAAGTCGGTGCGTTAAAACAAGGATGCCCATTTCCGCTTTTAGCTTATCTAACAGGGCAAGTACGAAGCGTTCTGTATCCCGGTCAAGCGAAGCAGTTGGTTCATCCAGCAGTAATAGTGAAGGCTTTCGCCAAAGCGCCCTGGCCAGACCCAGCATTTGTTGTTGACCGCCAGAAAGGTTTACACCTTGTTCCCCGACGATGGTCGCATAGCCATTAGGGAATTGACGGAAGTAATTATCCAGGTCGTATTCTTGAAAAAAGGCCTCCAGTTTCTCTGGTGATTCGGGAGCCTCCCCGAGTAAGATATTGTCTAAGACGGTGCCATTAAACAGTTTTACTTGCTGAGGCAGTACGCCGAGATGGCTACGCCAATCAGCAAAGTCCAGCAGGTCGAAGTCTACCCCATTAATTTTGATGGCGCCGGACTCCGGCGCATAGAACTTCTGCAAAATCTGGAGCAAGGTTGACTTCCCCATTCCGCTTTCGCCCATTATCGTGATCCATTGACCTCTACGTAATTGGAAGTTAATGCCGTCA
>JBLHRW010000323.1:0-5658 GCA_047626445.1 Neolewinella sp.
AATCTACTTGAAATCTTATGAAAAGCTACAACTTACTCCCTCTATTACTGCTTTTATCCACCGGTTTGGTCGCTCAGGTCACTAAGGTCAAAGACGCTGGCCCCGACGAAAAACGCATCAATTTCGTCATTCTGGGGGATGGGTATACCGCTGGTCAACAAACGGACTTTGCGGCCGACGCTGGTGTCATCACCACCGACTTTTTTAACGAGCCTCCGTTTCTGCAATACACCAATTTCTTCAACGTCCATACCGTGGACGTCATCAGCCAGGAAAGCGGGGCGGACCATCCGGGAACGGCGACGGATGTGAACGAGCCGGTATTTGCAGTATCCGACGTGAACACTGCCCTGAATGCACGTTTTGATGCGGGTAATATTCACCGCTTGTTGGTGGTGAACAATTCCCTGGTCTTTGCCCAATTAGCGACGCATTACCCCAATTTCGATCAGGCGATCATCGTCGTTAACAGCCCCTTTTACGGCGGTTCTGGCGGTTCTACGGCCGTAGGTAGTACGCACTCCAGTGCCAGTGACCTGGCCCTTCACGAAGCGGGCCACTCCTTCATGAACCTCGGCGATGAGTATAATTCAGGCAACAACAACGAGCGACCTAATATTACGAATCAATCTAACGCCGGCGATACCCGCTGGAATGATTGGGTTGGTATCAATGGAGTAGGGGAGTTTAGCCGCAATGGTTCTACCTTCAAACCGGTGAACGGCCAGTGCATGATGGAGTTCCTGAGCCGAGGTTTTTGCTCGGTTTGCCAGGAGGCAACGATAGAAACGATTTATGAGAATACCAGCCCACTGGAAACCACCACCCCCGCTACAGCTGACGTTGACTTCCTGGAGTCTGCCCTCGACTTCAGCATCACCAGCGTCAAGCCCATCCCCAATACCTTGTCTTACGTCTGGGAGTTGGACGGAAACGAAATTGCCACCGGGGTGGAACACGTAACCATTACTCCGGCGCAGATTACTTCGGATAACCATACACTGTTGGTCCGCGTGACCGATGAGACTACCCTAAGCATGAAAAATGCAAACTATGTCTTTACTTATCAATGGACCATCGTAAACGAATCACTACCGCTGGAGTGGGTGAGCTTTACGGCCCGAGCCGAGGATAAGATCAATCGCCTCGATTGGCGGATCGCAGATCCAGAGGGCAGCAGCCACTTTCTCGTGGAGCGATCTGCCGACGGTACGGACTGGCAAGGCCTGGGCCGTATTCCTTTTACCGGCAACGAAACCTATGTGTACTACGATGAATTACCCTTGCCGGGCAACAGTTTTTACCGGGCAAGAGCCGTTGACTTCGACGGTACGCTTACGGACAGCCCCATCCGGAAGGTCGCCAGCGTGGCCCGGAACTATTTTAAGGTGTGGCCAACGGTGTCTTCCGGACAGATAAATGTGGCCATATTCAGCGAACAAGCCGCACGACGGAAAGTAACGGTGTTCTCTGCTGATGGCAGGCTAGTACTCCAGCAAGAGGCAGTTGCTGAGGCAGGATGGAACCAGGCTATGGTTGATTTATCAGCGCTGGTAGCGGGGAGCTATACCGTTCGGGTCGTCTCTGGTGCTGAAGTGCATACGCAGCGGGTAGTACGGAATTAGAAGCTAATTTTAGTTCTCTACCTCCTGGTTCCTAATAAAGCGCGGCCGCAGGTGCAATCAAAAGGTAAAAAAAGCAGGGTAGGGGAGCGATAGCCTCGTTGGATACTCTAAGCGTCGTATTTTTGCCTCATGAAAAGTATGCTCTTAAAATTCCCCCCTATCCTCGGCGGTAACGGTGACGCCACGGCTTACTTGGTGTTAGCGGTCATCGTGGCGCTGGTAGCTGGTATCTTTTACTTCGTTTATCAGATGTTGCAGCAGGATGCTGCGGATTGATCTGATGGCCGTCGGCTGATTATTGGTAGGTAATTGTTGAGGGTGGCCCACCTAGGCAACCTGATCCGTCATGATTGTGCTTCACAGTGCTTCAATCATCCTGGATGATCTTAATGCCGCGTCTAACCTGCTAATACACCTGTACTTCGGCAGGCTCAGCAGCGTCCGGCCCTGAAAAATACATCGCTTAAACCGGAAAAGAGCGGCCAAAATTATTTTAGAAAAGTGGGTATCTAAAGCACAATAGTTGACGCGAAGAACGGAGCGTGGTCAACAAATAGACAGCTTGCTGAATTCCCCTTGTTTAAAATAAAGTTTAAGCGTACCTTTGCGCCCCAAATAATAAATACATTCTTAATGTTTGCAATCGTAACCATAGCCGGTCAGCAGTTCAAAGTTGAGGAAGGTCAAGAGATCTTCGTCCACCGGTTAGAAGCCAGCGCTGGCGACTCAGTCAGCTTTGACAACGTACATCTCACCTCTGGTGACGCAGGTGTATCCGTCGGCACGCCGAACGTAAAAGGGTTCTCCGTAGGAGCTACCGTCATTGATCACGTGAAAGGCGACAAAGTCGTCGTTTTCAAAAAGAAGCGCCGTAAGGGGTACCGGGTGAAAAACGGTCACCGCCAGCAGTTCACGAAGATCAAAATTGATTCCATCGCAGGCTAGTCACGGCCCGCATTCTTAAGGTGTTCCCTTAATGGGGAGCACGAATAATTAACCCACTGACAATTAGCGTTGTCAGTGCCATAAATAAAATACCATGGCACACAAGAAAGGTGTAGGTAGTACTGATAACGGCCGCGACAGTAATAGTAAACGCCTTGGCGTTAAGCTATTCGGCGGTCAGGTCGCAAAGGCCGGTAACATCATCATTCGCCAGCGCGGTACCAAGTACCACCCCGGTGAGAACGTATACATGGGACGTGATTTTACGATCCACGCTAAAGTAGATGGCAACGTTGCCTTCCGCAGAAGCTACCGTAACCGCATGTTCGTATCTATCGTACCTGCAGGTGTTGAGGCTCTCGTAGCTGTCGCTCCGGCACCAACGAAAGCTGCAGCACCAAAGCCCAAGCCAGCACCAGCTGCTGCTCCAGTTCAGGCCGTTGCGGACATTCCAGCCGCAAAGCCTGCCAAAGCAGCTAAGGTCGCCAAGATCGAACTGCCTTCTGGTAAGAAGATCAAGCAGGACGACCTGAAGATGGTAGAAGGCATCGGTCCCAAGATCGAAGGTCTCCTCCACGACATCAACATCAAGACTTGGCGTGAATTGGCTGATGCTCCCGAAGAGAAGGTGCAGCAGATGCTCGACGACGCCGGTCCTCGCTACCGTATTCACAGCCCCTCTACTTGGGCCAAGCAGGCCGCACTGGCTGCTGACGCCAAATGGGCAGAACTGGAGAAACTCCAGGACGAACTCGACGGCGGTAAGGAGGTTAAGTAATTAACCCGCTGACCTTCAGTCTTTAAGGAAGCCCGGTTGAGCATTAGCTCAGCCGGGCTTCCTGCATTTACTTACCTTTAAGGGCATTGTTTTTTGAACGCATAACCGAGCAACGTTAGTTTATGAGATTTCTAGCTCTTCTTATCCTCTTGTTAACCGCGACTTCCTTGCCGGCACAGCGTAAAATGAACGTGCTACTCATTTGTGTAGACGATCTGCGCCCGGAGCTCGCTTCCTTCGGAGCGGATTACATTCACTCCCCAAACATCGATCGGTTGGCGCGGCAGGGAAGGGCTTTTCAACGCCACTACGTTAATGCGCCCAGTTGCGGCCCGTCCAGGTTCACTCTCTTAACGGGTAGGTATGGCGCACCGAATAATGATGCCTTATTCCAACGGGCGGAAAAATTGAAAGCCAACCCGGAAGAGGTTCCTCCCAGCATGCCCGAGTGGTTCAGGAAAAATGGCTATACGACCATTTCCGTGGGGAAGGTGTCCCATCATCCGGGGGGGCTAGGTGGGCCGAACTGGAACGATAGCTCTAAAGTGGAAATGCCAGGCGCCTGGGACCAGTCCTTGCTACCTGTAGCCGGTTGGCAACATCCCCGAGGCGTAATGCACGGCCTGGCGAACGGGGAAATAAGAAGTAAGCAGAAAGGCACGATGGAGGTGTTTCAATCCGTCCAAGGGGCTGATGATCTATATCCTGATGGCCACATTACCGAAGAGGCGCTGTCGTGGCTTGACAAACTTGGTGAAAGGGAGCAACCGTTCTTCTTTGCCGTTGGCCTCATCCGCCCGCATTTACCCTTTGGAGCGCCTAAGCGATATCTCGACCTGTACGACGGTGTACAGATTCCCGAGATCGAAAATTCCGAAAAACCGCAAGGGGTGAGCACCTGGCATAAGTCTGGTGAGTTCATGCAGTACAACCTCTGGGGTAAAGATCCGCGGGAAGACAAGGAGTTTGCCACTATGATACGCCGGCATTATGCCGCATGCGTGAGCTACGCAGATGCTCAAGTGGGTAGAATTATCGCTAGGCTGGAAGCTAACGGGCAGGCTGAAAATACCATTGTCGTCCTGTGGGGAGATCATGGCTGGAGCCTTGGGGAACACGGCATTTGGGGGAAGCACAACCTTTACGAAACGGCGCTCCGCTCCCCACTAATCATCAAACTTCCGGAAATGAAGCGCGCAGGTAAGTCGACAGATGCCATCGTGGAGACAGCAGACATATTTCCCACGCTCTGTGAACTGGCAGACCTGCCTAAACCTGATTTTACCAATGGCAAATCCTTGGCGGAAATTGTCAAACATCCAGGGCGCAAAGGGCATGTTGCTTATGCTTATCGATCTTTCGTTATAACGATCCGGACTAACCAGTATCGCTTTACCATTCATAATGATGGCGGGTATGAATTATACGATCATACCATTGATCCGGGAGAGGTAGATAATATTGCAAATAGGCGACCGGATCTCGTAGCAGCGTTGAGCCGAATTTTAGCTGAAAAACGTGCTGTTCACGAAGGGGGGGAATAACTGATTGATGTACCGCCAGTGGTGCGTCAATATAGGTTCGCAGATCTCCTTCGGTACGGACGGGGCTCAGAGAACGATTCAAGCTTACCCCCACCTTAGCGGCAAGGGCAAGCCTCGCTAACACGAAACTTATGTTGCACGGTACAGTAGTCACGGACTTTAGATAATCGCAACAATGTATTATTCCATACGTTTAGACTATGCCACACGATGCTCCCAAATCTGGTTGACCCTACAGTTTCTTTATATTGGGAAGTGACTTAGGTTTGTCTAGGGCGGGCCTCAAAGCCTTCGACTTGTCAGGCTTCCGAAATCCGGTGCAAACCGGACGTTAGGACAAGGGGATTACCGAACCATACCAGCTATCCCAACCATGTTTTTTTCGAGGAGTCAAACCGCTCCGGGGCTCGTGTGGTATTTTGAACGAGAGAATAATGAAGTAATAGAATGATCAACATAAGTGCCGTTCACACTGCAGCATTTGTTCACCCCTGGCGAACGATCGATGCGAAGAGAGTGGTAGCAGCGGCAGCTATTCAATGATTGAAACATCCATTTATTCATTTATTCGTATCTTTGCACCAAATTCCGATGAGCGGCGGCAACGAGCCCCGTGGATTACTGTCGGTCTTAGCGTCATGTTGACGCGTTATTTTTTATAAACCTTTGATCCTGAGCGTGTTGTAATCCCGCTGATCTCAAGGTTCTCTCCCTCGAATTACCATATGAGTAATAATCGTTCCGGTGGTGGCAGTAGCCGCCCCAA
>JBLHRW010000324.1:0-5639 GCA_047626445.1 Neolewinella sp.
CACCAGCACAGCCACAGAGTTTTGCTGCTTTTGCTCTTCAAAAGTAGGCCGCCGGCCGGCAGGCAGGCAGGCAGGTGTGGCGGGATATCATGTAAGGTGTAGGAAGTCTTTTGAGCGCTAAAAACCGTCGGGGAGAATCCCTATCAGACGGAACACCCTAGGTCTGTGGGTGCCTTCCATTCTCGGATTTGCAATTTATCTGAAACTTCTAAAAATTGAAAAAAAACGACGGAACTTATCCCCTATTTTGCAGGACTTGTTACACTTTTATTTGGAGCGGGCTTTTATTTTGGACTACAAGAGTTTAAAAAACTAGAAGATGACTAAATTTGGATGATGCTTAAGGTTGAAAATTTCTAAACGAAAATAATATAACTTCAGCAAACTGTTTTTCCGTAACAGCTCAAGTCCATTCGATTCCCTTGTGATTTTTAGAAAGGCTTCAAAGGTCGCTGAAATATCTTAGCAATGCAATCGCAGTATCTTATTGGTTGATAATAGATTATTATTATTGCAACAAATAAGGGGTATTTTTTAATTTATCATAATTATTAGTCAGATAGTAGAGCGTTTAGGTCTGAGTAATGGCGTAGTTTCTACTTGCCTATAACACAAGCGCAAACGGAATATGATTTACCAAATTGTACATGCCTAATTGGTTCTTTCTCCGGAACGGCCCAAACATACTACTATTGATTTAATATTGGGAAATAACGAGCCTTTTCCGGAAAGGCATACGTGTCTGGGCGCCTAGTGGTCTGTCAATATTGAATTTGTGGGTAAGGTGCTGATGAATTTTGGTGTTGAATGAGGCGAAGGATTCCTTGCATAGCCGTAGCTACGGAAGGAGTTCTTCAACGAAATTCAGCACCAAAAGGCATCGCAGATTACCCCAACATTTAATGTTGACAGACCACTAGTTGATCGGTTTAAATAACGCGCATACACACACGGAGCGTGCCCGCCCTACTGGATGGAGACAATAATTGCCAGAGGTTCCTTGCGGGTGTGTAGCAAGTAGAAGTACCCTGCTTTATTAGTAATTCTCCCGATACCATTCATCATACCCTTTAACCGTACGTGCCTTTAGCACTTCCCGGTAGTTACTTTGGGATATCGCATAGATTTCGTAGTCGTATTTGCCAACATTAAGGAAACCCTTTTCTCTTTGGATCATGTTGTCGACGTAAGTTTTGGCGACTTCACCTGACTTGAGCCGGCGGACCACCAAAACGGGCGTCTTATTATCTGCCCCGAGGTATACGTTGGTCGTACGGAGACGGTCAACCTTATTGTATTTTGCGTTGAACTCGCTGACTTTGATTTTTGCTTCGTTCAAATTGGTGTCATATTCATTGAATACGATGAGGATATAGTGAAGTTCCTTCATCGTTTCCTTAAAGTCTCCCCCTCCGTTGCTACCTGCCTGGCCGGGAATGCGGGCGCCGCTTTCACCCAGCAGACGTAGGATCTCTCTGGCGCGTGTTTGCTCCGGAGTGTTGTCAAACTGGGAAACTACCTGACGTAGGGCATTAATGTAGGCCTGCCGTCCCTGCGTATTGCCCGTGGTCATGGCCAGTAAGAGGGCATAACGCGCCTTAAGCGGGTGCTTACCGAGTAAGGTGGCCCGACCTTTTACGGCCATTTCGTGGGCTGTTTTGTAATCGCCGTCCTCAAAAGCTTTGTAAGCTCTTTCGTAGTTCAGGGTTTCGGCGTTTTCCTTTTTCATTAACTCGGCAGCATAACCAGGGTCATTGGCCAGCTTCTCGAACTTGGAGCCAGGGTAGCGGTTCTGCAGTTGGCGGGCAATCACTTGTGCCTTATCCATCCGACCTTCTTCCCGGTGGATGATGTATTGGTAATACCAGCTCTCCGCTTCGCCGTTGGACCCAGGGAAACGAGTGTTCAGTATTTCGAAAGCTTCGATGGCTTTGTCGTTGTTCTCCAGCTGGTCGCGGTATTCCCGGCCCAGGTTGAACCAGTTGTTGGACTGCTGGATCTTCATCGTCGATAGTTCCCCCTCGGTGGTAGGAATGCCTTCTAGGAGTTTTTTGATCTCGTCTTCGGTCACTATTTTTATTTCTTCCGGTGCGGCGGTGCCAGTATCCCCGTCGTCTACAAAGAGAGACTCAGTATTACGGCTGCGCCGCCAGTTGTCCGTCAGCGGGCGGTCCCCCCATTGCCGTTCGAAATCACGCTTACCTCTTTTTACCGTTTGCGGATTGTAAGCAAAGAAGTCGCTGTTGTTGGAAGCTACAACACGCTGCTGGCCGGAGCCTCCAGCATCGGCCACCGGGTCGCGTGGCCGGGCAGCTTCTGCCCGGCGCTGCTCAAACAGATCCGTTGCCCACTGCTGACGTGCAACATCGGGTAGCATCCCGATACGGAGAAGACTGTCTTTTAATTGAATGTCGGTCAATGCCTCAGCGATTCCGGTCAGTTGATCCCGGCGTTCGGTGACTTGGTCGTAGCGCAGGTCCCCCTTATCCATTACGGTCAGGGTAGTATCGTAATACAGTTTGGCGGGAAGGTAATCGCTATCATCATAAGATAGGTCTCCCAAAAGCTTGTAGGCCTCTGTGCGCTGTACGGGGCCGGCGGATGGGCTTGCCAGGGCCTGCTGCAAGAATGTTGTGCCCCCAGCCTGGTCGCCACTGCGTAAGGATACGGCTGCCATGGAAAAGAGAATCTGGCTTTCGTAGGGCTGATTTTTGTCTTCTTTTGCCATCCGGCCCAATTTCTTCAAGGCCGCTTCGGCGGAGCCGGATCCACTGAGGAAAGCATTCTGCGCCAGGTTGAGGCGCGCGCCTAATTCCAATTCGTAATTTGGTCGCGCGGCAATGGTTTTCTCGAAGGAGGAAGCGGCGCCTGAAGGCTGACCCAGTTCCTGGTAGAGTTGCCCGGCGATGTAGTAAAAACGAGCGCGTTCGTTTCGTTCTTTGGCTACTGCAGCGGCTTCCTCGAGATAAGGAATAGCCTTTTCTTTTTCATCCTGTTCGAGGTAAAGGAAGGCTTGTACCGCCATCGCTTTACGACGGACAGCGGGGAAGGTTCCCCGGTTATTACGCATGTCTTCCAGGATGATCTGGGCCTGGTCGAAGGCGTCTCGCTTGATCAGCGTCCACGCCAGCCACAGGCGACCTTCCTGAAATGCAGGGCGATGCTTCGCGATGTAACCGTCCGGTTTTGTACCATAAGTTTCTCCATCAGCACCGAGGTCGGTAGTTGAATTGAAGATGGAAATCATCCCTATAGGCCCGAGGTCATCTTCCTGCTCTTGCTCAGGCTCGTTTTCCAGCCCGACTACTGCAGAGGTATCCCGACGGGTAAGGGGAGGGAGCCTAATGCCACGCTTTCGGGCACGAATTCGCTCCTTGCGCGCTTTGTCCACCTCTTTTTTGCGCAGTTTAGCGGCTTTAGCACGTTCCTTTTTTAGCTTGTCGCGTTCTTTTCCAGCATCTTTCCGGGCCCGCAGGCGGTCTTTGCGTTCCTGCGCAGGGTTAGATTCAACTTTGCGTCGGCTCACGTAGGCTTCTTCTTCCGGCTCGTCGGTCGCGCCCTTTCTACTTTTAGCTTTCTTACGTTTTGGTCGGGGGCGAAACTCGTTCACCATGAAGCGCAATGTTTTTTCTGCACTCTCGTAATCCTGTTTGACCAGCTGTGCTTGCCCCACCAGCAAGTAGCTATCGTCTACCCAGTTGCTGTAAGGATGTTTCTTTACCACGATGGCGACTTTCTCGATGGCTATATCGAGGTTTTCGTTGACCGCACTGGTATTCTGAAGTTCCAGGAAAGGGAACATTTTAAGCCGTTGGGTATAGTTGTCGACGTGCTGATCATCGATGCCCACCAAGGTTTCCGTCATGAGTTCCTTGGCGTTGAAGTAGCCGTTGTAATGGGAGTTCATGTTGTGCCAGAGCTTGCCTAGCGCACCTTGCTCATCGCGGCGTTTGGTGGAAGCACAGCTGGAAACAGCAATTTGAAATGCCAGTAAAAGGAGGAGAAATCGGGTAAGCTTGATCAAAACGAGACTGCTTTTATGCGGAGTTTTTTGGCCGGGGGAAGCCAGAAAACGAAATCATTGGGATGGGTAGCGCAAGGAGCCGTTATCTTTGCCGACCCCTAAGGGGACATAAAGGTAAGCATCTTCACTTTCCTGCATCCCATTCGAAACGTTGAGTGTTAGGTACAAAGTGTAAGATTAACATAGAAAAATAATCCCTTCCCTATGGAAGAATCAAAGGTCCGCCAGAGTCGGTGGCAACGCTTTAAGGCAAATAGTAAGGACGAGTACCAGCTGGTGATCCGCGACGTGAAGAGCTACCGTGAGGTTAGCTCGTATAACCTAACGCCGCTGAACATCTACGTCGCACTCTCCGCAGCCATCTTCCTGTTAGCGATATTGGTGTTCCTACTCATTGCCTATACGCCCCTACGGCAGTATATTCCAGGTTATGGCGATATCGTACAGCGCCGGGAGATGAATGATCTGGAGAACATCCTGAACGAGATGACCAAACGCCTCGACGCCCAAAGCCTGTACATCGAAAACTTGAACCGAAATATTCACGGTGAGGTGATCACCAGTGCCGACGTCGAAACCGACACCTCTTCGATTGACCCGCTGGAAGCAACCCCGGCGCCATTGTCTGAAGAGGAAGTCCGGTTGCGGCGGGAAATGGCCCTCGATCGGGTTGGCCAGAGTAGCCGGCAGGGTGGCAGCCTGGCGCCCTCGCCCGGTAGTGTCGACGTCCCGCTGGCACAGCTGTTTTTTGTTACTCCGGTCAACGGTGAAATAAGTGCGGGGTTCAACCCGACCGAAAGCCACTTGGGGGTCGATATCCTGGCTCCGCAAAATACGCCCATCAAGGCGGTACGCGATGGTGTGGTTTTCATTAGTGAATTCACCAGTTCGAACGGTAACGTCATTGGCCTCCAACACGATAATAACCTCGTCACTTTTTACAAGCACAACTCGCAGCTCCTAAAGAAGGTCGGCGACCGTGTCAAAGCAGGAGAGGCCATTGCCATCATCGGTAATACCGGCCAATTGTCAACTGGGCCTCATCTTCATTTTGAGCTTTGGCACGAAGGCGGGGTGGTGGACCCTACGGAGTATTTGAGGTTCTAGTACAGTGTAAACTAAATTAAGTTCTCACATCTCCTTCGGTACGGACGGGGCTCGCCTCCGTCCTTGCGAAATCTCCCGAAACGCTTTAACACGTTCGCTCAGCGAACGATCCGAGGTTGCCTCACCATAGTGGTGGGGGCAAGCCTCACCACTACGAAACTTACTGGCTGGCCCACTAGATAAAGAATGCTACTTCTATAACTATCAACTTGAGAATCGTCGTCATGCATATCAAAAAAGGAAACAACGATTTCCTACACTAGAGCACACTGGAAGGCATTTCAATAAAGAGGAATTTACGTTTTTAAAAATGTTGGAGCGAATTGGATTAGCTCATATAAAACGTAAGGTTTATTCAAATGGACGTGTTCGACAACACAGCTTAGGGACGGGAAAGAAATAAAGTGTCGTTCTTGCTCTGGTGAATTTTGGTCGCTGGAGAGGCAAAAAACGTAGGCAACACCGTAGTGTTGGCGAGGCTTTTTAACGAAGCCAGCGACCAAAAGAC
>JBLHRW010000325.1:0-5630 GCA_047626445.1 Neolewinella sp.
AACGGAAACCATGGTTATATCGATTCGCCGGCGGAGGCAAAAAAAATACTGGTCAGCGAATTCGGGGGCACTATGTTCACCGTCGCAAAAGACGTGAAACTTCAGCTCGAGTTTGATCCTGAAGTAGTCGCTTCTTACCGCCTCATTGGCTATGAAAACCGGCTGCTCGCTAAAGAAGATTTTGACGACGATACGAAGGACGCGGCCGAAATGGGCGCCGGCCACAACGTAACCGTATTGTACGAATTAATCCCCGCCAATAAATACAGGGAAGCTAACTATTTGGGATACCTTCGGCTGCGGTATAAACCCAACACCGGTGGCCCTTCTAAAAAAGAATCTTACCCTGTTTCGGCTAATCATCATACGGACGAAGCTGCGTCAAATGACATTCGTTGGGCTGCAGCAGTAGCGGAGTTCTCTATGCTATTGACGGACAGTAAGCATAAAGGTGCCGCCAATTGGAAGCATTGCCTGGAAATGGCCAATAATTCAATTGGAAAGGATACTGAAGGGTATCGTGCAGAGATGATTGGGTTAATTATTAAGGCGCAGGCGATTGCGAAAAAATAAGGGGTGGTGTATCAAATGTAAGAGGAGGTTGAAGAACCTGGCTGAGGGTGTTCCCACCCGAATTAATTCCAGACCAAGCTCTTCGGGCGGGGACGTCCTTAACCAGGTGGTCAAGCCCGACAGGCCAAGCGCCCGCAATGCCGTCAAGAACATGCCGCGCAGCGGCAACAAAACACGAATAGTCTTAAATAAAAAAGGAGGATGCAACGCATCCTCCTTTTTTATTTAAGACTATTGGCTTCTTTACACTTCGAAGTACTTGAAGCTCATGCCGCCCTCAATCTGCTGAAGCGTCTCGTAAATGAGCTTGATCACGCCTTCCACGTCGTCCTTATGCGCCATTTCCACGGTGGTGTGCATGTAGCGCAGCGGCAGACTAATGAGTGCTGAAGGTACCCCGCCATTGGAGTACGCAAAAGCATCGGTATCCGTGCCGGTGGCCCGGCTGCTCGCTTCGCGCTGAATATTGATGTTGTTGGCATCAGCCGTGTCGATGATCAGGTTGAGCAGTTTATTATGCACTGCCGGGGCGTAGGTTACGCTCGGGCCATCTCCGGCCTTTACGTCTCCAACTTTAGCTTTATTAAGCAACGGAGTGCTGGTGTCGTGGGTAACATCGGTGACGATGGCCACGTGAGGTTTAATGGTGTCGGCGATCATTTCTGCGCCCCGCAGCCCTACTTCTTCCTGTACCGAGTTAACGACATACAGCGAAAAGTCCAGCTCAATATTATTTTTCTTAAGCAGACGAGCTACCTCGGCTATGCAAAAACCACCCATCCGATTGTCGAGGGCGCGGCCGCAGTAATAGGTGTCGTTCATCACCTCGAGCTCATCGGGGTAGGTGATGACGGAACCGACGTGGATGCCCATTTCCAGCACCTCTGCTTTGTCCTTCGCGCCGACGTCAATGGTAATATTATGAATTTGCGGTTGGAGTTTAGCTTCTTCTCCCCGCCGGGTATGGATCGCGGGCCAGCCAAATACACCGCGTACGATCCCATTGTCTCCATGGATGTTGACCCGTTTTGATGGCGCGATCTGATGGTCGCTGCCCCCGTTGCGAATTACGTGGATGAAGCCATTGTCAGTGATGTAATGGACAAACCAGCTGATTTCGTCGGAGTGTGCTTCGATCACAACACGGTAATCTTTGCCAGGATTGATGATGCCGTAAGCCGTTCCGTAATTATCTAATCCGACTTCATCAACGAAAGGACGGATATATTCCAGCCAAAGCTTCTGGCCGGGAGACTCGAAGCCGGTCGGCGAAGCGTTGTTCAGGTAACTGTTGAGGAATTTTTCAGATTGCTTGTTAAGAATTGCCATTGTTGGTCGAATAGTTTGTTGATCAGTTAGTCAATCGGTCAGTTCTTGAATGCTTTATTGACTAATAAGGCGAGAACGCAGGAACAGTGGAAGCTTTAAAAGAGCAAGGTGAAGGGACCTAAAGATATAAGCTATTCATTACAGTGCTCACTAAAGGACGCCGGTTACGAAGCAAGGAAGGCGTCGCTCCAGGCCCTGGGGTCTTCCTTCCAGCTAGTGAGCGTCTTCGCTTCCTCGTTTGAAATGTAGGCAGAACTTGCAGCTTCTACTAATAAGGTTTCGTAACCGCTTATGGTTGCCAGTTTTACAGCAGCTTGTTCGAAAGCGCGAACGGCAGCCGGAAACTCATAACTGAAGATGGCTGCCGTGCCGACAACCTCTCCACCTGCAGCCTTAAGCGCGTCGATAGCTTTCAGCGCGGAGCCCCCCGTTGAAATTAAATCTTCCACTACCAGGTAACGCTTGCCAGAGGTTACTCTACCTTCAATCTGGTTTTGCCGGCCGTGCTCTTTTATCTTCGATCTAACGTAAATAAAGGGAAGGTCAAGTCGATCGGCTAGTAAGGCACCGTGAGGAATTCCAGCAGTTGCCACTCCGGCGATACCTTCGATTTGCTCAAATCCAGCGGTCAATTCAACCAAACCGGCAATAACTTCGGTTCGGATGTCGGGGTAGGAGAGGAGCACCCGGTTGTCACAGTAAATCGGAGACCGTAACCCGCTAGCCCAGGTGAACGGGGTAGCAGGTTGAAGTTTTACGGCACCTACCTCCAGGAGGCGACGGGCAATATTTTGAGCGGTACTCATATCGTAATGGGTTGATTCAGAACTTTAAGGCAGACTTGTAACCTGTAACTTGCGGCGACAAACCTGTAACTTAAAATCGCCGCAAATGTACGTAATCTATATCAACGACCGACCGCTAGCCCTGCTTTCAAAAACGGAACATCGCACCGGCGCCCTCGCCCCAGAGGTATTAAAATCCGAAACCCACCTGACGGCGATGTACAGCGGTAAGCCCCGAACCCTGCTTCATTATGCAGATATGCTGGAAAAAGGCAGCCCGAAAGTTACCTCAGTAGCCATGGTGGCGGAAGACCTCGATGTCCTGTGGAAAGACTTCCAGAGCCACTACCGATGGCTCCCCGCAGCAGGCGGCATTGTCCGCAACCGGGAGCTCAATAAGCATCTTTTTATCTTTCGGCGTGACTTCTGGGACCTCCCAAAAGGGAAAATTGATAAAGGAGAGGATGAGCCCACCGCTGCCCTAAGAGAAGTTGAAGAAGAAACGGGGGTTTCGGACCTGACTTTGGGCAAAGCACTGCCAACGACCTATCACACTTACCGAAACCGAAAAGAAAAACGTGTACTAAAACCTACCTATTGGTTTGAAATGGAGACCAGCCAATCAGTGCTGGTTCCTCAGGAAGAAGAAGACATTGAAATTGCAACATGGAGAACAATTGAAGAAGTCGTCACGGGGACGGACCCGATTTATAAGAGCCTTCTTTGGTTACTAAACCGGGTGTAGTGTTTTCGCAGGCGACCTGCAAGGTTTGTTCTTTTAGCGCATGATAAAGGGTTCCAACGACTTGGAGTCGCAGAAAAACCTTTATTTACCGAACACCACAACCGATTGTGCCTTTAAAAGTTACTTGCGGTTAACGTGGAAAGACTTAGCTTTGCAATTAACTTATCCCCCGGAGCATTCCGGAAGAACCAAAAAATATATCCTTCATGGCAGACATAAAGAAACTAGAAAGTATCGCTTCGCAGGTGCGTCGTGATATCATCCGCCAGGTGTACCTGTGCCAGAGTGGCCACCCCGGCGGCTCTTTAGGGAATGCAGATTTGCTCGTCGCACTGTACTTCGAAGTAATGAAGAACGACCCATCCTTTAATATGAAGGCGGAAGGGGAAGATGTTTTCTTCCTGTCCAATGGCCATATCTCACCGGTATTCTACAGCGTTCTGGCCCATGCCGGGTACTTCCCGGTAGCGGAGCTGGCAACTTTTCGGCAGATCAACTCCCGTGTTCAGGGCCACCCCACCACCCACGAAGGACTGCCCGGAATTCGCATCGCCTCCGGCTCACTGGGGCAGGGTCCGTCCGTAGCCTGCGGAATGGCTTTAGCCAAGCGAATGAATGGTGATGACCGTACTGTTTTTGTTTTGACCGGTGACGGCGAACATCAGGAAGGTCAGATTTGGGAAGCAGCGCTTTTCGCTCCCCACAATAAACTGGAAAATCTCGTCCTGATCATTGATGACAACGGACAGCAGATCGACGGCCCCACGGAGGAAGTACTCCGCCTAGGTAGCTTCGAAGACAAGTACAAAGCCTTCGGCTGGGACGTTATGCACATGGACGGCAACAACATGGCCGATACCGTGAAAGTCCTGAAAGAAGCACAAGCCAAACGCAACGGAAAGCCAACCTGCATTGTGATGAAAACCGCGATGGGTAAGGGTGTCGACTTCATGGAAGGTACCCACCACTGGCACGGTAAAGCCCCGAGTGAGGAGCAGACGAAAGTCGCCCTGGCGCAGTTGGAAGAAACCCTCGGTGACTTCCCCGCTTAGGTAGAAGGTAGAAGCTAGGAACTAGGGAACTAGTGTCTAAGTTCCTAGCTCCCTAGCTCCCTAGAACATTGCACCTGCGGCCCCGCCCAGTTGCTATTCATCAACCAAGAATATTCATAGCAATGCTATCCTTAGATAAACTCCAATCCACTGGCAAAAAAGCCACCCGCGACGGTTTCGGTGCCGGCCTGAAAGCCGCCGGCGACAAGCACGACAACGTGATCATGCTGACGGCCGACCTACGTGGTTCCATGAAATCGGAAGATTTCATCACCACTTACCCCGATCGCTTCCTACAGTGCGGTATCTCCGAAGCCAATATGATGGGCGTCGCTGCTGGTCTGGCCACTGCGGGAAAGATTCCCGTGACGACGACTTTCGCTAACTTCAGCACTGGCCGGGTCTACGACCAAATTCGCCAGAGCATTGCCTACAGCGATAAGAACGTGAAGATCTGTGCCAGTCACGCCGGCCTCACCCTCGGGGAAGACGGTGCTACTCACCAGATTCTGGAAGACATCGGTATGATGCGGATGCTCCCCGGCATGACGGTGATCAACCCCTGTGATTACAACCAGACCAAGGCTGCCGTTCAGGCCATCGTCGAGCACCAAGGTCCGGTTTACCTGCGTTTCGGTCGCCCGGGATGGCCGATTTTTATTCCTGAAGATCAGGAGTTTGTCATCGGAAAAGCACTCCACCTCAATGAAGGTAGCGACGTTTCCATCTTCGCTACGGGGCACCTCGTATGGCATGCCGTCGAGGCTGCGCGCGAACTGGAAGCAGAAGGCATCAGCGTTGACCTGATCAATATTCACACGATCAAGCCACTCGATGAGGCGGCGGTTATCGCCAGCGCTAAAAAGACCGGTGCGGTGGTCTCTTGCGAAGAGCACAATAAGTACGGCGGCCTGGGTAGTGCCATCGCCGAATGCCTCAGTAAAAGCCAACCGACTTTTCAGGAATTCGTGGCGACGGATGACACCTTCGGGGAGTCTGGAAAGGCTGCTGACCTGCTGGAAAAATATGGCCTCGGCGTGAAAGACGTCGTAGCTGCTGCTAAGCGGGCGATGGCTAAGAAGTAAGCCTACCTCCGTTAAAAACTGATATGAAAACGGCCCTTTTGCTTCGGTAGGAGGGCCCTTT
>JBLHRW010000326.1:0-5615 GCA_047626445.1 Neolewinella sp.
CTTATTTTTTTAACGACGCGGAGCGTCGTCAAGTTAATCCTTGGGTTCGTTACCCCGGACTTCGTCCAGGGTAACTATTGTGTATTCGCTACGCGAAATCAAGGCAACCTGAATGCATATAAACTTAATTTACACTGTACTAGTCAATCCTGAACTTCTCCAGCCGGCGGTAAAGTGCGGCTCGCGTTAGGCCCAACTCACGGGCAGTGGCGGCAATCTCGCCGGCATTGCGCCCAAGCGCCGTTTTGATCATTTTGATCTCCATTTCCTCCAGGGTCATTCCGCTGGAGGAAAAGGCCTTATCGGTAAGGGTGTTTTGTTCCCGGTTCATGTCTTCGACCTGGATGACGGAAGCAGGTGCCAAGATGGTGGTACGTTCTACGAGGTTCTGTAACTGGCGGATGTTGCCAGGGAAGGGTTGCTTGCGGAGCCAGGCGGCCGCTGGGCGGCCGAAGGTCAGCTGGGGCCGGTCATACCTGTTTTTTGCGCCTTCGAGGAAGTGCTCGGCCAGCGGAACTATGTCGGAAGGCCGCTCGCGAAGCGGCGGCAACACGAGGTGGATTAGGTTAATCCGATAAAGGAGGTCTTCGCGGAAAGTTCCTGCGGTAACCATCGACTGAAGGTCCCGGCTAGTAGCGGAGAGGATACGCACATCGGTCTTGCGCACCTTATTGTCTCCAAGGCGGACGTACTGCCGCTCCTGCAGCACCCGGAGTAGCTTGACCTGGGCCGTTGGGCTGAGGTCACCGATCTCGTCAAGGAACAAGGTACCACCTTCGGCCATCTCAAACCACCCTTTACGGTCTGCTTTCGCGTCGGTAAAAGCGCCGGCCTTATGGCCGAACAGTTCGCTTTCAAAGAGGCTCGGCGGTACCCCGCCGAGGTTAACGGCGACGAAGGGTTTAGCCGCTCGCTTGGAGGATAGATGGATGGCTTCGGCAACCAATTCCTTCCCGGTGCCACTCTCCCCGGTAATGAGTACAGAGGCCTGGGTGCCGGCGACGCGTTTGGCCTGATCAAGGACTTTGGTCAGCGATTCGGAATCACCTACAATGACGGAAAAAGGCGTGGTGCTTTCGCTTGCTTCTTCATCTACCGACCCTGCTCCTGCGCCCGCGCCCAGAAAATCATGCCCGGCTGGAAACTTATCGATTTGGATGCCTACCGCATTCAATAATTCCCGGTTGTCCCAGGGTTTAGCAATGAAGTCTTTGGCCCCAGCTTTCATTCCTTCCACGGCCAGCTGAACGGTCGCCCAGCCCGTCATCTGAATGACGGGGAGATTGGGATACTTCCTCATGATCTGTTTCAGCAACCCCATACCGTCTTTACCACTGGTGTCGATGGTGAAATTCATATCAAGCAATACCAACGACGGCCGTTTATCCGCAATGGCCGGAAGGGCTTCCTGCGGCCGGTGTACACTCGATGCCCGGTAACCTGACCGCTTTAGCAGCAGCTCGAGGCTGGAGGCTACCATTGTGTCGTCGTCGATAATGAGGATGGCGTGGTTCAAAGGAAGGGGGGAAAGAAGTAAAAAAAGAGGGTTGCTTTAAGCAAAGACGGAATACATTCGGAAGGGTTGCGAAGATGAGCAAAAAGAGTTAACAAATTACTAGCCTCTCCAGTCATTGGCAGGCTTCTTAGGCTTTTTTGGTGCCTTTAGCTTGTCTTTAATCACTTTAGCCTTGGCTTTTGCATCGGCGATCGCCGAATCGTTGATGGCATCGGTGTACATAATAATTCGCTTTTTCCAGGTATTGAACTCAATGGTCAGTCCGTCTTTTTCGTAAGTGGCCACCCCCGAAATGGTCCGGGTTTTGGACTGGTCGGTAAGCTGGTTGTAGCACCATTGCAGGTCTGGCAATCGGCTCTTGTCGACTTTTACCTTGAACTCATAACTGTCGTCAGAAACGGTTTCTGACATACTCATACTGGAAGATTGGGCAGATAAAGAAATAGATAAAAGAAGGATAAAAAGAGAGAACACGTATTTCATCTGTGAATAGTTGGGGAGGATTGGGAGAAAAAAATAATGGGTAGTAGGTAGTGAATAGTAGGTAGTGGGGCTAAGGTTGGTACGGTCACTTATTACTCACTACCTACTATGAACTACTCACTATCTACCCCTCGTGTAATACGTCGGCAGGATGCAGGCGGGAAGCGAGGCGACTTGGGATCAAGGCACAGATCATCACTATGGTAAGGATAATGACAATGGAACCGAGAATACCCCAGTAGAAAAACTTATCGTCGATGGGCAATAGATTTAGCAGCGGAACCTGGATGGCAAAGAAGGTACCGATCAACAACCCGCACAGGGTTACAATCAAGGTTTCGAGGATAAACTGACGGGTAACTTCACCACTGGTGGCACCCATGGCTTTACGTAATCCTATTTCCGATCGACGCCGATTGATCTGGGTAAAGAGAACACCAAACAAGCCGAGTGCGATGTTGATGAGCAGGAAGGCGGAGATGATGACCATGATGGTCATCGGAATCGTAATGGGTTGATTGGCTTGTATGCGTTCATTCGCGAGCCGATTGATCGTTACATCCGGACTCTTGGTAAGTAGGGCTACCCGCTTGTAGATGACTTCTTCAAGACTGGCGGGGGCGCTGGGCGTAACCCGGACGGTCAGGTATTCCAGCGGATCATCTGCCTCGTCGAGGTAACGATCATAAAGGAAGACCAGTGGTTCGTTCCTGGCAAAATTACTGTGGTACTTGAAATCACTCGTTATGCCGATGATCTTGCGTTCGATACCGCTGTACTCTATGACGGTATCAATTAGACTTCCGCCCGGAGCGCCGTAACGCTCCAAGAAGGCTTTATTGATGACCATCGTGGCGTTTTTGGCATTTCGATCTTCGGGCAAGAACCAGCGCCCTTCCCTAATGTCCAACTTGGCCGTTTCGGCGTAGTGCTCGTCTGGGAACATCATTACGGCGCTCATGCGTTGCCCATTGTGCTCTCCGCCTGACCGCCAGGTACTGCCACCGAATGGCGTGACCGGCCCCAGAAAGGCTACGCTTTCCACATCGGGCAGGTTGCCGATCTCACGTAGGATGTTTTCTTGCATTTGGTGGTTACCTGTGGAGTCCATATCATCGGGGATGTCAAGTTCTACCTGCCAGGTATTTTCGTAGTCGAAGCCTAGCGGAGAATTGTACCGGTCCAGGTTGAAAAAACAGAAACCGAGTACACCAAACAGAACGATAAAAGCCAGTAATATTTCCAGGAACAAAAGGCTGTTGGCCCGCCGCTTGTTCCACATAAGTTTGAGTAAGTGACTAAACATGGTGGTAGGTTTTTAGCGGAGGGAGTTAGCAATATTGGTCCGGCTCATGCGGTAGGCGGGGATAACACCCGACAATAGCGCAAAAAAGAAGATCAAAATGATGAAGTAAACAAAGACCATTGGGGAGAGAGAAAGGCTCACCTTAGAAAGAAGGTCATTGTTGTTGATGTAATTAATAAGGCCAATGGCGAGTACGGCACCAATGATGCCACCGATGAACGTCAGCACCATATTCTCGAAAATGAATTGCATCAGAATATCGGACGGATTGGCACCGAAAGCCTTGCGAACGGCAATCTCTCCTTTGCGCTCAAATACACGGCTTACGTTGAGGTTAATAAGGTTGATCAGTGGGAGCGCTACGAATAAAAGAAGGAGAATGATCAAGGGAATATACAGTAATCGTTTAGCCTTTGCCGCGTCCTGCTCTTGAACAATGGACTGGGCGAAGTACTCGAAGAAGTTGGCATTGTGTAGAGCTATTTGCTTGAACCAAGAGTCGGGAGGGAGCTGGAAATTTTCGGCCAAAAAGTTCAATTCTTCCTGGATGGCCTTGGTGCCTGCTGGTGAGCTGGCTTTTAGCACTGCGTTGAATGGACCGTAGAGTTCATCCTGCGCCAATTGGCGAGCGTCAATGGTCAGTAAGGGCATAAAAACATCGCCGTTGATGTATTGATCATCCATCAATGGGCGGGCGACTAACCCCTTTACGGTGAAGACCTTTTCGTTTAATACTATTTCACGGCCAATGACCGAAGCATCAGTAATGCCGAAGTATTCTTTGGCAGCCCTGGTGGTGATAACCGCCACCTGATTAGCCTGCGTATTATCCTCCGGGGAGAAGGGAGAGCCTGCCACGAAATTAAAATCAAAAACATCCCAATAGTTAGCGTCCACGAAGAAGGTCCGCAGGTTGACTTTACGACCGTCTAGGTAGACGTCCGTCTGGTAGTTATTGGAAAGGAAAGTATAGTTCTCCGCAGAAGCAATCGTTCTCAGATTTTGATCCAAGAACTTATAGTTCAGGTTATTCGTAGAGTTCGAGTTGTTTTCGTTGAAATTCATGGTGGTATCATAGCGCATTATCCCGGATTCCATCAAGACAGAGTCGACGATAAGAACGGTATCGATACTTTCCACGCTTCGTTCCATGTAGTTGACGAAGATGTAATTGTCCCGATCAGTCATTGGTGCATTATTCCCGATGGAGGCATCAGCCATGGAGCTGATCACCATCAGGATGGTCAGGGTAAAGCTGATGCCGAACAAGCTGATGAAAGTGTAAAACGGCTTGCGTTTTAATACTTTCAAGGATAGTAACAGGTAGTTCTTAAACATGATATCTTTCTTTTTCGGTTGTGAATAAGTCAGCGCTAAAAGGCCGAAGGCCATCTAAAAGCGCGCAGCGCGCCTAAGAGGCGAAGCCGTCTAACTCACTCTTTCTCCGTCACTTAGTCGAACCAGTCGGTGGGTTTTCTTAGCCATGCGCTCATCGTGAGTTACCATCACGATGGTGGTCCCGAGTTCTTCGTTCAGTTTCATGAGTATGTCCATGATCTCATCCCCCATATGGCTGTCCAGGTTACCCGTAGGCTCATCCGCCAGGATGATGTTGGGCTTGCCGACAATGGCGCGGGCAATGGCTACTCGTTGCTTCTGGCCACCAGAAAGTTGGTTGGGAAAGTGTGTGGCCCGGTTGCTCAACCCTACGCGGGCAAGCGCTTCCAAGCTGAGGCGCTTACGCTCCGAGCCGCTGATCCGGCGGTAAAGCAAGGGGAGCTCCACATTGTCCACGACCGAAAGGTCATTGATGAGGTGAAAACTTTGGAAGATGAACCCCAACTGTTCGTTCCGAAAACGAGCAACAGCGTTACCGTTGTACCCTTCAATCCGCTGACCGGCCAGGCTAACGGTTCCATCACTCGGCTCGTCAATCAAGCCCATAATGTTAAGCAAGGTCGACTTCCCACAACCGGAAGGGCCCATAATGCTGAGAAACTCGCCGGAAGGAACCGTGAGGTTCATTTTTTGTAAAGCCAGGGTCTCGATGGTATCGGTTCGGTAGGCTTTACTTACGTTGGTTAATTCAATCATAGGAGTGCCCGTAGGCGTTTGATTTGTGGATGTGGTTGGTTGGCTGGTGGGAGTCATGGCTGGTTTTTTTAGCGAAGAGAAGTAAGAGAGAGAAGAGAGAAATAAGAGACAAGAAACAAGAGGTGCGACCGTTTACTCGCTTCGCTCGCTCACCTTTGGAGAAGAGAGAAATAAGAGACAAGAAACAAGAGGCGCGACCGTTTACTCGCTTCGCTC
>JBLHRW010000327.1:0-5567 GCA_047626445.1 Neolewinella sp.
CTCCGAAACCGGTGAGCGGGCGTTTAATATTGGAGAATTATTACTCCTTTGACCTTCCTCTCATGAAGAAATAAAGGCCAATAAATACGGCGATCAATGCCGAAGGAAATAGCATCAGACGACTTACTGTCCCCTGACCTGCTTTCAGTTCCACAGCATTTACGAGCTTTAGCTCATCTTCTATAGTTTTTATCGCTGCTTCGTCCATCACCTCGGCATTCTTTAGTTTGCCGAGCATGCCAGATTTTATACCATTGTAGGTGTTGTAAAGCTTGATATCCCGCTTCTCGCCAGCGTCTGGAAGTTCATCAATGGTAGCTAATACTTTCGGGTTTGCATCGAAATAGGAGTTGACGGATTCCACTAGTGCGGGTTGTTCCTTGAGTGCTTCTCCCCGGTTGTTTTCTATCCAACCACCAATAATTGGATTCCAAATGCCGGCACCAAGCATACCAGCACCGCCAATAAGTGAAAGACCTAGAGCACCGGAACTTGGTATGTTTTCTGCTGTAAATCCTAACATAGTTGGCCAGAAATAACAAATACCTAGTGCGAATACAGCTGTAGCTGCATAAACCATCCCTCCTGTAGAAATACTAAGTAGGTAAAGACCAATAGCGGCTAGTATCGCAGAACCTACAAGGACACCAGCAGGATTAAGTTTGTTAATAACCGGCCCTGCAAAAAAGCGACCTGATGCCATAATTCCTGCAGTTAGTGCAAGTAGAATCATAGGATGTGCGCCTGCATTACCCATAATGCGGTCAACCCACTGGGTAGCACCAAACTCAGTGGTGGCAGTCATGGTCATAATCAATGCCATAACAATGAACAAGGGCATAAGGATTCCTTTGACGTTTTCCCCCATATCTCCTGAAATGTTTACAGCCTTTGGAAACTTCTGACCAAAAATTAGAAGACCGTAAATGGCCGTAGGTACCAACATGGTGCCAATCAGCATCTGCCATGACATAGACCCTCCAAGGAAGAACGCAATCAGTGATCCGATCACCAATCCACCAGGGAACCATACATGGAATTTATTGAGCATCTCCGTCTGCTTGTCCGGGTACATATCCGCAATTAGCGGATTACAGGCAGCTTCAACCGAACCATTGGCGAAGCCGATGAAGAAGGTGGAGATGATAAGCCCCCAGAAACCACCAGCGGTCATGGTGAGTACCAAACCAAGAAGGTGGCTGATGAAGGCCACCCACATCAGTACTTTGGGCCCTACCTTATTGTAAATAGCACCACCCAGCAGCATCGCCAGGGGGAAACCATAGAAGGCCATAGAGTTTACCCAGCCGAGCTCACCATCTGAAAGGCCAAATTCAGCAGAGAGGTCTCCCAGAATACCCGCCCGGATGGCAAAGGTCATGGAAGTTACAATGAGGGCAACGCAAGCGGCAAGAAATAGCCGGTCGCGGTTAGCCGGTACGTCGGCGAAAGTTTTCGTAGTCGTGGTTGTAGACATGATCCTAGAATAGTTATTTTTTGTTGAAGCTTAGTGGTGGGTAGTCAGTAGTGGGTAGTCAGTAGTAGGCAGTCAGTAGTAGGTAGTGCCGTGTAATATGTGTGACGGACACTACCTATTATTGACTATACACTACCTACTATTTGAGTTGCCGAATCCGGATATTCCGGTACCAGACGGCGTCGCCGTGGTCTTGAAGCGATATTTTGCCGGAGGTAGACATACCGAAGGCGTCGTAGTTCTTGAATTTAGACTTGTCGATCATGGCTTCCCAAGCTGCGCCTTTATTGACGTACTCGACCTGTTTCTTGCCGTTGAGCCAGTGCTCTACTTTTCCGTCGGTAACGATGAGGTTGACTTTGTTCCACTCGCCTACGGGTTTCACGTTTTCCTCGGCTACGGAGATGAAATCGTAGAGGTCGCCGGCGCGGTGGGTCTTGATTTTACCGTCGGGGTGGCCGTCGTTATCGAGCACCTGCATTTCGGGACCGGTGAGCCAGGGGTAGTCGTACTCGTCGGTTTCGACGATGTTGTAGATGATGCCGCTGTTGCCGTTTTTGCCGATCTTCCATTCTAGTTCCAACTCGTAGTTGGCGTAGGACTTGTCGGTCACGATATCACCGCCACCTTCGGCTTGCCAGCCGTCTTTGTTGGCTACGTCGAGGTAGATGGCGCCGTCGTCAATTTTCCAGGCGGCACCCACACCTTCTTTGCCGTAGGTGTGCCAGCCGGAGAGGTCGGTGCCGTTGAAAAGTGGCCCCCAGTCGCCGGCCTTCATCTGTGTAGGCGTAAGAGATGGCGCGGACGCAGGTGCAGTGGGAGAATCGGTGGAAGCAGTGCCCGGCCCTCCGCAGGCCGCCAGCAGAAGCAGGGCGGCGGGAAGTAAAAGTTGTTTGATGCGCATGAATGTAATTATGAATATGTGGAGGGAAGATAGACAAGAATTGGAAATTCGATAGAGAGGATGCTTTTTTAACTCCGGTCTCTAACGGGCAATTGACTGTACCTTGCTCTTCTAATACCAATCCTTGAACCAGCGCCCGCGCCCATGAAAGCCGCCTACGTCTTATACGACAACCTTACCTTGCTCGACTTCGTCGGCCTCTACGACCCTCTGAGCCGGTTGCAATCCCTGGGGCACCTGCCGGACTTTACCTGGGACTTGTGCGGCGTTACGCCACAGATCCGCGATAACTTTGGTCTGCAAATCACCGTCGATCGTGTCCTGCCGGACCTCGGCAGCTATGACCTGGTTTTCGTTCCGGGAGGATTTGGTACCCGTGAGTTACAGCACGACCCGACCTTCATGGATTGGCTGAAAACCGCTGAGCAGGTTCCGCTGAAGGCCTCCGTTTGTACCGGTTCATTATTACTAGGGGCTGCCGGGTTTCTGACCGGGTGCAAGGCCACTACCCATTTTAATGAATACGCCGCCCTTCGCCCTTACTGCGGCGAAGTCATCGAGGAAGAAATTATCGTCGACGACGGTGGGGTGATTACTGCAGGAGCCGTAGCCTCTTCCCTTCCGCTGGGGCTTTACCTCTGTAACAAGTTCGTTGGCCCCGAACGGACGGAGAAGATCCGTATGAGCATGGCTTATGATGCTGGGTAAACCGATTTGCTCATCGGATGGAAGTTCCTCCGATGAGCAAATCGATTGTTCACTTACCTTTTTTATCTGATATTTTTTTGCGACTGCGTCAGCAAAAGAGGTGTCGGATGAAAAAAGGCTTAGTTCCCGCCCCCTACTTCAACAACGTAACATCCCCCCCAATCGCAGTAGATCCAACACCCCGGTCGTCGATATAAGTAAGCTCGATGCTGTAGAGATAGACACCCATTTCTACCGGCCGTCCGTTATCTAGTCCATCCCAGCCATCCGAATACTCGTCCGAGGCAAAACGGAGACCGCCCCATCGATCATATACTTCCATGCGGTAGGAGATGATTTCGATGCGCGGGTTGAGTCCGGGGCGGAACTCGTCGTTGATCCCGTCGAAGTTGGGGGAGAAAGCCGTAGGGAGGTAAGCCTTGAAATCAAGGCATTCCCGGAGTGTAACCACTACGGTGTCTCTTACCAAACAAAATCCGTCGTCCAGCGTAGCAACAACGGGCCCAGGAAAGGAGACCTCGAATTCGGAGGCGATACTTCCGTCGGGCCAGCTGAGCATGCCCGGCCCTGCCAAAGGAGTGAGGACGAAGACCCTATCGTCACAAACCGTAGTGTCTTGCCCTAACTCCAGTTCCGGAGGCGCCTGGAAGGTCAACTGAACGGAATCTCTGAAAATACAGCCATTGGCGTCTTCTACGTCGACCCAGTGGAGTACGGTGGTGGTGAAGGTCCGTTCCTCGGCATCTAAGCCATCGTCCCAGGTAATGAAGCCCAGGTTATCGGGCGTTACGGCTACGTTGAGCACTTCGCCCTCGCAGGCCTGCTGGTCGTCGCCGAGGGAGAAATCCGGAGCATCCAGGAAATTTACGTTCACACTGTCCGCTACTACACAGGGGCCGTTGGTGACGACCACTTTGTACTCGCCTGCCGCCAGGGTAGGGAAGGTTGCTGAGGTGGTTCCATCTTGCCACACGCCGGTCATCCCTGCATCCAGAATGACGGGGATGCCTTCACATTCCGTTACGTCAGGGCCAAGCTCCACTACGGGTGGCGCGAGGAAGTCGACCTGGAAGGGCTTATCTACCGTACAGGACCCGAAATCCATGGCGACGGAGAAGTTGCCACCAACCGTGACGACAAATTCGGGACCGGCTTGCCCGTTGTCCCACCGAATGTCGTCAGCAGGTGTCATGGTAACGAGGCGGAAGGTTTCCCCGTCGCAGATCTCGTAGCCGTCGACGATATCAATGACGGGCAGGTCAGGGAAAACGAGATTGATCGTATCGGAGAACGTACAGCCTGCAGTGTCGATCTCTACGAAGTACTGGCCAGAGGCGATAGCTATAAAGGTTTGTCCGCCACTACCGTCTTGCCAGGCGTAATCATACCCGGGCGCTCCGGCATCGAGGACGAATTGGTTCGCAATACACAAGGTGGTGTCGGTACCCAAATCAACGTTGGTTGGGGTGATGTAGGAGACCATTACACTATCGCGGACCGGGCAAGCACCGTTTACGGCCTCGACCCAGTAGGTGCCAGGTTGGTCGTTCGTAAAGGTTGTTCCCATTGAGCCATCCTGCCACTGGAAACTTTCGGCGCTGACGTTGGCTGTGAGCGTGAAGTCCTCTTGGTCACAGGCCACCTGGTCTTGCCCCAGCGCTACGGTCGGCAGGTCGGTGACGGTCACAAAGGTGCTGTCGGATTTCTCACAGCCGCCCAGATCGACCACCAATTTATACTGGCCGGTAGTAAAGGCGGACAGGGTAGGCGCGGTGCTGCCGTCTTGCCAGAGGTAGTCGGCGGAATTGATGCCGGCATCTCCACTCAGGATCAGCGTGTCGCCAGCACAGATCGTTGGATCATCCGGCAGGTCGACTTCGAAGTCGTTGGCAGCTAATACTGTGATGGAGTCTCTGATGACGCAGCTTGTCTGGAAGGTGACTTCTACGGCGTAGGTGCCTGACACACTGGTGGTGAAGGTGGTGTCAGTGGAGCCATCCTGCCAGCGGTAGGTTTCTCCGGGGCTGAAGTTATAGGCATTCAGGGTCACGTCCCCACCGGTGCAAAGGGTCTGGTCTTCGCCCAGGAAACCGACGGTTTCGAATTCAGGAGCGGTCTCGAAGACCCAGTTGAGGTTGGAGTTGGCAATGTCCGTACTCCGGGAACCGGCAAGGAAATTTGCCCCGCCGATACCGGTAATGTCACGCATCTGGATGAAGTCCGCCAGGATCTCTCCCTCCGCAGGCATACTGGCGGTGGCGGCAGCACCAAGGATGCTCGCCTGTAATGAAATGGGTGTACAGTTGTTGCCGATCACTTGCCAATAGCGGTTTATTTGTTGTGTTTCTCCCGCTTTAAGGACGTATGATTTTCCGGGAGCCATGAGCAGGGTATCGGTGGTCAGGGCCATGTCTACGTTGCCATTTCCGTTGAAAGCAACGGAATTGGCGGTAAGGTCTCCGATCAGGAAGTCCTGGG
>JBLHRW010000328.1:0-5555 GCA_047626445.1 Neolewinella sp.
GACGAGGCTCGCATCGTTGAGCTGCAGTTTTTCGAGGCTGTCGCGCAGCGGTTCGAAGTCGTCGTTGTCCAGCGGGAAGATACCGGCGAATACCATCGGCTTCACTTCCTCGAAGCCGGAGAGCATTTTTGCCGGGTTATTATTCAGGGTAATGGTGTCTCCCACCTTGATCTCCGAGCTTTTCTTAACACCGGTGATGACGTAGCCTACGCTACCGCAACCAATTTCCTTGGTTGGCTTTGGCGTAATTTCCATGGCGCCAACTTCGTTAGCGGTATACTTCGCACCAGTGGCGATGAACAGCACCTCATCTAACTTTCTCAGTGTGCCATTCATTACCCGAATGTAGGCGATAACGCCACGAAAGGGGTTGAAGACAGAGTCAAAAATAAGGGCTTGCAGCGGTGCTTCGGGGTCGCCGCTGGGCGCCGGTACGCGCTCTACTACCGCCGTCATGATTTCCTGCACACCAACACCGGTTTTGCCGGAGGCTTCGATGATGTCTTCGCGGGCGCAGCCCGTCAGTTCCATCATCTGATCGGCCATTTCGTCAATTCTGGCCGTCTCCATGTCCACCTTATTAAGGACGGGGATAATCTCCAAGTCGTGCTCCAGGGCCAGGAACAGGTTGGAAATGGTCTGGGCCTGAATACCCTGGGTAGCGTCTACCAGCAGCAACGCGCCTTCGCAGGCGGCGATAGAGCGAGAGACTTCGTAGCTGAAGTCGACGTGCCCGGGGGTATCGATCATGTTAAAGACGAACTCCGTCCCATCGGTGTGGGTGTAGTGCATCTGAATGGCGTGGCTCTTAATGGTGATGCCACGCTCTCGCTCGAGGTCCATATCGTCGAGCTGTTGGTCCATTTTTTCGCGTTCACCCACCGATTGGGTAAAGTCGAGGAGTCGGTCAGAGAGGGTACTCTTGCCGTGGTCGATGTGTGCGATAACACAGAAGTTACGAATATTCTTCATACAGGGCGCAAAGGTAACGTTATTCGGCGGGGTTAAAAAGGGATAAGGTGATGCTATAAAACATGCCCTTAGTAAACGAAACACAGGATAGGGATATTAGGTTGCGGTTTTGGGCTTTTTGGGCGGGATCGCAGGTGCAAAGTAATGGGACATAAGAAGCAAGGAAAAAAGTAGTTACTGGCGTGTGAATAGCAAATTGCCCTTAGGACTTTGTTCCCTGCCACTTGTGCCTGCGGTTGGGAAGGGTTTCTCAGTACTTGTACTGAGCTAGCGACAATCACTGAATTTCCCCAACCTTTTAATAGCCTTACGCAGCGCGTTGGTCCCCATTCCTTCCTCAGAGGCTTCCAACTCCCAGATTCTCTTATCCTCTTTCAGGTTGAGCGTTCCGGTAACCGTAATACTTTTGAGTTGCCCACCGTCGGCCAGGTCATAGACGATGAGGCTGACAGAGGCTTCCCGGTCGGCCGGGGCGATGATGAAAGGTTGCGGATCATCATTAAGCCTGCCAGGCCCGACATCGGTCAAGATCAGGTAATCGAGGTCGGTTTGCTCCACGAACCAGTCTAGGTTGCCGTCGGAAAGATGATCACCAAAGATGGCCGGAAGTTGGGCCAGTTGGTTGAGCTGATCTTCGGTATAGACGACCGTACCCTCACATTTTCCCATCGCCTTTTTGAGCGCGAGGTGTAAGGTTTTACGGGCATTCTCGTCGCCAAAGGGGCCACGGGGGTCGAGTACACCAATTTTCTTGCCGATAGCCGGCAACTGGGCGTTGGGGAAAGCCCCGCCGTAGCGATAGTGTCCCTGATTGATGCAGCTGGTGCAAAACAATAAAAGGCAGGCAAACAGTAAGGATGGACGAAAATTCATTGATGCAACAAGGCTTTAGGTTGGTTAACGAACGAAAAGGGATAAGCCTCCGCAGCCTGGGCACATGGGTTTAACTTTTTACTAACCATGCTTGCGAATTATTGGCTGCCGAAGTTACACGTATAGCTTCGGCTTATTGATTTTTCAAAAAAGACTGGTGTGTGTGTGTGTAATTCGGTGATAAGTAAGTGTAATGTAGAGCAACTCGGCTGAAGCCAAGGCTACACGTGTAGCTCCAGCTTCAGCCGGATAGCCAAAGCTAATCCGTCACCACCATCCGTCCTGTCACAAATTGCTGTTCTCCATCAATGATCAAACGTGCTCGGTAAAAGTAAATACCGACAGAGAGATGAGCAGCTGGCCTCCATTGTATTTGCTCCCCTGCTTTCCGTCTAACAATCCTTCCTCCGGCGTCAAAGACGGCTAGTTCTTTCAGCTTAAGGTCAACAGTATTTCCGGACGGGTGAAAACGGAACACATCCCGCCCACGACGCAGCAGCGTAGGATGCCAGAAGGAGGAGGTTGCTGCCAAATCGGAAGAAGACGTGATGAAGTCCAGCGTCAGGATCAACAATTCACCACACATGCCGGTGCCCGGACTGAAAACCTCGTAAGTACCAGAAGTGGAAAAAGAGGTGTCGCCGATCATGAATTCCTGACCAACTAGGAGCGTGCTATCCAGGTAAGCAGTGTCCGGAAGGTAATGACTTAGCCTGACGGTCAGCACGGAATCACAGCTGCCTCCCAGAAGGGTAAAATCATAGTTTCCTATTTGCGTCAAGGAGGTATTGCCGACAGTGAGGGTATCCCCCAGACAAATGGTGTCGAAACGCTCAATGGCTACCGGTCCGGCGAAACGATACAGTGTAAGATGAACGGAATCACACAACAGCCCCCTATCAAAAATCGTCTCCACGATGCTGTCTTGGGTCAGGAAGAAACCCGTGGCTAACAACACGGTATCCCCGATACAATTACGTACAATGCTGGTGGAAGGTCTGGGACCAGGAGGAGCTTCGGATACTTTGAGAAAAATCTCCTCTTCCAGGCAGCCGCCTGCTTCGGTGATGGTGCCAAAATAAACGCCGTTTTCGATTATGGTACGAATGCGGTCAGTCGAACCATCGTCCCACCGCACCGATCTTACTTCGGGGATGTCCACACTCCATTGCAATATTTTGCCCCGGCAGAGATCGACGGAGGCGTTAACCAAAGGCAGCAAAGGCGTTACGCTCGTTGGTGGAACCACCGCAATAACAGCGGTATCTGCCGGACAGTCATTAGCCTGTACAATGTAACGGTAAATTCCGTATGGGTGCGTCCCGCCGCTCCAAGTATTGTTCGGAAAATCAATCGGCCTCCAATCTCCTCCGCTGGTCACGTCCGGGCCTAAGGCTGCCAAAAGATTGATGGTACCATCCGCACAGGCGATTACTTCTGCATTTTGTCCGGCATAAGAGCTTGCATTGGGGTTGACCTGAATGAAAGTCCGGGCTTGGTCCGATTGTAGTCCGCCGGCGTAGGCGTATGTTTCAATAATTCGCTCGCCAATGATCACCCGTTCCGGATCAACTTGCAGCGTGATGGTGGGCAAGTAACTGAGGAAGTCCGCATCGGTGGTTTGGTCCGTAGCTATTATATGTAGTAGCGTATCTCCGTAGCGACGAACTTGCAACCCCCCTGTAGCGGGAGCGACCAACCGGTCTATTCCCGGCTGACTGCCACTCGACCTCAATTTTACGGTTACAGAATCAAGACTACCAACCAAGCTCCTCAAGTCCACGTCCTCATCCGCAACCGGATAGCTGGCAGTACAGTTGGGGTCCTGCCAGAAATGCGGGCCGAATCGGCTGCTGCTGTTGTCGGCGTCGAGATCGAGGCGGAGCTCGCAGACGTTTACGTAGCTGTCGTAGGAGGCGATGCCGTAAAAATAATTTGCGCTGGGAGGGTTAATGAGATAGGAACAAATTTCTGTTCTCTCCCGGCCATCGGTCGTGAGTAAGTCGATTCTGTTCCGCGTCGGCTCCTGGGTAAGCGTATCAATGGCCCCCACTACAAGTAGGCGTTCGCTACAGTCTTCCTTCCACGTCACCCCGATACCGGGTAAAGTAAATCTTGGGATTTCATAGAACCCTATGTTGTTAGGATTCCTATCGTTATTGTATAAAAAAACACCTTGGTTATCGTCCCTTGAAAACCCAGCAGCAAAGATTGTGTCGCCAAGAGTCATAATGTCTTGTGGCCCAAAAGCCATTTCGTTTACTCTGAAAGAATTCGTAATCACGCCAGAGTTAATTTCCAGTTCTAATACTTCATTCGTTTTGTTTACCATCAAATATCCTACCCTAGAAAACCCAAGGCTACTATAGCCCGGGTTTTCAATTGTATAGTCTTTGTAAATTGTATCACGAAATTTTTCGCTTCTAAAATCATATTCCGCAACCATAAAGCCCGCTGAAAAAATAATGGTGTCTCCGTTCGGAGTCAAGCTGTCAACAGGTAGAAAAGTCATTACATAAAGTTCACCGTCTGGTCCAAATTCAATGTCTGTAGAAAAAGGTAACTCACTGAATGGCATAAAATCAATCGGCTGATCATTATCATCACAAATATTGATATACCCCACACTGGTTAGCGGGTTTCCTAATATTTGACCGCAGATAATGTGAGGGCTAAAAATGCCAATCAACAGAAAAAACAGGACACGATTTCGCATATAACTGTAATAGCAAGCCCCGCACAACTGAGGTCAGCGGTGCAGGGCTTAAGTTTAGAAGGGATAATTATCTGACTATTTTGGTAGAATACTGTCGTCCGGAATCGTCTGAAATCAGTAAAACATATACTCCTTTAGCTGAGTTATTAAACGATGGGCGAATGCGTACGGGCGTATCTCCAACGGTAAGATTTGCCACGCTTGAGTAAACTTGTCGGCCAGCGACATCAACCAGTGGAAGGGTTGCCTCTTGTGCTATTTTTGAATTGATGGTTACCCGAATTTCTTCGCTTATGGGGTTTTCTGAGGTAAGCACTACGAAATCACTGATACTATTTACTGAAAGCTGCTTCTCCCAACGTAGGGAAAGGTTGACGGGAATAATTTTACCGCCTTTATTTTTTTCATGATCGGCCCAGAAAGCACTGTTAGTTGTACGATCGGTAGTTAAGAAAAACAATTCAGCCAAACTGGGAATTGCCTGAATTGCTCGTACTTTCAGGTAAAAGGCTGGCGCGCGCGCTGTCGACCGTCTAGGAGCAGCGAGGTTCGACCAAATCAGGTTAAGGGTGCCTTCTTCCTGGTTAATTACGTAGTTGTCATTGACCTGAATTGGTAATGCTTCCGCATCAACTCCCACGAGTTCTACTTTGTCTTGCTGAAACCCGAGTGACATTGACAACAAATCGATCTTCTTCAAGTCGTCTACAAACACAGGAACGCTCACGGTTTCTCCACGCTTTATGGCCATATCTTCCAAGTGAAAAAAGCGTATATTTTTGACGGACTTATCGTAATCGGGGTCGTCAATGGAGACATCCCCTAGTTTTATGGCCGTAAAGTCCAAGCTGGTCAGTAGATTGATATCGGAGAAGTCATAAGACTCCGGATAGCTTACCGGGTCGGTTACGGAAGGTACGGACGCTGAAGGCGGATAAGCCCAGGGTTGGGGCATGTCTGAAGGGGAATTCGTGCCAAGGAGAACCCTTAAGAT
>JBLHRW010000329.1:0-5543 GCA_047626445.1 Neolewinella sp.
CGTTGGTTTTATCTTTGGCCAAGGTAGCATCACTGCGCGTGACGTAACACCGCCCACCCAATTCATGACTGCAGGCGCGAACCCAGGACCATTCTTTACTACGCAGCTGCAGGACCTGACCATTAACACCCTCCCCGGTAACATCTCCCGCTCCTTTGTGGTCGATGGCGGATCGGGCTTCCCGCATATGTCGACCATCTCCGCCGACCTTATGGTGCGCCTGCTGGCCGGTGGTATGATTCCACGGTTCCGCGATGCTTGCTCGGACGTAAACGTTACTGTTTCCGACGAAGTGTTCATCGACGGACCATGCGGAGACATCGTCATCACACGCACTTTTACGGCTACTGATGAAAGCGAAGAATGTTCCGCACCTGACTTTAGCAGTGGCGAAACGGTGGTGAGCTATGATATCGTACTCCAACGCCCCAGCATCGTCAACGTACAGGAACCCAACGAACTGGTTACTTACGAGTGCAACGATCCGGCACTCAACGGCGGAAACTTCCCTGATCCGTACCCTGAAGACTACCCATTCCTGAATACACCCGACGGGCCGGTTTACCTCGACGTCGTGTTTGGCAACGTTGGTTCTTCTTTTACCAACAGTGCTCCGGTAAACATCTGTAACAATACCATTAAGTACGTTCGTACCTACACCGTGATCGATTGGTGTGATACCGATAACGTCCAGACCTTCAGCCAGCTGGTAAAAGTAGGCGACACCGGCGCGCCAACCATTATCCTGCCTACCCAAGATCTTGATTTTAACGGTATGGCTGATGAGGGACCACTCGTTTACACCACCAACGCACCCGGTTGCGGTGCCTACATCAATACCCGGGCCAGCGGCCTGGTTGTTACTGATGGCTGCTCAGCGGTGATGACCGTTACCGCCTTCGTACTGTTTGAAGGCTCTGAAGACAACATCTCCGCTCCCATTGATGTGAACTCGCCCAACCCCACCAGCCGGCTGACTCCCTTCATCCCGGTCGGAGCTCATACGATTCGCTACCTGGCCATCGATGAATGTGGTAACGAAATGATCGCCGACCTCGATATCTTGATCGAAGACCGGTCAGGGCCAGTAGTAATTGCTGAAAATGCCATCAACGTAGCCCTTAGTAATAATGGCTTTGCAACCGTAGCCGCCACAGACATCGATCGTGGCTCCTATGACGATTGTACGGAAGTTACCCTCGACATCGCTTTTGCGAATCCTGGTTCCCTGCTCCCGATCGGTGCCTTCGGCCCAACCATTACATTGACGTGTATCGACGTGGGCGCCGTTCCAGTCATTCTGCGCGCTACTGACGCGAATGGCAATTCGAATACCCGCATGTCCGTCATTAACGTGATTGATAATTCCGCTCCGATCTGTATTGCCCCGGGTAATGTAACGATTGACTGTGAGCAGGCCGACGACCTGTTGCCGGAAGATGTCAATGCTTACTTCCTTGCTGATCCACAGGGAGCCATCATTATGTTCGACGACCTGTTCGGTGCGCCAACAAGCCTGGACAATTGTGGTAACGAGCAATCGACGCAGAGCATCTTCGCTAACATCAACGATTGCGGCACCGGTACGGTAACCCGTTCCTTTACGGTGACCGACTCCCGTGGCTTCGCTTCTGCTCCTGGCTGTGACCAGATCATCGCTATCCGGGGTATCCGGGACTATACCCTCGAATTCCCAGCTGATGCATCCGCGACCTGTGGTAACAACCCCGTCTACGGAGACCTTGTATACACTCCACTAGGCTGTGACATGGTCGTGTCGAACCTGACCGTAGATACTTTCTTCGCCGCCTCCGACGCTTGTTTCAAGCTTCGCCGGACGATTGAAGTCATCAACTGGTGCGAATATGATGGTAACGGAGATTTCTATACCGTTCGCCGGGATGCCGATAGTGATGGCAACTTTAACGAATCTACCTTCCTGCACGTCCTGCCAAACGGTAATACGGACCTGTCTGACGATGTAGCCGTGCTGGACCAGGATGCAAACCGTGAAAACAACAATAACATTGGCTTCCTTGATTTGGACGATCTTACCAACGGGAGCGTCGATAACGATAACGATGGTGATACCGGCTACGGTAACTCCATTAGCCGGGGCGCATTCCGCTACGTGCAGTACGTGAAAGTGTACGATAACATCGCACCGACCATCACCAATATCTCCTCGGATGTAACCAACAGTACCAACTGCGATGGCGGTGGTATCCAGATTGACTACACTATTCTCGACGATTGCATCGGAGCTAACTTAAGTTCGCTGGTAGAGCTTGACCTCGACTACGCTCCCCAAAATGGCTTTAGTATCAGCCGGGCACTCAACAGTGCAGAAGTAATCTCCGACGGCAACGGTAACTTCAATATCCTACTGCCTAACCTGCCAATTGGCGAACATGCCATTCGTACTCGGGCAACAGATGGTTGCGGTAACGTAAATGGTCGGATCATTCAGTTTAACATTGAAGACAACAGCGTAGTGACACCGATCTGTGTCGGGCTACTGACTTTTGTCCTGCAAACTGACGGTGCCGGCGGTGGCCTGGCGATCGTGGAAGCTGACGACTTCGTGGTCAGCACCAATGGCAACTGTAATAACTTTCCGATTGAATACGCAGTCTATACCGAAGAAGAAGCCAATGCACCGGGCTTTATCCCAAGCCCCAGCCGGATTGAATTTGACGTAACCTGCGAAGACCTGGGTATGATTCCAGTACGAGTCTACGTCTTCACTCCGAACGGTGAAAGCCACTACTGTAATGCAATGGCCAGCGTAGTCACCTCTGCGACCGTAAGCTGTAACACTGCAGGTGTCGCTTCGATCTCCGGCTTTGTTACTTCTCCACAGAATGAACTGCTGCGTGACATCGAAGTAGCTATCAGTGATATGGCATCGATGAACAATATGCAGCTGACGGATGCTAACGGTAGTTTCCTCTTCCCAGCCCTGGCAGCAGGCGGTCAGTACATGGTCCAGCCGCAAACTTCCGATGTGGTGAACATCCGCCGAATCAAGACCAGTGACATTGCCACCATCGCAGCACATGCTCTCGGTACCGCACCGCTCACAGACCCTTACCGCCTGATTGCGGCCGATGCAAATGGTGACGGCTACGTTGATATCTCCGATATGTTGGCCATTAGCCGCGTCATCCTCGGCATTGACGATACTTTCCAGAATAGCCCGACTTGGCGATTCATTCGCCGGGATTTCAACCTCAACGGCCTTGAAGAAGGATTTGATCCGAGCATCTTCCCGACCAATTACATGATCGAAGAGTTGCTGGGGCATAACCGTAATGCAGACTTCGTTGCCATCGAGATCGGAGATGTATTTGTTCAGCCCGAAGGCCGTGAGGCATTCGCACTCAACACTGAAGATGCCTTGCTTGCCGCAGGTGAGCGCTATGACCTGAAGGTCACTGCCGGGGAGCTACAGGCCTTCCAGGGCACCTTCGATGTGGCCGCTGGCCTAGAGATCGAGAACTGGTCTTCTCCGTTGCTTGGCCGCGGAAACGTGAATGAAGCCTACATAACGGACGGCTTATTACCCTTCAGCTACCAGGCGAAACAAAGCCTGGAAGGGGAGGAAATTATTACCCTGCACCTGCTGGCGACTACTGATTTACGGATGAGTGATTACCTTAGCATAACGGATAGAATAACCTACCCGGAGGCTTACACTCCGGCAGGTAACACGGCGACCTTAAGCCTTAAATTTAGCGAGACCACGGGCGGTGACGGCATTGTACTTCACCAGAACTTCCCCAACCCTGCGTCTGCTCAGACAACCATCGTATTTGAATTACCACTAGCCGGCGCAGTAGCGCTGGAAGTGCACGACCTGCAAGGGCGCCTCGTTGCCGCGAGGACCCTGGAAGGACACGTGGGCCGCAATGCAGTAATTTTTCAAACCGAGGACGACCTGAACAATAGTACTGGTATTCTGACCTACACACTTACCGTGGGGCAGCAACGCATTACTAAACGCATGACGGTGATAGCGCGCTAAGCGCATTACCAAATGGCCACACTAATGGCCTTAAATTTTTAGAGAGTAGCGCGACCCTGCCAGTCCTTCGGGATTGGTGGGGTTATGCTCTTTTAAAGGAGGCTGTTAAGGCTTTTTAGAAAACGGTTTTCGGGCGCGGTCGCAGGGGCAAGGTGAAGGCTGAAAAGCAGGGTCCCAAACACTACTTTTTAACCTTTTTTACCCCTCCGACCGCGCCTCATCTATCGAAGATTTTGTGGGCGCTATTGTAGAAGTAAATTAAGTTGTAGAGAAACTTGTCCATTCTTTAGCATAAAAGGATACGTGGATTTGGGCAGAGAGCAGGTGAAATCTATGAAAAATGGACGGTTTTAATGGCTTTGGAGAGTATCTGTCTAGCGAGATACGTATTGAGGTGAGAAAAACTAATCTTAGTAAATAAGCACTAGGAATTATCAGGATAACTTCTTACCTTTGCGCTCGCTTTTCAAGGGGGTAGGCCTCTGGTAAACAAAAAAAGCGCAGCTAAAGCAAATAAACGTATGCCTACAATTAATCAGTTAGTCCGTAAAGGACGCAAGCAAATCGTAGAAGCGAGCAAGTCTCGTGCACTCGATTCCTGTCCGCAGAAACGCGGTGTATGTACTCGTGTTTACACTACGACACCAAAGAAGCCGAACTCAGCACTCCGTAAGGTTGCAAAGGTTCGTCTTACGAACGGTATTGAAGTGATCGCCTACATCCCCGGAGAAGGCCACAACCTGCAGGAACACTCTATCGTCCTCATTCGTGGTGGCCGTGTGAAGGATCTTCCGGGTGTACGATACACAATCGTTCGTGGAGCTCTCGATACTGCTGGCGTTTCCGAACGTCGTCAGTCTCGTTCCAAGTACGGTGCTAAGCGTCCAAAGAAATAATCCAATTAGTAAGACGAGTACCCTTTCTTAGGGGCTCATTCGGTATACGGCTTGCGGGTCGTTGCCATCTGAAGCAAACAAGTTATGCGTAAAAGAAAACCAAAAGTACGAGTCATTGATCCCGATCCCCGTTACGGTGATGCGATGGTGACTCAGTTCGTCAACATGCTCATGTACTCCGGAAAAAAGAGTACTTCCTTCCGTATCTTCTATGATGCAATGGACATGATCAAGGAGCGGGTTGCCGCTGAGGAAATTGACGAGTTCGAAGTGTGGAAACGCGCACTCAACAACGCCATGCCTCAAGTGGAAGTACGCTCCAAGCGTATTGGTGGTGCTACCTTTCAGATTCCGACGGAAATCCGCGCCAAGCGTAAGATGTCTATCGGTATGAAGTGGCTCATCAAATTCTCTCGCCAGCGTTCTGGTAAGGGTATGGCTGAGAAGCTGTCTGCTGAACTACTCGCCGCCAGCCGCAACGAAGGCCTGGCAGTGAAGCGCAAGGAAGATACCCACAAGATGGCCGAGTCTAACCGTGCCTTTGCCCACTACGGTCGCTAGGACTTTACAACTGAAAGCTAGGAACTAGGCAACTAGTCCCTAGCTTTTAATTGTTAGCT
>JBLHRW010000330.1:0-5476 GCA_047626445.1 Neolewinella sp.
AATAAATAAACCATGCTTCTTGACCGCCTTATTTTGCCCTCACCGCTCTTAAAAATTATTTCCGTAGCTACGGCTATGCAAAGAATTTTTCAAGAACGGCGAGAACAAAAGCGTCAGGTCAAAAACCAGTAAGTTCTTTATACGGCGTCCCTAAGGCTAATCGCAAGAAATGTTTATTTCGTGTTTTAGGGCTAAAAAAGCACAACGTTTTTAATGTCCCTGCCCGTGGGGAGGGAGGGGTCTTTTGGGGATAGCTCAGATTCATCGCCCGTCAAAATTTACATACCACTGGCAGCCATGCTATCTTTGCTGCCATGCTCCTCCAACTTCCTCTGCACCTGCGGCCGCGCCTGATCATGCTTTTGGTGCTCGTTTCCTTCGTCCTCCGGGCCCAAAAAGACACCCTCCCGCCAGAGGGGGCTACGGATGTGCAGGAACAGCTGATCGAAGACGTATTGGCCAACAGCGAAGACGATACCGAAGAATTCTCCTTCAATGGCGCTTTCGACCTACTGGACGATTACCTCCGCCGCCCCCTCAACCTGAATAAAGCGACTTACGAGGAGTTGACTGAATTACTGCTGCTTAGCCCCATTCAGGTTGGCCAGATATTAGAATACCGGGACCGAATGGGCAGCTTTCTGAGCCCGTACGAGCTGCAGGTAATACCGAGTATGGACCTAGAGGCCATCCGACGACTAACCCCCTTCGTTCGGGTAGGCAATGACCTGGACGATGCCAAGATTCCACTGGGCCGCATGCTCGCCGAAGGTGATCGGGAATTATTTATGCGCTGGCAGCGTCGCCTCGAAACCACCCGCGGTTACGAACTTGGTCCGGAAGACGGGGTGGATAATTACTACCTCGGCAGCCAGGATCGGTTTTACGTCCGCTTCCGCCAACGGTACAGCAATAAGATGAGCTTCGGTATTACCGCCGAAAAAGACCCTGGGGAAGCCTTTTTTGCGGCTAATAATAAGAAACGAGGGTTTGACTACTACAGCGGCCACTTCTACCTCGCTGATGTTAACCGGACCGTAAAGGCTTTGGCCTTGGGGGATTTTTCCGTCAGCTTCGGCCAGGGGCTGATCCTGTACACCGGTTTCGGCTTCGGCAAGAGCAGCCAGGCGACCAATGTGGCACGAGGAGGTAAGGTCCTGCGCCCCTATACCAGTGTCAACGAACTGAGTTTTATGCGCGGCGCCGCCACTACGCTGGCATTGGGAGAAAAAGTCGAACTCAGCGTCTTCGCCAGCCGCCGGGGCCGTACGGCCAACATTGCTGAGCTCCCGGATTCCCTGACCCTGGAGAACGAAGACCTCGGTATTACCAGCCTTGACCTCACGGGCCTGAACCGGACCCCCAATGAAGTGGAAGACCGCAACTCCATTACGCAGGTCAACTTCGGTGGCAGCCTCCGCTACCGTGCCAGCCAAAGGCTGCAACTGGGATTCAACGTACTGAGCACTAACCTGAGCCGGCCGCTAGAACTCCGCGATCAAGCCTATAACCGGTTTTTCTTCCGGGGAACGGATTTGATCAACGCCGGTATTGACTACCGCTACCGGCTCCGGAATTTTACCTTCTTTGGCGAAATAGCGGGCTCGCAAAACCTGTCCGAAAACGTCGAAAATACCACTATCGGTGTCGCTCAGATTCATGGCCTCATGATGGGGCTGGATCGTTTTGTCGACCTCTCGGTCGTTTACCGCAATTACGGCGTTGGTTATCAGGCGCTCAATGCTCGTCCCTTCGGCGAAACTACCGGTGCCCGAAATGAGGAAGGGCTCTACTTCGGCCTGGAAGTCCGGCCGGGAAAGCACTGGCGAATCAACGCCTACTACGATCTGTTCCGCTTTCCTTACCTCCGCTTCAACATTGATGCCCCCAGCGAGGGGCATGAGTACCGCTTTCGGGTGACCTACTGGCAGAAACGGAAAATGGAAACCTACCTGGAGCTGCGCTCCGAAACCAAAGGGTTCGGAACCGACGGCGACGAATCAGTCTTTACCAACCTCGACCCCGTAGTGGCCCGCACACGGTTCCAGGCTCGGTTGCACTTTTCCTATAAGATCGACAATGCCTGGGAATGGCGCAGCCGCTTTGATGCAGGCTTTACCGAAGACCCACTCAACGGCCAGGAGAACGGGTTCATGATTTATCAGGACCTGCGCTTCCGCCCCAGTGGTCCCTTCAGTTTCACCGCTCGGATGGCTATTTTCGATACCGACGGTTTCAACGTTCGGTTTTACCAGTATGAAAATGGCTTGCTGTATAATGCCCGCGTGATTCCTTATTACCACCAAGGTACCCGCGCCTTCTTCCTGGTCCGATATAAAGGTATCCGAGGGCTAACGCTGGAAGGGCGCATTGCGCAAACCTTTTACACCGATGGTACGATCTTCGATACTGGCCTGGAGGCTACTGGTGGGCCGCGGCGTACGGATGCTGGGCTACAGGCGATTTGGCGGTTCTAAGGCGCTGCGCTCGTAATTAGTCTTGTAGGGCTGCCGCAGGGGGATGCTCGCTGCGCCCTACCAGACTACAAGACTAGTTCACCCGTCCTGCCTCCTCACTAAGCCCAGTATCCCGCTTCCGGCTCTTCACCTTCTGGTTACCAAAGTTATAGCTAAGGCTAAGGGTCGCCCGGCGGCTGTCCCAGTTGCCCCGGCCTTGAGAGACCAGGCCGTTGAATTCGGAACCGCCCCGCCAGCCGGAGGTGTAGAGCAGGTCATTACCACTGATCTTCACGTTCAACTGGTTGTTCAGGAATTTCTTCTGGAGGCCCAGGTTCAATGCACCGCTCGTCTTGTACTCGAACACGCCGCCCCAGATGCCAGGGCCGGAGAAGTACCCACTCACTTCAGCCGTAAAGCCTTTCGGCAGGTTGAAGGTTTGCTGCGAGAAGATGGTGTAGGTAAAGGCCTGCACGTCGATCGAAGCCCCGCCTTCGTAATCCGCCTGGTTGTCGATGTAGCCGCCCGAAACATTGAAGAAGGCATTCCACTTTGGCGTAACGGTGAAGGGCAGTGCGGCGCTGAAACTGTAGTTGGTCTGCGTGGCCAGGTTGTCCCAGCTAACGGAAAGGGCGGCCGGAAAGATCTCGTCTGGACCAATAAGGCGGGTGATCTGATTGCTCGTCCGACTGTAGCCAAGCTTGAAATTATAGCGGTAGGCAAGGGTGTAGCCCAGTTCTACGTTGTCCACGATCTCCGGATTCAGGAATGGGTTGCCGCTTTCATAGCTCAGTTGACTGATCTGGTTGCGGAACGGGTTGAGGACGTTGTAGTCGGGCCGGTTGATGCGACGGCCGTAGTTTAAGGAAACCGTATTTCCCTTCTCCTGGTTAAGGGCGTAGGTAAGGCCGGCACTTGGGAAGAAACTGACGTAGTCGAGCTCAACCGGCGGTGCGGCCAGGTCGGCACGGAAAGGCGTCAGTACGCCCATCGCGTCGGTTACTTCGGCGCGCAGACCGGCGGAAAAGTTGAGCCTGTCGCTGATTTTACCCGCGTAGTTCACGTAGGCGGCGTACACGCTCTCATCGTAATCGAATTGGTTGGAGCGGCCGTTGTTCAGGTTGCGGATGTTGGCGTCGTCAACGTCGTAGAACAGGAAAGTGTTTTCGGTGCCGACGTTGCTGAATTTCAGGCCGGTGCTAAAGTTGCCGCCGGCAAGTGGCTGCTCGTAATCGATCTTGGCCGTGGCAATGTCTATGTTGGTCGGGGTGTCGAAGTAGTTGTTGAATACGCTGAGTACTTCTGCGCCGTCGGGGCTCAGGTAGCGGTTGGGCTGGTCGCGCAGGTTCTCGTTGCGGAAGCTGCCGTAATCCAGGTCAATGTTGAGGCTTTTGCCCTCGCCGGCGTCGAACCGGTAGTTGAGGTTATAAGTTTGTTGGTTGCGGTCACCGGTTCCGAAGGTTTCTGCCCGCAGGAGGCTGTCCGGGGTTTCCAATGAATTGGCGACGGTGTAGAGGTCGATATTGTTATAAGAGAAATCTTCACTGCTGTTCTGCCGGCCACTGACGAGGAAGCCGATGGTGTGTTTGTCTCCCAGGAAAAAATCGGTGCCAAACCGGTAGTTAGGGTTGGTATTGGTGTTTTTGAAAAAAATCTCATTATCCAGGTACAAGCCGTTCTGGTAGCTGTCGAAATTGACCGTATTGTAAGACTGGCCAGCGCCATACCCCAGGGTGCCGAAAGCATTGAGCGACCGGTTGCGGTAGTTGCCGGTGAAATTAGCGTTGTATTGGGCATACTTTCCCTGGCTTACCGTGGTGGATACGGTACCGTTGGCCCCTTCGTTTTCGTTCTTTTTCAGGCGGATGTCGAGAATGCCGGCATTGCCCTCCGCCTCATACTTGGCACCGGGGTTGGTGATGATGTCGATGCGGTCAATCTGCTCGGCGGTGAGGCTGCGGAGGTAGTTCGACAGGTCATCGCCAGACAGCGGCAGGCGCTTGCCGTCTACATAGACCAACACACCGGCGCGGCCAAGCACGTTGATGTTATCGTTGTTGTCGATCGTTACGCCGGGAGCCTTACGGAGCAGGTCCAGGCCGTTGTCGCCCACCGCATTGATCGTTCCCTGCACGTTGAAGACCGTTCGGTCTGGCTTGATTTCCACCAGGGCCCTGGTGGCGGTAACCGTCGCTCCGGCGAGTTCGATGGCGGCGGGCGCCATGTTTAGGACGCCCAGGTCCAATACGCCGTTCACGGCTTTGATGCCTTCTTTGCGGAGGTCGGGGGCACCGAGGTAGGTCACGACCAGGTCGTAGGTGCCGTCGGCGATGCCGTCCATTTTGAAGATGCCGGCATCGTCGGTGGTTTCTACTTTGACCAGTTTGGCGTCGGGTACCGTGTAGAGGGCAACGTTAGCGAAGGCTACGGCGTTACCGTCGGCGTCCTGCACTTGCCCTTTTATCGCATAGGCGTCGGGGCTCACTTCTTCCGTGGTATTTGGTCCGGCAGCATTCTGAGCAAACGTGCTAAGCGGAAGTAGCAGCGTTATCAACAAGAGTAGTGCCTTGACTACTTGACTACCTGATTGTTTGACGCGCTGACTGTTTGACGCGCTGACTATCTGACGCTGTGGCGCCTTGACGCCCTGACGCTTAAGGGCGGGGCCGCAGGTGCCAGAGGGAAGGATTAAGGAGCAAAGTAAAATCGTTGATGGTGTAAAGTTTTTCATTTATCTAGCTATTTGGTGCCTTTGGGAGGCGTTATGCTAGAAGGACGTTAATGAGCACTGCGGGCTGCACGTTGGATCATGGGTTTCGGTTGAAATGGGGTATGACTCGACTAATGTTCTTTGTTGGTCGACGAGGGGGAGGTGGCTTTGCACCTGCACTTCGACTACGCTTAGGGACGCCGTACAAATAACTTACGCCTTTTGACCACCTTATTTTGCCCTCCCCAAATTTAAAAATCATTTCCGTAACTGAGGCTATGCAAAGGATTTGTAAATCCGGTGAGAACAA
>JBLHRW010000331.1:0-5453 GCA_047626445.1 Neolewinella sp.
TCGTAAGGCCGTAGGCGCCAACCGGCGGAACATCATTACGCAGTTTTTATCAGAATCCGTTGCCATCTCCGCTATCGGTTGCTTTTTCGGCGTGTTTCTTGGTATGGCCGTAGCTTTAATTGCAGCGCCCATCCTCAATTACTTTGTCGACGACCTGGAATTCCGGGCCATATTCTCCCTCAATACCCTGCTAGTTGTAAGCGTAGTCGCGCTTCTGATTGGCATTGTCTTCGGTACTTACCCGGCGCGCAAGGCTGCGGGGTTGGATCCGGTGGTGGCTATTCGGCGATAATAGATTTAACCACTAAGGCACAAGACACTAAGGGCTACACTAAGGGACGCCGTATAAATAACTTACGCCTTTTGACCGCCTTATTTTCTTAGTGTAGCTCTTAGTGCCTTAATGTCTTAGTGGTTCAAAGGCTGCGAAGCATCAAACTAAGCTCCGCCGTTTCCCAGTAGCCAGATCCACCAACCTCCCCCCCTTCTCCGCCACGAACCGCTGAATAATGCGGGCGGTATCCGGATGGCTCTCCAGGTATTTGATGTCTTCAAGAATAGAATCTACGTTGTGCGCTTCTTCTTTACTGACGTAAGTGAACCCCTGGTACTTGCCGTTCTGCACCAGGACTACGGCTTCTTCATCGTGTGTTCGCCCGCGGTCAAAGAGCAAGAAGTCATAATCGAAGACATTACGGAGGTACAGCCGGGCCTCTTCTGCCCGGAGGTTATACTCCGCAGGGCTTTCAACGCCATGGCAGGCACCCCGGCATTGCTTAAGATGAAAATAGAAGCAAATCTCGCCGGTCTGTTGCTTCGTAAGTACCCCACAAAGTTCTTGTTGCTTGCGGACGAAGTCCAGCCGCCCTTTAGCCCGGGTCAGGGTGGGAAACTCACTGATCACATCTTCTTCCTTACGGACCTGCGCCGTGTTTTTCACGATGTCAAAACACCGGTACCCTACTTCGTTGAGCTTCGAGGTAATGGCGTACTGAAATTTCGTGCGCCGCAGCGCACGGTTAATACCTGGTTGCAGCCGCTTAATTTCCTCACTTTCGTGGAGCAAGGCTACTAGCTCGGACCCCATCAGTTCGTAGGTGATGTCTGCCACCTGGCTAGCAATCAGTTTTCCTTTTCCGGTCCGGTCGTTAAAATGCTGCGCGACGCGGGACCGGATGTTCTTACTTTTGCCAACGTAAATCACGCGGCCAGTATCATCGTGAAAGTAGTAGACCCCACATTCATCCGGCAGATTTTCAATTTGCGCCAGCTTCATGTTCTTAGGCAATTTCGTCTCACTGATGCCTTGGTTAACGAGTAGCGATACCTGTTCCTCAGAATCGGGGCCGGCGAGGCAGAGTTTCAGCAATTCTGTGGTCGCCGTTGCGTCCGCTAACGCACGGTGGTGATTATCCAACCGGATGCCAAAGTGTTTGACCAGGTTGCCCAGGCTGTAAGACTTCAGGCCAGGATAGGTTTTGCGCGTCAGCCGAACGGTGCAAAGTTGCTTACGGGTATAAGTATAGCCAAGACGACGAAACTCCTCCTTAACAAAATCATAGTCGAATCGTGCATTATGCGCTACAAAGATCCGGTGCTGCGTTAATTCCACGATCCGCTTGGCTACTTCATGGAATTTCGGTGCATCTTTCACCATATCCATCGTTATTCCCGTCAGTTTTGTGATGCCAGCGGGGATATAAGTTTCCGGATTAAGGAGCGTTTCGTAGGTTTCAATTACCTTCTCCCCGTCAAAGATCACGATCCCGATCTCGGTGATCCGGCAGCGGCTGGCTTTGCCGCCCGTGGTTTCCACGTCGACGATTGCGTATTCTTTGTTTTTCATTTTGAGTAACTACATTTGTAAGTAGTGTGTAGTTAGTAGTGAATAGTAGGTAGTAATTGACCTGCTAAGGCTAAATGGACGTCTTCATGGCACCAATTCACTAGTGCATTATTTACTACTTACTACCCACTAAATACGATAACAATGGCCAAGGTAGGTATATATTTTTGTTTTTTACTTTCAATTACCTCAAATTGTAGTAATTCCGTCGTTTCTGATCAGGCGCGGACGCCGGTGCAAGGAGCAGGGACGGAGGAGCCGGCTGCGGTAACGGCTCCATCAACGCCGGAAGCACTTCCGACCCGGCCGGCCGCCTGGGAGACGGAGACCTACGTCCCGCAGCTGATCGGCAAGCGCCTCGCACTCGTCGTTAACCAGACCTCCACCATTGGAGCTACCCACCTGGTTGACAGTCTGCAAAGCCGGGGTTTGGACCTGAAAAAGATCTTTGCTCCCGAACACGGTTTCCGGGGGGCAGCGGACGCTGGTGCCACCATCGCCGATGGCCGGGATGTCCGCTCCGGCCTGCCGATTAAATCGCTCTACGGCAAGAACAAAAAGCCCTCCGCAGCGGACCTGGCGGATATTGACGTAGTCATTTTCGATATCCAGGACGTTGGCGCCAGGTTTTACACTTACATCTCTACCCTCTTTTACGTTATGGAGGCCGCCGCAGAGCAGGGCAAAACGGTTATGGTCCTCGATCGGCCAAACCCGAACGGTCATTATACTGCTGGCCGGACGCTGGATTACCCAGACTTCAGTAGCTTCATCGGCATCGCGCCCATCCCGGTAGTTCACGGGATGACCGTGGGAGAGTTTGCCCGGATGGTCAACGGTGAAGGTTGGTTAGCCGAGGGCGTCCAAGCCGACCTTAAGGTAATCACCATGCCCGGCTATGATCATCACCAGGCTTACGAGTTGCCGGTCCCTCCTTCTCCTAACCTGCCTAACCAGCACAGTATCTACCTCTACCCCAGCCTGTGCTTTTTCGAAGGGACCGCCCTTTCTGTAGGCCGGGGAACCCTTAAGCAATTCCAAATGTACGGCCACCCACAACTTCGGTATGGAGACATCCGCTTCACCCCTACCCCCGGCCCGGGAAGTGCTGACCCCAAGCTGAACGGCCAACTCTGCCGGGGTGTCGACCTCAGCAAAATGAGCCTTGAAGAGCTCCGCCAGGCCAGATGGCAACTGGATCACCTCATCCGTGCTTACCAGGACCTCACCGAACAGGGTGTCGAGTTCTTCACCCGTCCAGACTTTTTTGACTTACTGGCGGGTGGCCGTGAACTCCGAATAATGATCGAGAACGGTAACCAGATCGATCAGGTTCTGGCGAGCATGGTGGACAGCACCAACGCCTTTGTTCAACGGAGAGCGCCGTATTTGCTGTATCCGTAGCCGATTGTGGGAGCCACTACAATTTTTTAAAAAGTTGTAGTGGCAGCGTTTCCAGGCTGGTTACCCCGCTCCAAAATCTAATTTTTCACCTGCGCCCGCGCCAAATGTCCTAAATTCATCATCTTACTGTTAATCACCCCTACACTCCATCCTATTATGAAGCATTTTCTGATCCTGGCTATTGCCCTTTTCTCCTCGCCCCTCTCTGCTCAGGAGTTCACCGTCCCCAAAGATCTTCAACTAGAAACAGCAGCAGACTACCTGGCCCAGAACGACAACATCGTTGCCGCAGTTATATGGTTACGGGACACTCATTTGAATAAAGAACAGCAGAAACGCAAGCGCGTCAATACCTATCTGTTGCAGTGGCTGACTGGCACACCGACAATGACCATCACCCTGGGTCCCGGCCTGGCAGACTATGGCGACTGTTCTGATTGCCTGATGCTGTACATGGGCGGATATGCCAAAGCTATTATTGAGTCCGGAGATGACGAACCGCTGGCCACTAACCTCGCCGCAGTCCGAACGGTCATGGATTTCTATCAAAATAATAAAGGCCGGATCGGTAAGAATAAGGTACTCCAGAAGTTCCTAAAAATGGAAGGAAAGGGCAAGCTGGAGGCAGAGGTAACCAAGAGGATGTGAGCCCAGCGTTCAGGTAGACCAAATTACTTGAATCTGATCGCCTCCACCGGATCAATCCGGGTAACGAGGTAAGATGGGACGATCAAAAAAGCAAGGGTTACTAAAAAAGTACCAATATTCAGGCCGGCAATCGTTAACCAATCCACCTCGATGGGCGCAACGGACAAGTAGTAGGATTCTTCATCCAGGTGGACAATACCGAAGGTGTCTTGTATCCAACATAGTGAGAGGCCGATGCCGTTACCCAGCAACAAACCACCAACAATGATAAAGCCGGCGTAGTACAGAAATATCTTCCGGATGCTCCAGTTATTTAGCCCCAATGCTTTAAGTGTACCGATCATATTCGTCCTTTCCAGGATCAGGATCAATAAGGCTGTCATCATGTTAATGATCGCTACAATGATCATCAAGGTTAGGATAATTGCCCAGTTATAGTCCTGGATGTCCAGCCAGTTGAACAGCTCACTAACCTTCCGTCGGATGCTTTCCCCGTATAGGTCCTGGGGCAATACTTCGTAGTGGATGTAATTACTGAGCAGCTCAAGGTCGTCCAGGTCATCGATGGTTACTTCAAAGCCACCAACCTGGTCCTCCTTCCAGCCCAGTAGCCCCCGGGGTTGTTTAATGTCTACCAGCGCAAACTGGCGATCGTATTCCTCTAACCCCGTTTTATAAATGCCGGTCACGGTAAAAGCGCGGGGGCGTTCCTTAAGATCACTACTGATATAAGCAAAATCGACCCGGTCTCCCAGGCCAACTTTGAGCCGTTTTGCCGTTATCGAACTGATGATGATGCTCTTGCTCGTCGAATCCGGAGAGACCACCAATCGTTCTCCTTCTTCAAGGTAGCGGCCAAAAGTATCCCAGTCGTAATCCTCCGCAATTCCTTTCAGGATCATGGCCTCCTGCGTTGGTAGCCGCTCCCCTTTTGCATAAACGGAAATTACCCCGGGCAGTACGATGAATTGCTGAATATGGCTTACCCCGCCTTTCGTCGACTCCGCTTCTCCGGCTTCCAAGCCCAGAGAGCTACCGAATGGCTCCATCTTTACCTGCCTGATGGTATCCAGGCTAGGGTAAAAGTCTTGGTTGGTCGAGATAGGGTGATTGTAGCTGTCCAGTATCCGATAGCTTGCGGCATCCGCTGTAATGTGGATGTGTCCCCAAAAGCCGAAAATTTTAGTGGAAATTTCAGATTTGAATCCGGAGATCAGTGCACTGGCCAGTACCATGGTTGCCATAGATATCGCTACAGCTGCAATGGCGATACCGATAATCGTTCGGGAGATCGACTGCGTGCCGCCCTTGGCTACATTCCTGGCTAAGAAAAGGGGTAAGTTCATACTTGGTGTAAACTTACTTTGTTTTGGGGAGATTGTCTCCATGGTGTTGTTTAGCGTAAAAAAGCCCCGCCACTCCATCTTCAGGAGCAGCGGGGCTTGTTTCGCAGCCTTCAGGCTGCTGTTCAACGGCCTTCAGGCCGCAGCGTTACTTAACAACCACCATCTTCTTAGAAGCAGTGAACGCACCCGCAGTAAGCGTGTAAGTCAAA